>JAJDVB010000007.1 GCA_022826345.1 Alphaproteobacteria bacterium
CCTGCTTGACGGGGTGGCAATGGCTGACCGACCAGCCCGACGTGATCACGAACACGACCCGGCGCAACTGGGCCGTCGCGCCATCGTGATGATCCCAATGCCTCACCGTATCGGTTCATATGAATTGCGCCCGGTATCAGACGGCGCCCAGCCGCGAGCTGGTAGAGATATGCGATGAACGCCACGAGCTCACTGCAGAGCTTATTGGGTCGGTGCGTCGTTGAAATTACGTGCTGCACCGAGCGCCACCTCTAGTGCGGCCGTGCACTAATCGATAGAGCTGCCGGCCAGGGAGAATGGGCATGACGGACGAAACGAGTTCAGGAGACAGTCAGCGCGGCCCGACGGCTCCGGTGAAGGGGCCAGCGCGGGCGCTCGATCATGTCGGCATTTCGGTGCCGGATATCGATGCAGCCGTCGCCTGGTACCGCGACATCCTCGGCTGCTACGTGCTGATGGAGCCCGTGGAGGGCTACGCCGACGGCAGCTACTTCGGCCAGATCGTCGCCGACATTTATGGCGCGGACTTCCAGGGGATGAAGATCGCCCACCTGGCGACCGCCGACGGTGTCGGCATCGAGCTCTTCCAGTTCGTCGCCAACGAGCGGCAGGACAACAACTTCGCCTACTGGAAGGACGGCATCTACCACATCTGCATCCTCGATCCCGATATCGAGGGCCTGGTGAAACGGATCGATGAAAGCGGCGGGCGCCAGCGCAGCCAGGTCTGGCAGCTCTGGCCCGACAAGCCCTACAAGATCTGCTATTGCGAAGACCCTTGGGGCACCATCGTCGAGGTCAGTTCCCACCCCTACGTCATGGCTTGGTCCAACTTCATTCCGCCGCACGGGGACTGAGCGCCCCGAGCGTCCAGCGCTACGGCAAGTAGGCGATGACGGTCTCTCGACTGCGCGACATTCCCGGCATCGGCGTCGACCGCATGGGCGACGCGGCGGATGCCGCGCACGATCCGGACATGCTGCGGCTGGAGAACCTGGATACCGACATCCCGCCGCCGCAAGCCGCCATCGACGCCACCCGCGCTGCCGCGTCGCGCGACGACGCCAACAGCTACCTGCCTTTCCTCGGCACCGACGCGCTCAGGCAGGCGGTGGTGGTGCGGCTCGAGGCCGACACCAGCATTGCCTACGACTGGCGGGCGCAGTGCGTGATCTCGGCGGGCGGGCTCTCGGGCATCCTCAACGCGCTGCTTGCCATGCTGGAACCCGGCGACGAGGTCATCATCAGCGATCCGGCTTACGCCGGCCTCATCAACCGCATCCGCCTCGCCGGCGGGGTGCCGCGCCTGGTACCGCTCAGGGTGGTCGACGGCGGCTGGCGGCTCGACTTGGAGGCGCTGGCCGAGGCCGCGAGCGCGAAGACCAGGGTCGTGCTCTCCATGAGCCCATCGATGCCGAGCGGCATCGTCCACACCGCCGAGGAATGGCAGGCGATAGCCGATATCGCGCAGCAGACCGGCGCCTGGCTCCTGCACGACGCGGCGATGGAGCGGATCTTGTTCGGGTCGGCACCGACCCTGCATCCGGCCCGTATGCCGGGCCTCGCCGAGAGGACCGTGACCGTCGGCAGCGTCTCCAAGGAATACCGGATGATCGGCTGGCGGGTCGGCTGGATCGTCGGGCCGGCCGATATCATGAAGGACATCGGGCTGGTCAGCCTGACCAACGTGGTCTGCCAGGTCGGCATCGGCATGCCGGGGGCTGCCGCGGCGCTCACAGCAGAGGACGACGGCATCGCCGCGGCGGTCGCCGAATGGCAGGCCCGGCGGGACGTGATTCTCGAGGAGCTCTCCGATCTGCCCGTCATTCGCCCGGATGGCGGCTGGTCGCTCCTGATGGATACGGTCGCGCTCGGCATGAGCCCGGCCGAGGCGTCGCAGCAGCTCTTCGAGAAAGGCAAGGTCGCCGCAACGCCGATGACCGGATGGGGCAGCGAGGAGCATGCCGGCCGCTACCTGCGCTTCGTCTTCGCCAACGAGCCGTGCGAACGCCTCATCGGCCTGCGCGAGCGCATCCGCGCCGCGTGGTCCCTCTGAGGTGCTGCCACTCTCCGTCTCCGGCCCGCACGCATAACGGACTCGCACCCGCCGGGCCCTGCGATATACTCCGGCCCCGGATTCTGCCTCCCGCCCCGCAATCACCGAGACGCGCCCGGCGATGAACGCGTTGGCCGACCTCATCCACGCCGTCTTCTCGATCTACATCTATCTGCTGATCGCATCGGCGGTGTTCAGCTGGCTGGTGGCGTTCAACGTCATCAACACGAGCAACCGCTTCGTGTTCACGCTGCTGAGCTTCCTCCACCGCATCACCGAACCCCCGCTCCGGCCAATTCGGCGCATCATCCCCAACCTCGGCGGCATCGACATATCGCCGGTCATCCTGATTCTGATCCTCTACTTCCTCCGCGATCTCATCGTGAGCAATATCGTTCCATGAGTCGTCCGAGGCCGGCGCGCCCGTGCGCCCGCCGGATCGGATCGCGTCCAGCCCCTAACGAGGAACTCCCATGAGCGACGCAGTCATCATCGACGGCAAGGCATTTGCGGCCGACATCCGGGCCGAGGTCGGGCGCAAGGCGGCGCTCGTGAAGGAGAGCCACGGCCTCGTGCCGGGGCTCTCGGTTGTGCTGGTGGGCGACGACCCTGCCAGCCACGTCTACGTCCGCAACAAGGGCAAGGCGACCGTCGCCGCCGGCATGGACTCGCAGGAGTACCGCCTGCCCGACAGCGCGAGCCATCAGGAGGTGCTGGAGACGGTCGAGAGGCTGAACGCCGACGACGCGGTGCATGGGATCCTGGTGCAGCTCCCGCTGCCGGATCAGGTGGATTCCAACGCGATCATCAACGCCATCGACCCGGACAAGGACGTGGACGGCTTCCACACCGTCAACGTGGGCCGGCTCACCACGGGTCAGGACAGCCTGGTGCCCTGCACGCCCTTGGGCTGCCTCTTGATGCTGCGCCACTTCGTGGGCGAGCTGAAGGGCAAGCGGGCGATGATCGTCGGCCGCTCCAATATCGTGGGCAAGCCGATGGCGTCGCTGCTGCTGCGCGAGCACTGCACCGTCACCGTCGGCCATTCGCGCACCCAGGACCTGCCGGGCGAATGCCGGCGCGCCGATGTCCTCATCGCCGCCGTGGGGCGGGCCGAGATGATCCGGGGCGATTGGGTGAAGCCTGGCGCCGCGGTCATCGATGTCGGCATCAACCGGGTGCCCGCGGGCGAGAAGACCAGGCTGGTGGGCGACGTCTGCTTCGAGGAGGCGGTGGAGAACGCGGGCTGGATCACGCCGGTGCCGGGCGGCGTCGGACCCATGACCATCGCCTGCCTGCTCAAGAACACGCTCACCGCTGCCTGCCGCCGCCACGGGATCGACGAGCCGGAGTGACGCCGCGCCAATGCCTCCTTCTTGACATATCAATGATAATGTCAATATAAAGTACATTCAAAAACGCAAGTTCAGCTTATGACGGGCAGGCACTGTCCCTGAATCCCGGTGCACGATGGCAAGAGCGAAAGAAGCAGCAGTGAGCGGTGCAATCGCGAGGCGATTGGGGTCGATCTCCGCCAAGGGTGCGATGCGGCATGTCGAGGTGGCCAACCTGCTAGGGACACGACCGGAGACGGTGTCGCGCTGGAATCAGGGCCGCGCCTATCCCCACGCAAGAACCGAAAAGACCCTTCTCGAGTTGGAGTTCATCGTCGACCAGCTATCGGACTTTTACGAGCCGAACGAGGCCCGCCAGTGGATATTTGCGCCGCAAAAGCTCTTGAAGGGCCTATCGCCGGCCGAGTTGATCCAGGCCGGGCGGATCGATGAAGTACGACGGCTGGTCAATCAACTCCGCGACGGTGTGTACGTTTAGTCAGATTCAACCTTTCGAGCATGATCCACGATCCGAAGCTCCTGGATCGCCTGAGTGAATTTCATTCGGAACGTTTCGAGGGTGAGGTCTTCCGGGCAACACGCACGAGCGCGGATCCGGTCGCGGCATCCATCAGCGGCGGGCGATGGTCGCTACCGTCCAACGGCGAGGCTGGACATTCCATTCTCTATACCAGCCTCGAGCGCGATGGCGCGATCGCCGAGGTCGCCTCGTTTCTGGCGCAACTGACGCCGATACCGGGACCGCGCTCGCTAAAGGTGACGCGCCTCGCCGTTTCGGCGACACGGACGATTCGGCTTGTGCGTGCCGATCTCGGCTCGCTCGGGGTGGATTTGGCGCGCTACGGGGAGCGGGACTACGACCGAACGCAGAAAATCGGCGCGGCTCTTGTCTTCTTGGGGTTCGACGGACTCATTGCTCCCTCGGCCCGCTGGTCTTGCGACAACCTGATGATATTCAGTGACAATCACGCGTTGACCGACAGGCTCGAGGCAGTGGACGAAGAACAGGTCGAGTGGCGAGAGTGGGCGCAGACCCACGGAATCCTTGCTGATGCGTCGAAAGCCGGCACGGAGGCAGCCGACAACCCGTGATAGGAACCGGGCAAACTTCAGCGGCGGGAAGTCGAGCTACCCGTCTTCGCCCGTCCTGCCCAGCCGCAAGCGCAGCGCGTTGAGCCTAATGAAGCCCTCGGCGTCGCGCTGGTCGTAGACGGAATCGGCCTCGAAGGTCGCGTGCTCCGCGCTGTAGAGGCTCACGGGCGCCTTGCGGCCCTCGACCGAGACCGAGCCCTTGTAGAGCGCGAGCCGCACCGTGCCGGTAACGCCCTTCTGGCTCTCGTCGATCGCCGCCTGCAGCATGCGGCGCTCGGGCGCGAACCAGAAGCCGTTGTAGACAAGCTCGGCGTAGCGCGGCATCAGCTCGTCCTTGAGGTGGGCTGCGGCGCGGTCGAGGGTCAGGCTCTCCATGGCGCGGTGGGCGGCGATCAGGATGGTGCCGCCGGGGGTCTCGTAGACGCCGCGCGACTTCATGCCGACGAAGCGGTTCTCCACCAGGTCGACCCGGCCGATCCCGTTGGCACCGCCGAGTTCGTTGAGGTGTTCCAGCAGCGTCGCCGGGCTCAGCGCCTCTCCGTCGACAGCCACCGCATCGCCGGCCTCGAACTCGATCTCGACCGTGGTCGGTTGGTCCGGCGCCTCTTGGGGTGAGACCGAGCGGGTGAACATGCTCTCGTCCGGCGCCACCCACGGGTCCTCCAGCGCCTTCCCCTCGTAGGAGATGTGCAGGAGGTTGGCGTCGGTGGAGTAGGGGGGCTCGCCGCGCTTGTCCCGCGGGATCGGGACCTGGTGCTTCTCCGCGTACTCGACCAGCTGCTCCCGCGAATCGATGTCCCACTCGCGCCAAGGCGCGATGACCCGGATGCCGGGGTCGTGCGCGTAGTAGCCGAGCTCGAAGCGCACCTGATCGTTGCCCTTGCCGGTGGCGCCGTGGGCCACCGCGTCGGCGCCGGTCTCGCGCGCGATCTCGATCTGCCGCCTGGCGATGAGCGGACGCGCGATCGAGGTGCCGAGCAGGTAGACGCCCTCGTAGATCGCGTTGGCCCGGAACATAGGGAACACGTAATCGCGCACGAAGGTCTCGCGCAGGTCCTCGATGCGGATGTCGCGCACGCCGAGGGTTTCCGCCTTGGCGCGCGCGGGCTCCAGCTCCTCGCCCTGGCCGATGTCGGCGGTGAAGGTGACCACCTCGCAGCCATACGTTTCCTGCAGCCAGCGCAGAATCACCGAGGTGTCGAGCCCGCCGGAGTAGGCGAGCACCACCTTCTTCGGCGCCTCATTCATCGTCTCGTCTCCTCACCAGCCGGCGGGTGATCCCGCGGCTTCTCCGGCGCGCCGTCTCGCTCGGCCGCGTGGCTCGCCTGAAGCGGCCCGTGAAGCGCTCCGGCTCCGGCGGATCGTAGCCCGGCGTATCGGGGAGCGGGCGCGGGTTGTCGATCGAGGGCCACGGCACGAACGCGAAGACCCAGATCATGATCACGGGCACGCCGATCAGGAGGGCGAGTCCGACCGTGACCGGCGGGATGAAGAGCCCCACGATGGGGAGCAGCATGAGATAGGCCCACCAGGGGTTGCGCCCGGCCTTGCTGAAGATGCGCCAGAACATCCACATCATGATGACCGTGACCGCGAGGTATTGGAGGACGCCGACCACGGTTCAGCGCTTCCCGTAAGGATCGCTCGGCCAGATCATGAAGGCGAGCAGCGCGAGCAGGATCAGCGGCCCGACCAGGGGTACGAACACCACGAGCGCGAGCGGCCAGCGCAGCCCGGCGCGCCGGCAGATGCGGATGGCCGGATAGAAGAGTATGGCCCCGAGCGCGAGGCCGACGACGATCTGGACAGGCACGGCCGCCGCGCAGTTGCGGTCGTTCAGGCGGGATGGGCGCGTTCGGCGCGCTGCGTCGTCTGCGCCCCCCGCTCAGACCGAATAGTACATCTCGTACTCGATGGGGTGCGGGGCCATGAGGAAGGCCGTCTGCTCCTCGCGCTTGAGTTCGAGATAGCCGTCGATCAGGTCGTCGGTGAAGACGTCGCCCTTCTTCAGGAAGTCGCGGTCGGCATCGAGCGAGTCGAGCGCCTGGCCCAGGTTGCCGCACACCGTCGGCACGTCCTTGAGCTCCTCCGGCGGCAGGTCGTAGAGGTTCTTGTCCATCGCGTCGCCCGGATGGATCTTGTTCTCGATGCCGTCGATCCCCGCCATCAGCATCGCGGCGAACGACAAATAGGGGTTCGCCGAGGGATCGGGGAAGCGCACCTCCACCCGCTTGCCGTTCGGGCTCGCCGCGTAGGGGATCCGGCACGACGCCGAGCGGTTGCGCGCCGAGTAGGCCAGCAGCACCGGCGCCTCGTAGCCCGGCACAAGCCGCTTGTAGCTGTTCGTCGACGGGTTGGTGAAGGCGTTGATCGCGCGCGCGTGACGGATCACGCCGCCGATGTAGTAGAGCGCCATATCCGAGAGGTCGGCGTAGCCCGAACCCGCGAACAGCGGCCTGCCATCCTTCCAGATCGACTGGTGCACGTGCATACCCGAACCGTTGTCGCCGACGATGGGCTTCGGCATGTAGGTCGCGCTCTTGCCGTAGCTGTGGGCAGTCATATGCACCACGTACTTCTGGATCTGGAGCTGGTCGGCCGCCGAGAGCAGCGTGCCGAACTCGACCCCGAGTTCGTTCTGGCTGGGCGCCACCTCGTGGTGATGCTTCTCGACCTTGACGCCCATGCCGGCGAGGTGGGTGACCATCTCGGCCCGCATGTCGTTCATCGAATCGACCGGCGGCACCGGCACGTAGCCGCCCTTGGTCGGCGGGCGGTGGCCGTAGTTGCCCTCTTCGTAGGCGCGGCCCGTGTTGTAGGGGCCTTCCTCCTGGTCGAGCATGTAGTAGGTCTCGTTCATCGAGACCTTGAAGCGCACGTCGTCGAAGACGAAGAACTCCGCTTCCGGTCCGAAGTAGGCCGTGTCGCCGAGGCCGGAATAGGCCAGATAGATCTCCGCCTTCTTGGCGACGCTGCGCGGGCAGCGGTCGTAGGCCTGTCCGGTGGACGGTTCAATCACGTCGCAGGTCAGGATCATCTGCGGCAGCGCCGAGAACGGGTCCATCACCGCGCTCGCCGGGTCCGGCATGAGCACCATGTCCGACTGGTGAATCTCCTTCCAGCCCGCAATCGAGGAGCCGTCGAACATGATCCCGTCGGTGAGCATGTCCTCGTCGACCGTGCGCACCGCCTGGGTCATGTGTTGCCACTTGCCGCGCGGGTCGGTGAACCGGAAGTCCACGAACTGGACTTCGTTCTTCTCGATCATCTCCAAGACGCTGTCGACATCACTCATTGTATTGCTCCATCGCCCGCTCGGTCTGTCCTCATGGCGCCTGCATCCGGCAGCGCGCTGGCGCGCTTATATGGCTTCGCGGCCGCGTTCGCCAGTGCGGATTCGGATCGCGTCCTCCACCGGCACGATAAAGATCTTGCCGTCGCCCACGCGACCGGTCGCCGCTGCCTCGCAGATGGCTTCGATCGCGCGCTCGACCATGTTGTCTTCGAGCACGATCTCGATCTTCACCTTGGGCAGAAAGTCAACCACGTACTCGGCGCCCCGGTAGAGCTCGGTATGGCCCCGCTGCCGGCCGAAGCCCTTGGCCTCGGTTACGGTGATCCCCTGCAGCCCGACCTCGTGCAAGGCGTCCTTCACCTCGTCGAGCTTGAACGGCTTGATGACGGCTTCGATCTTCTTCATCGCGCTCCCCTAAGCGGGCCAGGCCGGCACGGTCTCTGGCCCGGAGTTCTCACCCTGGCGGCGCCGCATGATAGCGCAGGTCCGGTTCCGCGCCGCCTCCTTTGGTGGCATCATGCGCGGCCCTAATGCTTTAGGTGGGGCAGGGAGGCGCACGTGCAGATTGCCGAGCGCATGGGGCGGCTCGGGACCGAGACCGCCTTCGACGTATTGGCCCGCGCCGGCGCCTTGCAGGCGGCCGGGCGCAGCATCATCAATCTCGGGATCGGCCAGCCCGATTTCCGCACCCCCGACCACATCGTCGAGGCCGGCCGCAAGGCGCTGGCGGACGGCCACCACGGCTATACGCCTGCCAACGGCATCCCGGCGCTGCGCGAAGCGGTGGCGGCCGACATCGCCACGTACCGCCGCTGCGAGGTCGATCCCGACAATGTCGTGGTGGTGCCGGGCGGCAAGGTGACGATGTTCTTCGCCGCGCTGATGTTCGGCGAGCCGGGGGCCGAGATCCTTTACCCCAATCCAGGCTTCCCCATCTACGAGTCCGCGATCAAGTTCTCCGGCGCGACCCCGGTACCCATTCCGCTCTACGAGGAGACCGGATTCTCCTTCGACGCCGAGGAGGTGCTGGCCAAGATCACGCCGCGCACCCGGCTCGTCATGCTCAACAGCCCGGCCAACCCGACCGGGGGCGTGGTTCCGCGCGAGACCTTCGACCGGCTCGCCGAGGGGCTCGAGGCCCACCCCCACGTCGCGATCATGAGCGACGAGATTTATAGCCGGCTGCTCTACGAGGGCCGCGAGCATGTCACGATGCTGGACTATCCGGCACTGCGCGACCGCGTGATCGTGCTCGACGGCTGGAGCAAGACCTACGCGATGACCGGCTGGCGCATCGGCTACGGGGTCTGGCCCGCAACGCTGGCGGAGCACGCCACCCGCCTTGCGATCAACTGCAACTCCTGCGTCAACGCGCCGACCCAGCACGCCGCGTTGACGGCGCTCACCGGCCCCCAGGAGTCGGTCAAGGTCATGCGCGAGACCTTCGACGAACGGCGGCAGCTTATTGTCCCCGCGCTCAACCGGATCGAGGGCATCACCTGCGTCGATTCCGCCGGCGCCTTCTACGCCATGCCCAACATCACCGGCACCGGGCTCGATGCGCGCACGCTGCAGGACGGGCTGCTGGAAGAAGCCGGCGTCGCCACCATCGCCGGCACCAGCTTCGGCACCTATGGTGAGGGCTACCTCCGCCTTTCCTACGCCGCGAGCACGGAGGAGATCGAGGAATCCATCGCCCGCATCGAGGGCTGGCTCGCGGCGCGCGCGGCCGCGGCGTGAGCGGGCCAGCGCGCTCGCCCGCGTATCCGCCGATGGTCGAACACATTTGGCGCCGATCGTGATAGGAACGGGGTCGGCGCCCGTAGCTCAGCCGGATAGAGCACGAGCCTTCTAACCTGCCAAAGCGCCTTCGCGCATCGTCGCGGATCACCTGTAAAACCGTTGCAAAACAGGCACATGAGGCTGTAAAATGTCTCGTGTTGTCGCGCATCGTTACGTATCATCGCGAACGAAAACCTGTGAAAAACCTGTAAATCGACCGCAACGGAGACACGACATGCCGAAGCTGAACGACACCTTCGCGAGGCGCGCAGAGTTCACGAGCGGGCGTCAGGTGCGGCATTGGGATACCGAGATCAAGGGCCTCGGGCTGTTCGTCGGCAAGACCAAGAAAACGTGGTACTACCAATACGACGTTCGCTCGAAGACGCGGTGCGAGCGCATCGGCGCATATCCTGACGTGCCGGCGAAGGCCGCGCGTGAACGTGCGCTCGCAATCAGGCTAGTGTCCTGATTCTGAAGTTTTGATGATTTCCTTCTGACGTTCGGCGGTATCGAGCGTCCGCAGACAGAAGCGTCTGATGGTGGCGAGGATGTCGTCGGCGGACTTGGTCCATCTGAACGGTCGTGGGTTGGCATTGACGGTGTCGATGTAGTTGCGGATGGCCTGCTCGAGTTCCTGTGTCGAGCGATGAGCCCCGCGCCTGAGCTGCTTCTCGGTCAAGAGCGCGAAGAAGCGCTCGACCTGGTTGAGCCAGGAGGCGCCGGTGGGCGTGAAGTGGACATGCCAGCGCGGATGGCCGGCCAGCCAGCGCTGGACGGCAGGGGTCTTGTGGGTTGCGTAGTTGTCCATCACCAGATGGATGTCGAGGTCGTCGGGGACCCGGGTCTCCAGTGTGCGCAGGAACTTGAGGAACTCGCGGCTGCGGTGGCGCGCAAAGCACTGGCCGATGATCTCGCCGGTGGCGACGTCCAGCGCCGCGAACAGCGTCGTGGTGCCGTGGCGCATGTAGTCATGGGTGCGCCGCTCGACCTGGCCGGGCCGCATGGGCAGCAGCGGCTGGGAGCGATCCAGAGCCTGGATCTGGATTCGCATGTTCGCTCGGACCAGTGGCGCTCCATGCTCACTCTCGTCGACGCAGAGCACCAGCCCGCGCTCCGGCGGGTCGAGGTAGAGACCTACGATGTCGCGCAGCTTGTCGACGAACAGCGGGTCCGTCGACAGCTTGAAGGTCTCCGCGCGATGCGGCCGTAGGCCAAAGGCCTGCCAGATGCGGTGGATCGTGGACGGCGCATGACCCACCGCACGGGCCATCGAGCGCAGGCTCCAATGGGTGCCGTCAGGCGGCGTCTCCTCCAGCGTGCGGGTGACGATCTCGGCGATCTCCTCGTCGCCGATCCTGCGCGGCGCCCCCGAACGTGGCTCGTCGTAGAGCCCGTCGAGCCCGCGCTCGGCAAACCGCCGGCGCCACTTGCCGACCGTCGTCGCGTCGCTTCCCACAAGCCCAACGATCGCCTTGTTCTCCAGTCCGTCCGCCGCCGCCAGAACAATCCGTGCCCGCCGCGCCAGCCCCTGGGCCGTCTTGCGCCGCCGCGCCAAACCCTCAAGCTCACGCCGTTCCGCTTCCGACAAGGTGATCGCTACCGCTGCTCTGCCCACCGGTCATCCCTCCAATGAAACCGATGAATATATTCTAATAAACTTCTCGATCAGAACACTAGCCCGCAGCTCCGGCGACCGCAAGCGCGTCACCGTCACTGACCGTTTTTGACCATGTCCTGGAGTGGGCCCCTGGTGCCGGACAGTTTGATTGAAATGATTTGACCGGCGCGCCGGGCATTCGAAGGATCGACGCCCATGGCCCAGCACCGAACCCACCGCACCCACAGCATCGCCTTCAAGCGCCAGGTTGTTGAGGAGTATCTCGCCGGCGAGACCCTCCACGGCCTGGCCCGCCGCCACGACTTGTCGCGGACCCTGATCAGGATCTGGGTCGACAAATACGAGGCCGGCGCCTTCGACGAGGACACTGCGGCAGCCAGCATGATCCAGGAATACGAGGCCCGGATCGCGGCGCTCGAGCGCCTTGTTGGCAAGCAGGCCCTGGAGCTCGAGTTTCTAAAGGGGGCGCAACTGCAAGGACGGCCGCCGAGAAGCGCGCCCATGTCCGTCATCACCGGCCCGAAGGCCTCTCCGTCGCCGAAGGATGCCGACTGATGGGGATGGCGCGCTCCACCTACTACGACGAGCCGAAGGGTTCTGCCGACAACACCGCCCTGGTCGAGGCCATGCACGCGATCAAGGATGAGTTCGAGGCCTACGGCTGGCGGCGCATGCAGGCAGCACTCAGGCATCAGGGTTGGGTCGTGAACCACAAGAAGGTCAAGCGCCTGATGCGCGAGCACGCCTTGCATCCGCCGCGCAGACGCCGCTTCGTCGCCACCACCGACAGCAACCACGACGAGCCCATCTTCCCGGACCGCTCCAGGGACTGCGAGATCGGTGGCCCGAACCAGCTCTGGGTCGCCGATCTGACTTACATTGCCATTCTCGGCGGCTTCGTCTACCTGGCCGCGATCATGGATGCATGGTCGCGCCGCATCGTGGGCTACGCGCTCGGCCGGCGGATCGATGCACGGCTGACGCTTGCGGCACTCACGGCGGCGATCGAGGGCCGCAACCCGCCACCCGGATGCATCCATCACTCGGACAGTGAATATGTGCGGGCCGGTTCCCTCGGGATGACCTGACCCGCACAGCGATAGACGCATCTAGGCTGACAGGGCCGGCCGGCCCCGGGTGGCTTGACCCACACTCTGACCCAACTTCAACAGTGCGAATCCAAAGTATTCGATAGCTCAATAGGTTATGCCGGCGGCGCCGGGTGTCTCCACTACATTTCGGGGGTGTGAAGGTTCAGGCGGGGTGTTCGCGCCAGTTGGGCGGAAGCGCGATGCCGGCGGCCTGGAAGACGCGTCCGAGCTGTCCCTCGACGTGCGTGCGCGTGGTGACCCGCTCGCCGTCCTTCTCGATCGTTGCTTCCTGCAGACGGTCGAGATTGCGAAGCAGATCGTCCCATTCGACGCTGACTTCGTGGGATCGGCAGAGGTCGGCCAGCTCCTTCTGCAGCACCAGCGCCAGGAAGGAGCAGAAGACGTGGCCCCGGATCGCCGCGTCGCAGGAGTGGTAGATCGGGCGCGTGCGCAGCTGCACCTTCGCCCGCTTGAACAGATCCTCCACCAGGAGCAACTCCCTGTACCTGAGCACCGCATTGAGCGGCGTCATCCGAGCGTTGGTCCGCAGCACGAAGATGCCGTCGAAGCGGGCCTCCTCGGCCAGCTTGCCGGCGTCGATCTCGAACGCCTTACCCGTGCCCGTCCTGCGCAGGTAGCGGCGGTGGCCGGCGTTGCCGATCAGCGCCTTGTCGCCGCCTGAGAGCCGCTTCTCAAGACTGGCCACGATCGTCTGGCGGTCGGCCCGGTCCTTCTCGGCCTCCGCCTCGTTGCGGCACACGATGTAGCGCGCCCCACCCGCCGTGACCTCCTTCACGAACAGCTGGGTCTCGCCGCGGCCGCGCATGCCCGGACCTGATCCGGGTATCAGCAGCGGCACAAACGGCATCTCGTTCTTCAGCACAATTTCGCGGATCACCGCCGTGCCCCGCTCGCGCCCGCCAAGGATGTAGTCCAGGCCGCGCTCCTCCAAAGCCGCGATCGTCGCCGCCGAGATCATGCCCCGGTCCGCCACAACGCACACACGGCCGATGCCGAAGCGCTTGCGCAGACGATCGACCACCGGCAACAGCACCGTCATGTCAGCGACATTCCCCGCCAGCATCTCGGTGCATACCGGACGGCCCTCGCCGTCGAGCACCACCGCCAGCACCATCTGCCGCAGGTCAGGGCGGTGGTCCTTGGAATGGCCGTGCGCCCCCGGGCTGTCGCCGCCCGCGCCGTGGAACGACAAGGTGGTGGTGTCTATGAAGAGCAGCGACAGGTCGGTGAAGAGATCCCGCCGACGCTCGAACAGACGTTCCTCGATCTCGTCCTTCACGCAGCGCGGCGCGAGATCGCCCTCTGCGGCCGGCTCAAGTTCCTCGCCCAGCCAGGCCATCGCCCGATAGAGATGGTGCAGGCGCAGATCATCGATCTCCGGGATGGCGTAGTCGCTCATCCACTTCTCGCACGAGCGGTCCGAGCCGGAGACGAATAGACGGTGCAGGACGCTGACGAAGACCGCCCGCTCGAGGGTGAACTCGAAGCCGCGGCCATCCAGCAGCTCGTTCACCACCGCGCCCAGCCCCAGCCGCTCCCACAGCCGTCCGAACAAGGGCGGCCCGCCGATGCGGATGCAGGCGAGACCGTCGGCTTCCATGTCGTTCAGCACTATCGCCCGCTCGGAATGGCGCGCCAGCGAAGCGATCAGCCGGTCGAGCTCGCCGCTGGCGTGCAGCACGTCCTTGCGGCCGAGCGCGCGGATGGTGCGCTGGCGTACTCGCTTTCCCTCGCGGACGCTCTCGACGAGGTAGAGATATCGGTGCCCTCGGGCGACCTTTTCACAGACGAACACAGAGATGTTGTGTATGGAACTGACGCGAATATCAAGCAAGTCCACCCTACGGTAGTGGGTCAGTTTGAAATTGCCCGCTTGCGATAGGTGGCCGGGCGCTTCGGCTTCGGGGCCGCTTCGTCCACCAGCCGCACGATGTCTTCGATGTCCCACAGCCGATCCGTCACGCCAGCGGCCATCGCGGGACTGATTCCGTCGAGGCTCTTATGCTGACGGCAGAAGTTGTAGAACATGAAGTGCAGCGCGACGCTGTGAACGTGGTTCTCGATCTTCTTCGAGAACGCATTGGTCAGTCGCGTGAATCTACGCATCGACATCCGCATGGTCAGGTTGTTGCGCTCCGCGTAGCTGGTCGAGACGTGCGCGGGGTCCGGGCTGCCCTCGATCCGCCGCTTACGAATGCCAGTACATTCGGCCGGGCTGTAGCGCTTCTCTGACGACACGCCACCTTCCCCGCCGTACAGCTTCACCAGCATGGCGTAATCGACATCGCCGCCGAACGCTCCCTCGACGGCTTCCAAGTAAGCCTTGTGGCCGTCGCTGGTCAGTTGCACCCGATTCGCCAACCGGCCACGCAGATCGTCCATGAAGTCGATAGCGGTCTCGCCTGAGCGATCCCCAACCCGCCAAGACGGCACCAGCTTGGTCTCAGCGTCGATTGCAGTCCACGTCCATACGTCGCCAGCGTCGGCCGGCGCGGCCTTCGCGCGGGCCACGTTCGCAGCCTTGCTGTAGACGAAGCTCCAAACCTCATCGACCTGGATGCGATGGCACGGCAAATCGCGGAGCACTTCGTCTTGGCACGCTGCACATGCCTTACCGGCATCGACCATGAGCTTCATGACCGTGTTCTTGCTCACGTCCGCCGTGCGGGCCGTGGAGCGGATGCTCATGCCCTCAACGAGGCAGCGGAGGATCAGGGTGCGGGTCTTCGTGCCGAGCTTGTTCATGCCGACAATCTAAGGAACCGAGCAGCGTAAGTCAAGCATTTTTGGTCAGTTTGCATTATGGCGCAAGTTTGTTGACAGACGATGTGCGGGAAGATACAAGAGGCGCACGATGCAGGAACACACAAAACCCGGCGAGTTGATCGAAGAGCTTCTGAATGGCAGAGGTTGGACCAAGCGCAGCTTGGCAATCGTTCTCGAAAAGGGCGAGTCGACGGTCAACAAGATCATCTCTGGGAAGAGCACGGTGACCACCGAGGTTGCTTTGGCGCTGGAGGATGTGTTCGGCGTCGATGCGGAGAGATTCCTTGAACTTCAAAGAACATATGACCTCGCAGTGGCGCGCATCTCAGCAAAACCAGACCGTAGCCGCGCGACGCGCGCGGCGCTTTTCGGAGACCTGCCAATTTCAGCTATGGTCAAACGTGGATGGCTCGGCACCGCTGACTCAAAGGACCTAACCGAAGTATCGGCAGAACTCGTAAAATTCTTTGGCGTGTCGTCGTTGGATGAGATTGAAATCCTGCCCCATGCGGCCCGAAAGACCGCCGTTAGCTCGGCCCCAACACCTGCCCAGCTGGCATGGCTCTACCGGGTGAGAGCGATCGCGGGAGAGCAGATTGTCGGAAAGTTCTCGAAACGCGGGCTGGATAAAGCAATCGGCCTCCTTCATACCCTTACCATAGCCCCGGAAGAAGCTCGAAAAGTGCCCCGCATTTTGGCCGAAGCCGGGGTGAGGTTAGTAATTGTTGAGACTCTTCCTGCGGCAAAAATCGACGGTGTTTGCTTCTGGCTCGCGGCTCGTGCCCCCGTAGTTGGGCTTTCGATGCGGCATGATCGCATCGATAATTTTTGGTTTGTGCTGCGACATGAGCTGGAGCACGTTCGCTTAGAGCACGGGCGCACTGAAATCATGCTGGATACTGAGCTGGAAGGCGAGCGCGCCGGAACTGACCCCGGTATCGCAGAGGAAGAGCGTGCCGCAAATTCAGCAGCGCAAGATTTCTGTGTCCCTAAACAGGAAATGGAAGCCTTCATTGCACGTAAGGCTCCGCTCTTCTCCGAACGAGACCTCCGGGGCTTTGCAAAGATCGTCAAGGTGCATCCGGGGATTGTCGCTGGCCAGTTGCAGCATCTGACTGGCCGCTTTGACCGTTTTCGGAACCATCTTGTCAAAATCCGGTCGCATGTCGTACCCGGCGCAGCAGTCGATGGGTGGGGTGATGTCTACCCTATCGGCACACAGGAGGACTGATGTCCCGAATTGCTGAAATGCAGAGGTTTATCCGGTACTGGAAAGAGACCACCGGCGAAACCGAGGTTGACATGGTGAAGGTGGCGAGACTCGCCTTGAAGATGGGCTGGAGCGCTCCGCCGGAAATTTCTCGTGAAGAACGGCTCGCGAAACAGTTCAAGCGCGCTGCGCGCCAGGATATCCGCCATGACAGGAAAGCAGGCCGTGCGTACCGAGGCTATCACGCGGTACCCAAGGCGGACGACGGTGGACGGCAGGCAAGCTTCGCGTTCATCGACATTGACGATCCAAGCACCAAGCCCGACCGTTTCCGCAAAGCGTGCGTTCTTCGTCGCGAGCAAGCCGTTGATGATATGACCCAATTGAGACTCGACCAACTTCATTGGAACGATAACCGTCCCGAAGAGCAGCGAGTGGATGTCCTTCCTGCTGACCTCGAAATGGACGTTGAAATCCGCTTGGCCTCAATGGACGACGAGGACGCTGCGGCCTAGTCGTCCTTTCTCCAGCGTGCTTGTGCAGCTATCGAAGCAATCCGGGATCGCTCTTCTGGCGTTAGAGCTGCAGCGCGCGCAGGACCGCCCTTCTTGCCCGCCTTGGATGCCCGCAACTCGGTAAGTGAATGATTCGGCTCCGGCCCCGCTTCACCCGTCGCCACGTCCACGATGAGCTTGGCGAGCTGGTTGGTGTCGCGGGGGCGCTTGGCTCTAGCCATGCCTTGAATATGGCATGCCCGCCGTCCGCGTGCCAGCTTGGCGGGGGAGCAGGTATGTTCAAACTGACCCACTATCCACCCTACATGGCGAAAATGTTTTCACTACACATTTCGCGATTCGATGAAATCAACTCCCGGTATTGAGCGATTTCAGCGACTTACCGGACCAGACCCCTCTCAAATCGGGCGGTTACTGTTCAAGTTGGGTCAGAACGCTCTCGGCAGCGCCCTTTGTCATCTCGGCGAGGATCGTGTCCCGAGCCGTGGTGTAAGAGCCTGGCGCCGATTGCGGTAACCGGCGGGTAGGGCCGGTTTTCTCAGGCTGCCACGGCAGGCAGCTTGACAGTGAGATTGTCGCTCACGGGGGCGATCGATTCCAGTGTCATGTATCTCCTTGCCACGGCCCACTCATCGTTCTGTTCGAGCAGGATCGCGCCGACTAGGCGGGTGATGGCGTCCTCGTTGGGGAAGATGCCGACGACGTTGGTGCGGCGCTTGATCTCGGCATGGAGGCGTTCGATGGGGTTGGTCGAGTGCAGCTTGCTGCGGTGCTCCTTGGGGAAGGTCATGTAGGCGAGGACGTCGTGCTCGGCCTCGTCCATCAGTGCGGCGAGCTTCGGCACCTTGGGCCTGAGCTGGTCGGCGACCAGGCGCCACTGGGCCCTGGCGCTGTCGGCGTCGTCCTGGGCGAAGGCGGTGGCGACGAAGGCGGAGGCGACACGCCGGCCCTGCTTGCCGGCATGGGCGAGCAGGTTGCGCATGAAGTGCACGCGGCAGCGCTGGGAGGTTGCGCCGAGGATGCGGGTGGTGGCGGCCTTCAGGCCCTTGTGGTCGTCGGCGATCACCAGCTTGACGCCGCTGAGCCCGCGCCGGGTGAGCGAGCGCAGGAACTCGGTCCAGAAGGTCTCGGCCTCGGACGCGCCGACCGCCATGCCGAGCACCTCGCGCCGGCCCTGGTCGTTGACCGCCACCGCAACGGTCACTGCGACCGGGACGATGCGCCCGGCCTCGCGCACCTTCACATAGGTCGCGTCCAGCCAGAGATAGGACCACTCGCCCTCCAGCGGCCGGTCGAGGAAGCCCTGGATCCTGTCGTCGATCTCGCCGCACAGCCGCGAGACCTGGCTCTTCGAGATGCCCGACATCCCCATCGCCTGCACCAAGTCGTCGACCGCGCGGGTCGACACGCCCTGGATGTAGGCCTCCTGGATCACCGCGGTCAGCGCCTTCTCGGCCATCCGACGCGGCTCCAGGAAGCCGGGGAAGTAGCTCCCCTTCCGCAGCTTCGGGATCTTCAGCTCGACCGTGCCGGCGCGGGTCTCCCAGACACGGTCGCGGTAGCCGTTACGGTGATTGGTCCGGTCCGGCGAACGCTCGCCGGGCGCGGCGCCGGTCAACCCCTCCACCTCTAGCGCCATCAAACGCTCGGCCGTAAAGGCGATCATCTCGCGAAGCAGATCGGCGTCGGAACTCTTTTCCAGCAGCGCGCGCAGCAGACGGCTGCTGGAAAAATCCCGGGACGCGTTCCGCACCGCATTGGAAGCACTTGGATCCAAAGGCGCGGCACGTCACCGGGAAATGGCGCAGAAGAATCTCGACAGAGTCACACGGAAGTTACACGAACTCGATTCCGATCCACCTTTCGCGGAGTGAAGCGAACGCCAAGACCGATCCTGAAATGACAGGTACGGTCCCCGCCGCCGCAGCACGCTCCCGGATCATCGCCTGCTCGGCAGGCTTGCAGTGCAGGCTCCGCTGCCGCCTGCGGGGCCGCTCCTCCTCCGCCCCCGTCACGGCTCGTCCTCATCAGCCGGCCCCACTGCCTTCCAGCGGTTCGCCGCGCCGGGATCGGTCAGCCCCTCCACCATGCCCTCCCGGTCGATCCATTCGTCAACCGCGTCGCAGGCGTCCTCCTAGATCTTTCCGGCGCCGGCCTCGCGCAGCCGCCTCTCCTCCAGCCTGGACAGCACCAGCATCTCGCGCACCGCCCGGCGCAGGACCTCCGGCGGCAGAGGGGCCAGGTCCAGTGCGCGATGGATCACGAAGCGCGACAGGTCCATGCCGCTCTCCGCAGCCGCCCGGCCGATGCGTTCCCACTCCGCGTCGGTCGCCATCACGGCCCGCTGGCATCCTCCCTCATGGCCGCCATCCGTCCGAAAAGGCCTGCATCAGCTTTGATACACCCTCCCCTTAAGGGGCGTTCCTGTTATGCAAGTCCCCTAGAAATTCCTTATGCTCCCACGTCTCATATCACTTATACGTTACGTACAACCCCCCCTTCACCGCCTGCTCACCACGTTACACATGCTCCCTCGCAGCTTCCACCCCCATACCCCAAATGCAACTTCTCAATAACACACAATCAAACTCTATGTCTCTCCACCCCGCCCCATTCATTCTTGACATCACCCCTAATCTGCTATAATAAAACAATTATACAGGAGAAACTCGCAACCCTACGTCAGCCTCAACCCAATAAAAAACTTAATTCTTACTGCACACCTTAGCTCGGCCGTCAGGCTGTCCGAAAAGGCGAGGCCACCTCAGTAGCGCTGCGCCACCATCGGCACCGAGACCCCAGGCTCCTCGGTCTCCGCCACGATCTGACGCTTCTGCGCCTCGCTCCACCGCCGCCGACGGCAGCGACGGACCTGACCAACGCTCCCAGCGCCCGGCTTCTTCTCGAAAATCCACATCAGCTAAGCGTCCACCAAGAAATTAAGTGGACGCTTCGCAAGCACCCACTTCCCAAGCGCTCAGCCTGACAAAGCTCACCCCAACGGAACAGGCGGTCTACGCCGGATGGATACGTCTCATACGGCCCTTCTACCAACCAAGTGGCCATGGCAAGAGAGCTCCGAGTCGATGGCAAGATAGGGCGTTTCGCATCGCTCAAGCCACTCCAAACCGTCCGCTTGCGGTTGCAGCAACGCCACCGAAGCAATGGAACCGGCGACAACCGCCTGGTCTGCAACGACACTGACGCTCAACAACCCGTCGATGGGCCAGCCGGTGCGGGGGTCGATCAGGTGGCTGTATCGTCGTCCTTCTATTTCCATGAATCGCTCATAGCCGCCCGAGGTCGCGAGCGCACCTTCCAGGAGCAATACGGTGGCAATGGGCGAATTCGTTTTCGACGGATGAACGATGCCGATCGGCCAGGGCTCACCGCTCGGTTGCGGACCAACGATACAGATGTCACCGCCGAGATTGACTAGACCATGGCGAATGCCGCGCTGCCTGGCCAAAACGGCGGCCGCATCAGCGGCGTATTCCTTCACCACGCCTCCGAAATCCAACTCCATCCCGAGCACAAACAGGTATACCTTCCCATCGGAGCGTTGAACCTTGTCCCAGCCCACTTTGCTTAAGCACGTGTCAATTTCCTCCTGCGACGGCAAGCTCTGCCGGCCTGCGTGCCACACTTGACGAAACACACCCGACGTGATGTCGAATGCCCCATTGCTCTGCTCGTAGCAGACTTCTGCGTACTTTAGGATGGAGGCTGTTTCCTCGTCGATACAGGTGGGTTCGACACCCGCGGCGCGATTGATGACCGCCGTCACGCTGTCTTCTCTGTAACGAGAATACTTTCTTTCGAAGCGCCCGATCTCTTCAACACACTCTCTAACCGCGTGAGAACAATCCTTGTCCGTGGGCGCAAATAACCGCAGCTCACATGGACAGCCCATCGCATTGAATCGATGCAGGCATGGGATCAACGACTAGAACCTGTATTCAAAAGCAACGGAAGCTAGTGTAAATTTCAACAGAGCGGGATGTTCGATACCAGACGTGAGTCCATACTTTTCTCCGGCTCTATAGCGATCGATGCTGATCGTGACCGACCAATCCGGAAAATGAATGACACCCTTGAGCCCCGCTGTCACCGCACCGTAGGCCGCCAAGCGAAAGTCGCTGGCCTGGGCAACATCTAGCGGCAAGGAAAAATCGTCGACTGAACGGAAAAAGTCAGCATTCGTCTGACTGTAATAGCGCACATTCGGGACCAGTTGAAATGAGGCGCCAATGTTCTGATACCACGAGGTATGAAGTGTGTGTGAGGCGATACCCCAGTCGTCCGTGTAGTAGCGATAGTCGACGTGCAGCGCTGCGCGCAGATTATCCAGGAAACGTCGATAACGCACGCCGAGCGCGCTCTCGGTTCGTTTTCGGGGCCGCACGTCGCGAAGCTTGTAGGGGTCTGACAGGTAGCCAGTGTGCGCGGTAATGCCAAGCCCGGCGAAAACAACGGAGGAGCGGTCGATCACTTGTGACACGCCAAGAGATAGCGATCGACTCTGCCTTCCTTCCTTCAGTATTCGCCCGAATGCAGCGGCATCGCTTGGCTCGATGGTGTCGCTTGCGTAGCTCAAGCCCGCCGACAATACAGTTAGCGCACCATTAATCTCCCATTCGCCGGATACGGCCACGGCGTCGGACCTATAGTCGTCCTCTTCGGATCGCGTCAGCGTCAGCGCTGCACTGCTGTCCTCAAAATACCGGGTGCCCGTCAAACTAATTTCGGTTCTCTCGTCTTGGATCGTGGCGCCGCTCATGATGAGTGTGGGCTTTCCGTCAGGCCCCATCACCGTTGCCCACGGCGAGGCGCCGGACATTGTCTCCCGCGAGACGCCTAATCCTGCGCTCCATTCTCCGCCTACGGGAGTGAGCAATCTGAACTGCTGAATGTCGATGTCGTATCGTTGATTGTCCCCACTGAGATGCAGGTGCGGGGGAATGTCAGCCTCTTTGTAGTTGGAGGTGCCGAGCGACAGGCTCGTTTCCACCGGCTGTGAATCGGCAAACGCGGGAAGCGAGGTCGCCGCAATCGTCAATGCCGTCAGCGGAGAAAGAGACTTCAACTTAGTTGCAACCGCATCCGGCGCCCGCCGTCTTCGCGCGACCGCGGGATGCTTCCTTGCTCTCGTAGACCTGTTCGTACAGGGCGCTCTGCAACGCACTTGGGTCCAACTGCATTTCCGGACGCGCGAGCGAACCCCATTTCCAGGGAGAAACGGCCTCGCAAGCACTCAGTGCAAATGCAAGAGCGGCAACCGGCACGAAGTATCTCATAAAGAAGATCATCGCGGCTCCGCTGGCTGCAGATCAAGGAGCTCTTCGATATGCGCCCGAATGGCCGTCATATCGCCCGGCTTGAAGCCCTGGTGTACCAGCGTGACCCGGCCCTCGGGATCGATTACGAAGGACGTCGGCATGGCCAGCAGACCATAGGCCTCCGCAATTTCGCCCTGCGGATCGCTCAAATTATCGTAGTTTATGGAGTAGCGACTCAAGAATCTGGTCGCATCATCGATCCACTCGTCCACGCTGATGGCGATAATCTTCAAGCGTTCCTCCCCCAATTCCTGTTGCATGACAATCATCTCCGGTATCGAGACTCGACACGCGATGCACCAGGATGCCCAGAAATCGAGGTAGCGAATCTTGCCGTGGCTTGCTGACAAGGACTTGCTGTCCTGTCCATTCAATGTCGGCAAGGTGAAATCGGGAGCCAAATCTCCTTCAGAGACCGCTGACGCTGCATCGGTGAACAGGGTGCTCAGCGAGAAAATCAGTGAAAACAGCAATGCTCTCATGGACTGTCTCTCTCAGCGGTCCACGCTAACCCAACCTCGCAACAGACCACATGCTCAATCGAGTACGGCGTGCCAATTCTACCTAGCGACGCGCCGCGAGGTCAACTCTGCCTGCCTGCACGCGATGCGCACGCAAGCAGTGGTCAGCGAGACCTCATTCACTTCGCTGAATATGCGTCTACAGCAGGCTGTAAAGACGCCTGTAAATTGGTAAGTTGGTCGACCGTTTCGAGTGAACGCAATTGCTTCCCTTAGTTGAATTGTCGGCTATACTTGGCGTCAAAGATTAAGCATAGGCGAATCTGCTGATTGCCGTAGAGGGCGCGCCACGGCTATCCCGGATGTAATCGCCGCCGCGGGGAGCACAATGAACTGGTTATTGTCTGGTTGGCGGCGCTGGATTCTCGCGGGTCTGGCCTGCTGCGCCACCGTCGCGGCGGCGTACGCGACGCCCGTTCGCGTGCCAGAAGCCGTCGTGACAGTTCGCTCGGCGCCGGTCGACGCACTGTCCAACCAGGTGGCTGCCCTGGCAGCCGGGGAAGATATCGGCTCCCTGCTCGCGAGCCGGCGCTGGGGCAACGTTCAGCCGTCGGCCAAGAAACCCGTCGAACCGAGCACGCCGGCTCCACAATCTGCTCCGACGATCAACCCCGAACTGCTGAAGATGAACTTCGTAGGGCTGATTACCGTCCATGACCAGCACACAGTGCTGCTTGCCGTCCCGAACGCCGGAATTGAGAGATTTGTCGCCGGTGATACACTGCCGGATGGGCGCGTTCTGGTCTCCGTTACGGACAACAGTCTCACGATCAAAGCGGAAGATCGTCCGGAAGAGGAGCTGTTGTTGTTCCCCTCCATCGCGAATGACGCACCACGGGCTGGGAGAACCGAGGCACAAGACCAAGATGTTGGGGCAGCGAGATGAGAATCTCTAGTCCCACCATTCTTCCGGCCATGCTGGTGGTGGCGGGACTGCTCGCGGCGTGCGCGGAGCTTCGAGTGGAGCCGTTGCCGGAGCCGATCCGCCCGCCAAAAGAATACGTGTCCGCAGCGCAGGAGGAGCCGGTACCGGCCGAGACTCCGGTTGAACAGGAACTGCGCACGTCCCGAGCCCCGGGGGTGGTGATCCAGCGCTCGGTGGCGGAGGGCATTACCGACCGGCTGGGCGACGATCTCTTCGGCGATCCCATCCGTGTCAGCTTTCACAACATTCCTCTTGTGCCCTTCATCAACGAGATTTTTGGCGAAGAGCTGGGGATGTCGTTCCTGATTTCGCCGGGTTTGCGTCGCAAGTCCGATCTCGTGACTCTCAAGTTGACCGAGCCGCTGCCGCCGCGCCAGCTCTTTGCGACGGCCCGTCGGGTTCTGCGCGAGTACGGCGTCGACATCGTAGCGGCGGAGGAAGGCATCCTGACCTTCGTTCCGAGCCAGGACATCGCCTCCCGCGATGTCCCCCTGTTCGTGAGCGGCCGGGCATTGCCGGATGTTCCTCCCAGCCATCGCGTCATATTCCAGCTTGTGCAGCTCAAGGTGGTTCGCGGCCCACAAGTTCGCGGGTGGCTGAGCGCGGCATTCGACCGCCAGGACCTGGAAGTGATCGAGGACCCCGATCGCAACGCCCTGCTGCTCAAGGGCAACAGCGACATGCTCGCCCGCGCGCTTGCCATGATCGAGGTGCTCGACCAGCCCTTACTACGCGGGCGCTACGGCGTGATTATCGAACCCGTCTTCATGCGCGCCCAGGACTTGGCAAGGGCGCTGAACGAAGTGCTTAACGCCGAGGGGTATCAGGCGAGTATCGGCACCGGCGGGGTTGGCGGTTCGATCATCCTTCTCGCGTTGTCGGAGGTGGACAAGATGGTCGCGTTCGCGGCGGACCAGGCCACGCTCGACCACGTCGAGCAATGGGCGCGTCTCCTGGATTCCCGCCGCAAGGAGTCGATCGATTCGGCGGTCTTTGCATACGAGGTTCTCAATACCCAGGCAGAAGAATTGACCGATACCTTGAACCGCATGTTCGGCTCCGGTGTGGCCGGCGAACCTCAGCCGGACGCGATGGCCGCAGGCGAAAGCGAACGGGGGCCCGAACCCCGGCCCGCGGCAGCAGAACCGGCCAGCGCCAGGATTGTCGTCGACAAGAATCGCAACATGCTGCTCTTCCGGGGCTCCGGCAAGGAGTGGGCAGAGATCCGAAGCGTGATCGAAAAACTGGACAAGTCCGTGCCGTCGGCGTTGATCGAAGTGCTGATTGCGGAAGTCACGCTGTCCGATCAGGAAAAATCGGGTATCGAGTTTCTCTTCAGAGGTGGCGTCGACGACTACGGTCTCGCCGGCACACTGGGCGGCCTGGGTCTCGGCGGTTCAGGCCTGACGGTGACCCTGGACAATGCCGGCGAAACGCGGGCGGCATTGAACCTGTTTTACAGGGACGACCGGGTCGTGATCCGCTCGCGCCCGCGTCTTCTCGTCAAGAGCGGCGAGACTGCGACGATCGACGTCGGCAACGAGATCCCGGTGATCACGCGAATCTCGGACGACACACGTCAGACCGTCGATGCGGTCAACATCCTGCAGGACGTCACCTACCGCAAGACCGGCGTGCAACTGGAAATCAAGCCCATCGTACAGGCTAACGGGCTGGTCGACCTGCAGATTTCGCAGCAACTCAGCGAAGCGCGGCCGACCGCAGCTACGAGCCTTGCGGGCACTCCCACAATCTTGAACCGACAGATCAGCACCAGCCTGACGCTCAAGGACGGCGGATCCCTGCTGCTGGGCGGGCTCATATCGGGCAGTCAAAGTGCAGGTGAGACCGGCTTACCCGTCCTGGGACAACTGCCGGGGATTGGCCGGCTTTTTCGCGCGGACTCCCTTCAGGAAGACCGGACTGAACTGCTGATCATGGTCACGCCTTACGTGATCACCAATCACGAAGAGGGCTGGGAGCTCACGCGGCAAATCCGAGACCGCCTGGACCTGCATTCGTTTATCTCTGAGGACCCTGGCCCGCCGCTCCTTCCCTTCGGTGAGTGATTTCCGCTGCGGGCGTGTGGCAGGCGCAATGCATCGTCTGGGCGCGGACGGATACTGACGTCAACGATATCGTTTTCTCGTCGCACCTTGTGACCTTGAACCCTGCGCTCATTGACCCCGGCGCACACGGCTGGAGACACGGGAACAATCCGGGGGAATTGGCGATCCAAGACTCGAGTAGTCGCCCCGTTGCCAACACTTCTTTTGGAAGACCCATCCAGCCGCTTGCGGAATGACCGTAGTGGCTAACACGTGCTATTGCTGCCAGGACTCGGGGTTCAAGCTCGTATCCCCTGATTTATTGCCCGTGCTCCCGTGGATAGTGCGTCGCGGCCGCTGCCCCTATTGTGGCGCGAAAATTTCCGCTGTCGTTCCTGCTCTTGAACTCGTGATGATCGCCGTCGTAATCGTCACGGCCGTGCTGGTCAAGGACGATGCGCAAGCCGCTGCAGGATGCTTCCTGGGATGGCTGCTTGTTCTGCTGGTTGTCGCGGATCTGCGGCATCAGATTCTGCCGGACAGCCTGACGGCGACATTGCTGGCGAGCGGCTTGCTGGCGGCGCTGTTCTTGCCGGCACCGGGCTTCACTCAGGCGCTGATCGGCGCGGCGACCGGCGGCGGCAGCTTCTTCCTGCTGCGCTTCCTCTATTTCCGCTACCGTGGCATCGAAGGTCTGGGCCTGGGCGATGTCAAGTTGATGGCCGGACTGGGCGCTTGGCTCGGCCCGGCGTGGCTGCCGCCGCTGGTCCTCATCGCCGCCGTGGCTGGACTCACGGTCGTCTTGCTGCGGTCCTGGAGCCAGGGAACCAGGGTTTCCGCAACGAGCAGGGTCGCCTTCGGCGCGTATCTCGGCGGTGCGGCCCTGCTTCTCTGGGGCCTAAAATCGACGGGCACGTGGGAGTGGTAGACGCTTGAATCCCCGCGTCGTCCGATCACACGCCCCTCGTCAGACGCAGGCGTCATTTGCTACGGTATGTGAACGGACACCAGACGCTGGAGTCCAGCCGCCAATGCCCAAGTCGCCGGAACGAGTGTCGGACGCTGCAGCGCCGGGCGGGTATTCCGGGCAGCGACTCGCCGAACTGCTGGTTGAGAGAAACGATGTTCTGCAGACCGACATGGACAAGGCCCTGCAGATACAACGTTCGATCGGCGGCAGGCTCGACGCCGTACTGCTCAGGACTGGCACCATTTCCGAAGACCTTCTTCTGCAAAGGGTCGCCGAAATACAGGGAGCAGAGTACCTCCGTAACGCGGAGGAGCTTCCCGGAAAGAAAGACGTATATGAATTCATTTCAGAGGCACCGATCAAGAGGGAGTGGTTTCTCGATAATGGCGTGCTGATGTGGCGTCGGAACGGCCAGCTCTTTTGTATCGCTCGGGATATCATGGATCATGGCGTGTTGGCCGTACTCAGCTACTTTTATCCGGACGAACCGGTCAAATATTGTCTCGCTACCGGTCACCAGATCGACCACCTTCTGGAGTTCGTGAAGAAGGAGCGGGACGGCCAGACTCCCTACGTCGGCGACGACACCAAGCAACTGACAGAGATGGCCGAAGAGGCGCCGATCATCGAGTTCGTGAACAATCTTCTTGCACAGGCCGTCTACGTGAAGGCCTCGGACATCCACATCGAACCGACGGAGGAGCATTTCCTGGTTCGCATGCGCGTTGACGGCGTGCTGCACACCAAGCAAACGCAGCCGGTCGAGCGGTTTCCCGCAGTCGCATCCCGCATCAAGCTGATATCGGGCCTCGACATTGCGGAGCGGCGGCTTCCCCAGGACGGACGGATTTCGAGCCGGATTGCGGGGCAGGAGATGGACATCCGGGTGTCGACGGTGCCGTGCGCCTTCGGGGAATCCGTGGTGCTGCGGCTGCTGGCGAAGGAGCGGGCGGACCTGTCTCTGCCGAACCTGGGCATGGAGGCCGATCATCTCACCCTGTTCCGGCGCTGGTTCCAGACCAGCAGCGGCATCGTTCTGGTGACCGGACCGACGGGGTCGGGGAAATCCACGACGCTGGCTTCGGCGCTCACGGAGATCGACGACGGCGTCAAGAAGCTCATCACGGTGGAGGACCCGGTCGAGCACCAGATGCCCAACATCACCCAAATCCAGACGCATGCGGAGATCGGCTACACCTTCGCCCGCGCCTTGCGCGCCATTCTGCGCCAGGACCCGGACGTCATCATGATCGGCGAGATTCGCGACCTGGAGACCGCGGAAATCGCCATCCGTTCGGCCATGACGGGCCACCTGGTGTTGTCGACGGCCCACACCAACAACGCGCTGTCCAGCTTCACGCGACTGATCGACATGGGCGTGGAACCGTTTCTAGTCGCCGCGTCGGTGCGCGGGGTCCAGGCGCAGCGGCTCGTGCGCAGGGCGTGCCCGCGTTGTTCGGAGCGCATCGAGCCGCCCTCCGTTTTCGCCGAGAGCCTAGAACGCATCCCGCCGCATCTGCTCGGCGAGCGCTGGGTGACGGTCCACGGCTGCGACGCCTGCGACCGGACCGGCTACACCGGCAGGACCGGCATCTACGAACTTGTTCCGGTGACCGGCGAACTCCAGGAGCTCATCGTTTCAGGTGCAAAGCTCAATGAGCTGAAGACGCTGGCGCTGCAGCAGGGGCATCGCTCCCTGCTGGAAGATGGCCTGCTCAAGGCATCCCACGGTCGCACCACTGCGGAAGAAGTGACCCGCCTCACGCTCGAGGAGTGATCCACGATGCGGGAGTACCAGTACGAGATCGTCGATCGCAGCGGTCGGGTGGTGAAGGGAGTCGCCGAGGCCGCCTCCGTCTCCGACCTCGTTCGGGAGCTGAGTGCCGAGGGCCATACCGTGGTCGAGGTGGCGGAGCCCCGCGCAACGCGGCCTCCGCTGTTGCGCCGCCGGCTCGGCGCCCAGGACCAGATGATGGCGCTTCACGAATTGGCGACGCTGCTCGAATCCGGTGTTTCGCTCGGTAACGCGGTGGAGGCCCAGGCCAGCGGCACCCGGCACCCATCGCTGGCCCAGGCCTTCGAGGCAATGTCCAGGGCGCTCATGCGCGGGGAGAGCTTTCTCGAGGCCTTGCGGGCCGGGCAGCTGGCTCTTCCGGATTACGTCTACCGCCTGGTGGAGGCCGGCGAGCTGAACGGTCAACTCGCGGGGGCTCTGCGCCAAGCCGTCGAGCAGATGCAGTATGATCAACGGGTCGCCACGGAGATGCGCGGCGCGCTGTTCTACCCCTCGATCCTGATCGTCGCTGGCTGCGCCGCGGTGCTCCTGGTCTTCGTCTTCGTGATCCCGCAATTCGCCAATCTGCTCGAGACAGGAAACGAGCTGCCCGTGCTGGCCGAAGCCGTCCTGCACGCCGGGCTCTGGTTCAATGCCAACGGATGGCAGCTGGCAGCTGCTCTTGCCGTCATCGCTTTCGCCATTGCGATGCTCGCGCGGCGTGAGGGTGTCCGTCAGCGAGTCCGAGACAGCCTCTCCACGCTGCCGATCCTTTCCGATTGGTTTACCGAGACGGATACCGCGAAATGGGCTTCGCTCATGAGCGCCATGCTGGCGAGCCGCGTGCGTCTCCTGGACGCTCTGGGGCTTGCCGCAAGCAGCGTGCGAATCACCCGGCGCAAGGCGATGCTGGAGCAGGCAACGAGCGACGTCCGCAGCGGCGCCTCGCTTTCGGCGGCGCTGGAGAAGCGTCGCGCGCTCACGCCCACCGGTTACAGCCTGCTTCGTGTCGGCGAGCAATCAGGGCAGCTTGCCGAGATGCTGAGGGCGCTTGCGACGCTTTACGACGAAAACAGCCGTCGACGCATGAAGCGATTCCTCACCCTGATCGAACCGCTGGCCGTCGTGCTGGTCGGCGGATTTCTCGGTGTCATCATGATCGGAATCATTCTTGCGATCACCAGTGTCAACGATATCGCGTTTTGACCGGACGGGGATAACCGCGATGCCCGACACAGAACCGCAGTCAGCGCGCAAGGAGGGGACCCAGACAGCAACGCCGCGCCGACGGTTCGCGGGCAAGCGGCACGCGGCGTCCAAATCGGCGATCGCAGGTTCCGCTACTTCAGGATTCACCCTCATCGAGCTCATGGTGGTTCTCGTGATCCTCGGTCTGCTGGCGGGGCTGGTCGGACCGCAGCTCTTCGGCAGGATCGACACGTCGAAGGTGAAGACGGCCGAGACTCAAATCAAGATGTTACGCGGCGCCTTGCAGGCGTATCGCCTGGACGTGGGCAGATATCCCACCACTACAGAAGGGCTCGCCGCGCTGGTCCGCCCCCCGACGGAGGCCGCCGACTTCTGGAGCGGACCCTATCTCGACGGCGAGGTGCCGGAAGACCCGTGGAGCGCGCCCTACCGCTACCTCTATCCCGCCGATAACCTTCAGGGATTTGCGCTCTATTCGCTCGGCGCCAACTCGCAGGACGGAGGAGACGGCACCGATGCCGATGTCGGTTACCTTCCGACAGAGTCACAGTTGCGCTAGCCGTTTCCGATCGCCGGGTTCGGAAATCCGTTGGGACGGAAGGTAGCGCGGATCATCCAATGGATCCGCTGGCATGCCAGAGCCAGCGGCGGCACGGCGGAGACTGAACACGACCGCCACCACGTTGGCCGATCGAGCAGCGCCCGCGCAACGGGCGGCTTCACCTTGATTGAGATGCTGTTCGTCTTGTTCCTGGTGGCGATGATCACCGCGCTCGTCGCGCCGAATACGGAGCGCCTTTACGCAAGCATCGCGGGCAAGACGGACCGCGAGTACATCCTGGACCAGTTCGCCGGCCTCGGCCGAATGGCCCTGCGTCATGGTCAGGCCTATGTGGTCTCGCCCCCCGGACCCAACGGCCCGGAGGCTGAAGCCTTGTCGGCAGCACGCGCCGCTCCGCTGCTCCAAGCGGATGCCAAGCCCCACGTCATCGACCTGCCTGAGGGTTGGACCATCGAGCTCGACCGGCCCCTCGTGGTCGGTGCGAACGGCGTCTGCTTCGGGGCCACGCTCACCTTGCGTCACGAGGGCACGATCGAAGCCCGTCTCGCTCTCGAAGCGCCTTACTGCCGCGTCGCGACGCATGTCTAACCGCTCCAACGAGGCTGCTCGGTCTGCGGGCTTCACGGTACTGGAGACCATGGTCGCGATGGTGATCTTCGCAGGTGCCGCCGTGGCGCTCTACGGCCTCTTCAACACCAACCTGATCGCGCTGGGGCGCGCTTACGACGCGTCGCGACAGATGTCGGCGGCCCATCACGCCGTCGAATACCTTGCCGGCATCAATCCGCATGAGGAACGCGCGGGGCAGATGAGCGTGGACGGGATCGACATCGTCTGGTCGGCGACACTGCTGGAGCCGGTGCGCCAGAGCCAGACCGTGACCGGAGAGCGTGGGTATTTCGAGGTCGGCCTGTACGAGATCCTGCTCGAGCCAAGTGAAGACGGTCGATCGCTGGGTACCTGGCGGCTGCGGGTCCCCGGATACAGGAAAGTGCGGGAGCCTGTGCCGTGACGGGTCGCGCCCGAAGCAGGACAACCCAGGCCGCGGCTCGGGGGCTGACCATGGTGGAGATGCTCGTCGTCCTGGTCCTCGTTTCGCTTCTGGGCACTCTCGTGATCCAGGGTACGGGTTTCTTCCTCGGCCAATTCGCAACGGTGAAGCGTGTTCATCGCGAGGCGGCCCTTGCCGACCTCCGGGATCATTGGTTCGCCTCGACTGTCGAGGCCATCCTGCCATCCCGACAGGCAACGAGGCGCTTCGTCGGCGACGGCAAGTTCTTCGAGGGCGTCACACTGCAGCCGCTGACTGCTGCGGCCGGCCGGCCGCTGCGGGTTCGCTGGTCCATCGAGGGAGGCCGTGTCCTCTATGCCGAACACGGCGCGGAGCCCTGGACCATTCTCGGCGAGCAAGGCAGCGGGCTCAGCTTTCAGTATGCCGATTCATCGAGGCAGTGGCTCGAGCGGTGGCCGATAGAGAGAAGCCGGGAGTACATCCCGCGCATGGTCCGCCTGTTGTCGTCCGACGGCCGGACTCTCTGGCTGGCGCACTTCGACCTCTACCCCGAACCGGTCCCCAACTACCGGGAGGAATTCTGATGGCCAATCGCGGCAACGCGAACGGTTTCGTGCTAGTCGCGACGCTCTGGGCGCTGGCCGCGCTCGGGCTGCTCGCCACCTACATCAACCATGTGGTGGCGACCGACGTCGACCACGCCATCGAAGAGAAGCGTGCCTTCCAGGCCGAGCTCGAACGGCGCAACACAGAGGCAACGCTGATCTACCTTCTCGCCACCAGACGCATGAACCATCATGCCTTGATCCTCGAAGAGGAGCAGCGCTTCCTCGACCAAGGGCACAACCAGACGCCGTCTCCGTTCAACGTACGAGGAGAGTTGCGGGTCACCGGCGCCGCCTATGCCGCCCTTGGGGAAACCCGCTTCTCGATCCAGGACGAGGGCGGACTGGTTTCCGTCAACGCGCCGCGGTTTCCTCCATTCGCGGCTCTGCTGGAACGCATGGGGCTTGCCGAAGAGGATGCCCGGCGGGTCATCGCCCGGATCGACGACTACATCGATGCCAACGACACCCTCAATCTCGGCGGCGCGGAACGTCAGGATTACCAGCGCCAGGGCAAGGCGGCGCCGCTCAACTGGATCATGTCGAGCCCGATGGAACTCGGCGACGTTCTCGGTGTCGAGAACCTGATTCCTCGCAAAAGCTGGCCGCAGCTGTGGCCGGTGCTCACCATGCGCCCCGTATCCAACTACAATTTCAACACCATGCATCCCGAGATCCTCGCGGCTGTTCTCGAGCTTGACGCGTACGGCCTGCGCGGCGTTCTCAACCAGCGGGAAAACGGCCCACTGACGCGGCAGACCCAGCTTGCCATGCTGAGCGGGAAGCATCTGGACATCGACGAAATGGAAGTGGCCGTGCTACCGTCGAATTTCCTGAGGTTGACGGTCTGGCATGAGACCGTCGGTCCGCGCTCGGTTGTCGGCATCGAATTGACGCCGCTCGGTGAGACGGCCCCGTGGCGCAAGGATTACCGGTACTCGGAACCTGCTCCCCAGCGCGAAGATTCGGGCATTTCCAGTGATCCTCCCCGCGAAGCTGCGACGCCTCTTCTTCGGTAAACCGAACGCCATCCAGACCCAGGCCGGCGCTCGCCGGCTGCCCTTCCGGTCGTCCATGCCCAACTGGGTCGTGGGCCGGGGGCTTTGCATGTTTCGCTGTGAGGACTTCAGCGCTGTCCCCCGCAGCCGGCGTCGCGCGGCGCTGGAGTTCAAGCTGCCGGTCTGGAGCCCCTTCGAACGCACGGGCCATCACGCCGCCTGGTCCGGCGGCGTGGCCATGGTCTGGTTCTGGGACAATGACAAGATCGCCCCGGCCCGGGAGCGCTTCTCCACGCTGTTTCCCAAGGCGCGAAGTGGGGTTTCGGCGCGCCTTCGAACGCTGCCCGAGACGGTGTTCTACGGGAGACAGACGGACGGGCTTCGCCTGCAGCCCTGCGCCGACGGCTTCGAGCTGCAGCGCTGGCGCGCGAACGTGCTGGCCGACTCGTTCTGGTTCCCGGCCTACCCGCAGGAGAGCCAGCTGAGCTGGTTCGTGGCACGACAGGAGGGCGACAGCGAAACGCTGACCATCGGAGACATACCGGCGCCAGCCAGCGACCAGATGGCGCGGGAGCCGTGGTCCGTTTCCCTCGATCCTCAGGAGTGGTTCGCGGCGAACGGGGGCACTCTCGCCGCAGCGTGTCTCTTCGCGCTGGTTCTTGCCGTTCTGTGGCAGGAAGTTCGCTACTGGAAAATCAGCGAGCTGGAGGAAGCCGCAGCACAGGAGTTCGACCGCCTGCAGGAACAGCTCACGCCAATCCTCGAGGCGCGCAACGAACTGATCGACCTGCGCCGCACGAACCAGGCGCTTCTTCAAATTCTACAAGCGCCGTCGCAGGCTCGCCTTATGAACGAGATGGACCGCGCCATTCCGAGCGCGAACGCGGAACTCCGGGAATGGCGCTATCAGCAGGGAGAGCTCACGGTATCGATCGAGGATCGGCACACTGATCCCATCGCATACATCCGTGCGCTTGAAGCGGTGCCGCTGTTCACACAGGTCAAGGCCGAACCGGGTCCCGGTCAGGATCGCCTTGAGATTACCCTGACGGTGCGGGAATGAAGGGACCGGCGCGCGCGCTTCGTCCGTTCTTCGCGGAGCTTGCCGCGAATGCTCGGCTGCGGTGGGGCGTCCGGCTCATTCTCGGCCTTCTCATCGGCTACGTGATCCTGCTGCAGTCCGAACGTCTCGCCGCGGTCCGGCACGACCACGACGCCGTGATCGAACGCCTCAGAAAAGCCGAGACCTTGCTTAAACAGCAAAACGCATTCGATCTGCTGGCCGCCGAGCGCGAGAACCATCGCAAGATCGAGTCGATGTTCTGGCAGGCAGAAACCGAGGGATTGGCACAGGCCAAGCTTCAAGCGGCGCTTGCTCAACTATTGGGTAATCTCGGGCTGATCAATATCCATTTCCGATCCGGCTCAGGCCAATCCGTACCGGACTTGCCGGGGGTCTGGCGCATACAAATCCGGATGGACGCCAACTACCGACCGGGACTGGAGCCTCGTATACTCCATGCCCTCGCGACGCATCCCAAGAAACTTATCGTCGATCGCCTCGACCTCAAACATCACAGCAAGAGAGAGGCCTATCTTGTCCTTATCGTCTCATCGTTCTTCGTCGGACTGACAACCGAAGAGACTAGCTGAAGAACCGGAAATCCTCGGTATTGTGGAAGGGAAAGCGCCGCGCGCCCGCCGAGTATTGGACACCAAGGTAACCGCGTAGTGCCTTGTGCACATGTTTCGGATAGATGATTGTGCCGTGCGCATCATCACGGCGCACCGTCGTGGGGTTCATCTTGTAAGCGAAGTGCAGACCGTCCGTTTCGCCGACCGCGCGGCCGGTCCATGACCGGTTCTTCTCCATGACAATGTAGCTTCCGATCGGCCAGTGATCCTTGCCGTTTCCCGAGTTGTAAAAGTTGGTGCGGCCGAAGTCCGAGCCAAGGACCACCATCATGCGGTTGGCCACGCCGTGCTCCTCGGCGTAGTCCCAGAGATAGTCCACCGCATCCGTGAGGTTTGCGAGCAGCCACTCGTGGTCCGGGTCGTGGTTCGCATGGGTGTCGAAACCGCCGAGCCAGAGGTCGGCGCTCACGGCGACCCCGGTCTTGAAGGCCAGCACCGTCAACTGCGCCTGACGACGCAGGGAGCTTCGAAAATTCCCGCGTTCCACCTCCTGCTCGAGCTCGTCCTCTGGCGGGATCGCATCGGCATAGACCTTCAACCCCTCCGTAGCGAAGGACGAGTCATAGAACCCGAAATGCATCTCATCCCCTGGCAGCAGGTCCGGCGCCGCAGCCAGGCGTGCCACCGTCCCCGCCCGGTGCGACGCCATGGCCTCCCAGTCCGCATCGCTGATGACCGACTCCATGCCGTCTAACGGATCGGCAATTTCGTGCAGAAGACGGGGTTCGTCGATGCGGGTGAAGCGGGTCAGTCCCGAGGTGTTCGAAAAGCCGCCGAAACTGAGATAGGGCACCGGAAGCGTCGGCGCATGGTGGGCGGCGCAGAGCGCCCCCAAGGTCGGATAGCCCTCGGAGTTCCGCCCGCTCCAGTTGTGGACGATGCCGACCGAGTGCGCGTTCGTCTGGGCATCGACGCCGTTGATGACCAGCATCATCCGGTGATACTTCTCGAAGAACGCTTGGTTGTTGGCGAAGGGCGCATAGGTAAGGTTGCCCGCTTGCCGGATCTCGTCGCGCAACGCCCAGTGGTTGATGATCTTCTCGCCGGGGGTATTGGCCTTGGGGTCGCAAAAGCTGGTCGGATCCCAGCCGCCATCCGCCTGAACGAAGACGAAGAGCTTGCCGAAGTAGTCCGCGGCATGAACCAGGGGCAGGCGAAAGCCCGGCGCAGCGGCGGCGACCGCCAGCAGACCCTTAAGCACCGAGCGTCGGTTCATCTCCAGCCTCCTACAGATAGAGGTACCGGTAATCCATCAGCAGATACGTCAGGACCACGACCCACGCACGAGCAGTATAGTGCACATCGGAATAGTTGAGACTGTTTATATAGTCATCCACTCTATCCCCATTGAAGTCAATGTAGGGTCCCCATTCGTTTTGGTACTCTTGTAGTATATCTTCCAATATTCCTTCAAAGAAATGCCTGTCGTCCCAAAATTGGCAGTCCCAGGGATTAAACCGATCACCTTCTCCCTCTCTGGACCTTCGTTCCGTGACGTCGACAAATAATGCGAACGCGGTGTCCACGTCCGGCGAGTAGGGCGTGACTTCTACGCCGAGTAGCTTGTCGTAGAGCTCGACCAGTTTCTCCCTGATCTCTTCGTCCTTGGGTGCAGCATTGTTGTCCAACCCTCCGAACAGGCGCCGATCATTATCGGAGACAAGATAGATGTCACGTAAGACGGCGGGACAACCCGTTCGCACGGCGTGTCTCTTCGCCACCCCTGCCATGACCGACGTGATATTTCGCGCCCGCTCGGTGATCCCATCGGAATCGATGCCGCCGTACAGCAACCGGAAGTCGCCGATTAGATTGTTGGGCAGAGCGTCGCAATTTCCCCCACAGCCGGTATCGATGTGCCGCCCCCATTGATAGCCCGTAAGAGCATCGGTCTTGTGCGCGAGTTCCTCTGGCGTCAGCAGCCGGCGGGCACCCGCATCACGTAGCGCGACCCTGCGCACCGAATCCTCGTAGCTAATCGTATCCGCCCGGAACCATTTGGAGAGCACCATTTCGACCAGGAGGTCCTTGAGGTTGTAACCCCGCCGGAACCCCTGCGCGAGCCGCTTCACCTCGGCACTCTGGGAGCTGGCGGCGAGAAGCTGGCCTTCGAAGTCGGCGTCGCCCTCTTCCGCCGGCGGTTCCGCGACCTCGCTGCCCATGATCGCCGGCCACCAGAACTTGACCGTCGCCTCGGCGAACCGCGGGTCTGCAACGATCTTCCGCGCCAGCCATTGCAGGCTGTCCCGATTCGCCGGCGCCAACTCGGCACCGAAGCCGGGGGTCCGCATGTCGCGGTACCACGTATCCCCCTCTTCATAGGCGTTGGCGGTGACTCCGAGCCTGGCGTAACCATCGTCGCCATACCGCTTATCGTACCCATCCGACCAGGCGATCACTTCAGCGGTGTAAGCACCGGCGGTCGCGGTCTCGAAATCTATACGCAATGCACATTCTTCGTAGCCACTCCACAAGTCGAGGTAGTCTCCGCTCCCGCTGCCAGAATTGCTCCTCGGCTCCCCGCACTCACCCCAGTGCGCCACCGGCACATCGACGTCCTCGAATTCAACGCGGGTAACCCGTCGTCCTTGGTCATCGAGCAGGTCCAGCCGATCGAGATACATCCGTCCACCCTCCCGGAGGGCTTCATCCCAGTAATGGTTGGTGTACGTCACCTTCATTGTCTGACTGCCGGCCGCCAAAGACAGCGGCCAACTCAACGTCTCCCGGTCTTGCCAGGAGGTCGCTTCGACGTTCATCGGCGTTCCATAGTCCTGCTTGTAAATGTCATGAAGCGAATCCATGCCGCCCCACTGGTCCTTGTAAAGTCCCGCGTCGCCGTAATCCTGGAACGCCCCGGCGGCGGGGTCCATGAAGCTGTGGCAGACGGTGCAGGCCGGGTTGTGCATGGTCGGGTTGTTGGTGTCGGCCAGGGCGGCAGGGTCCATGGTGCGCGAGGCCGAGTTCTCGATGTCCACGCCGAGGAAGTGATAGTAGGTCCAGCGCGCGCGCGCGCGGTTGCGGTTGGTGGCCGTGGTGGGATAGCGGATTAAGAATGACGTCGTGTTAAGAACGCCGGAATGCGGATAGGTCGTTCTTAAAGTTCCGGGATTGAGTACGCGCGTTGCCAGAAAATCGTTGTCATATTCTTCTTCAAACCCCTCTCCTTTGCGGAAATACTTGGTGATTCTTGATGGCTTGAACTCCCGCCAATCTTCAGAGTCCCTGAATATCGTCGAGGCCCCGTATGCTTTGGCGGAAAACGGATTGGCCATGATATAATTCGCCGTCAGGATCTCGGTGTAGGGGCGGTCGTTCTCCACCACATGCGCAATCAACTCTACAGGCGCACGGCGGAAGCCGTGTTGAGTCTTGTCGTTCCAACGCCAGAGCGGATCGTAATCTTTAGTCTCATATGCTGTTTTTCTTCGCGCGTAGTGCTCATTGGTGAAGTCAACAAGGAAGCCGTTATTGCCGTCGATGACTTGAAAAGTCACCCGATCCGTCAGCAACCTGTCGTTTGCCCCTCGGATGAGGAAGTCGTGGAAGGCGGGGCCGGTCATGAGGTTTCGGATGGTGGAGCGCAGCGCCGTCGGGCTGGTGTAGATCGAGGCGTACTCAGCCTCCGTCGGGATCCGGCCCGCGAATATCAACGCTGCTCGCCGCAGGGTCTTGCGCAACGGCGCCATCCGCACCGGCTCGAACAGCGTCTCAACCGTGATCGCTGCAGGCACCACGTCCGCATCCAGGCGTCCCAGGAACGTCTCAACCTCCGCAAACGCCGCGCTGCCCGCCGGAACCGGCGCGCCGCCGCCATGCCCCACACCCTGGATCTTGTTCAGGATGACCGAGGCCCCGCCCTCAACCTCCGACAGGAACCGCTCGAAGGCCGCAAGGTTCAGCGCCTCGTGGTCCGCCGTCGAGGAACGCTCGAACACAAGCCGCGTGTTGCCCGAGACCCCGCCCTCCACGTGGCACGCCACACAGAGCGACTGCACAACCGGCCCCGAGATCTCCTGGCTGAACACCTCTGCAGCCGTCGCCGTGTCCGAAGACCCCTCCGAGGCATCCGCCAGCGCGCCAAGGGTCGCGTTCGGCGCCGTGGAGAGGTTCGCAAGATGTCCGCTCGGACCAGACAGAAGGCTCATCACCCGCAGTCGACGGTTCGCACTCACACCCAGGTGCCACCCGCCATCGCCATCGCCAAGCGACCCGGAAAGCCCGCTCCCCACGCCCCCTTCAAGATCGGACACCGTCACCACCCGCGACGTACCCGCCGCAAGCGTCAGCCGCACCTCGCCGCCCGGCATCGAACCCGTGCCGTCAACGCCCCGGATGACGATCCCCGCCTCCGTCGCCGAAGGATTGATCAGTCGAAGGCTCCCCGTCTGCCCCGGTGTCTCCACAGGGTCCAGCAGCGTCACCTGATGGCCCCACGAGCGCCGCGGCACCAGATCGTGCATCGCAGACAAGAGACCGTCCTGAACCTCCAGTGGACGCACGTAGGAAAGCACGGCGATTTCGAGGGGGGTGCTCAGCCGCAGCCGCCAGTCCCCGCTGCCCGCACCGGTGCCCACGGAAAGACCCTTCTCCGTATCGCCTCCCTCAAGCTCGCCAGAGTCGATTACGAGACCTTCCAGCGCACTGAGCCGCAGCGTCACCGGCCCATACGACGTGCCCGCGTCGTCGACGGCTTCGATGCTCACACTGCCGGACTGGCGCGTGCGGTTGACGATGCGCAGCACGCCCTGCCGCTCCGCGTTCGAGGCCGACGGGAACAGCCCCACCTCGTGGATCGTCGTCGCCCCGTCGCCACCGTCCACCGCAGAAACTGGGCCGCTCGACAGGTTGCTCATCGCCCCGCTGCTCGAACTCACCAGCAGGTTCATCACCGTGATCGGCCGGTCCGCCGTCACCACAAGACGCCACCGCCCCGACCCATCGCCGAGCGAACCGGAGAGCCCCTCGCCGTCCCCCGTCTCAAGCTCCTCCGCCGTCACCATCCGCGATTCGCCCGCCGCAAGTGTCAGGCGCACCGCACTGCCCGGCGAGGCACCATCGTCATCTTTCCCTTCTATGGTCACCGCCGCATCCGCCGCACCGGAGTTGATCAGGCGCAACCGGCTCACTTGGCCGAGGGTGCTCGCGGGATTGAACAGCGCGACCCGGTACCCAGAGCCACCTTGCGGCACCACATCCTGCATCCCGCTGACCAGCCCGTCTTGCGTGCGTGCGTAGGACAGGACCTCGATATCCAGGGTGCTGCTCAGCTCCAGCCGCCATGCCCCCGTGCCCGTCCCGATGCCCGAGCGGAAGCCCTTCTCCGTATCGCCCTCTTCAAGATCGCCGGCATCGAAATGCACCGTCTCACCCGCGCCGATGGCCAGCGTCACCGGGCCATGGCGCAAGCCGGTATCGTCGTAAGCCACGATGCTGACCGTGCCCGCGCTCTGCGAATGGTTGATCACACGCACGTGGCCGACGCTGCCCGTGAGAGGACGCGGGCTTTCAGCGGGGATCGGGGTCTGATCCGCTCGGATTAGTCGATGTTTTGTGGAGGGTGCCCCCCGGCGAACTTGCAAGAATTTCGCCGGGGGGCTTTGTCTCGGTGACAGTCCAAATCTCCAGAGA
>JAJDVB010000061.1 GCA_022826345.1 Alphaproteobacteria bacterium
CTTTTACGGGGTCGTTGGCCAAGTGCGCGTAGCGCGAGGTCGTCGTCACCCTGTTGTGGCCAAGGAGCTTGCCGATCATCGGAAGCCCTTCACCGACCAGCAGACCGCCGCTGGCAAAGCTGTGCCTGAGGTCATGGATTCGCAGATTTTCGATCCCGGCCCGGTCGAGAATGCGGCGCCACGAGTCGTGCAGATACGCGATGTGCCTGCCCTGCTTGACGCCCGGCAACACCCAAGGACTGCCGTCTGCGCGCGGGATGGCCCGCAGCACCGCTATCGCCGGATCGCCCAAGTGCACCACCTTCGAACCGGTCTTGCTCTCCGGCAACCTGAGCTCGCCTGCCTCAAGATCGACGTGCTCCCACCGAAGGCTCATGATCTCCCCGCTCCGGCACCCTGTCAGCATCAGCAAGCGTATCGCGGCGATCGCCACCGGGGAGACGAAGCCCTCATCCTCCGCGTCCCGCAGCGCGGCGCCGAGACGGCGGTACTCGTCGTCCGAGAGAAACCGCTCCCGCTTGTGCTCAGCATACTTCTTGACGTGCCGGCACGGGTTGACGCCCTCGGGCCGCATCTCCCAGACCTCGGCGAGCGTCAGCATGCGCGAGAGCACGCTCAGCGTCCGGTTGGCATGGCCGGGGACGTCGCGCATCTCGTGGTGAAGAGCGGCGACGTCGTTCTTGCCGAGATCGCCGACCCTGCGCTTGCCAAGCCGGGGAAGGATGCGGTTGTCGATGATCTTGCGGTAGAGCCGCGCGGTGCCGGGCTTCAGATGACCAGGGGCGTACTCGTCCATGAAGCGCTTGGCGAGGTCTGCCACGGTGGCGCCTCTCTTCCCACGGGGAATCTTCCCTTCGAGATCGCGGCCGGTCTTCGCAAGAGTGACAATCTCTGCTGCCTTTGCCCGCGCGGCGGCGGGCGTGATGGGGCCGTGAGGTCCGATGGTGACTTTGACGGATCGTCCCTCGTGTCGGTACTTGACGATGTAGACCTTGCGCCCGGTGGGATGGACGCGGACGCCGAAGCCCTTGATGGCGTCGTCCCAGAGGATTCTCTCCCGCTCTTCGGGGACGAGGGCATCGACGGTTCTCTTGGTGATTTTCGGCAAGGTTCTGATTTTTCCTTCTGGTTTCGGGCGCCACATAGGTACCTGAAGAACGCGAACCAGAGCGTACGATATCGTACTTCTGACCACAAGGGAATTCACATAATGTACTGAAAATAGTACCGTATCGTACTTCTCTCGTCTTCTAGAGCCATAATCCCAATACTATGGTGCGGTGCACGGCACGCGGCGGTTGCATCAACATCGCGCCATGCAGCGTAAGAACCAACAGGTTGCGACCAGCAGGACGGGCGCGAGTGCGGCCCTGTGTGCCGCGTGCGGGACCTGAGCCGCCTTGAACCGCCTGGGCGGACCACTTTGGGCCGCTTTAGGCCACTTTAGGCCGGAGTGGGCCGGAATAGGCCGCCAAAAACTAAATTTGGGGGTATCCGCGAAACTCCGCCTCAAAGACTTCCCTGCATCTTCGATGCGAGGGGAGCCCGATGAGAGTGCGGGCACGTGGCCTCACGCTTTGCAACCGTATGCGTTTCCACGCGACGCGCGGGGGCCATTACCATGGTGAACGATGCAGCTAAGACGCCACGAGCGCGCGGTCCTGCGCGGTCCGCTCGGGCAGACGCCGGCCGGGCTCGCCGTAGCCCGCGCCGCCGCCGGTGCTCATCACCACGCGGTCGCCTTTCATCAGCCGGAAGCTCGTCTTCGAGCCGAGCACGAACTTCTCGTTACCGCGCAGCACGCTGACCGACGCCGCGCCGCCGTCATCGCCGTCAAAAAGCCCCTCGGGCGGGATCGTGAAGCGATCGGAGTAGGACTGGTACTCGACATCGTCGGCCAGCACCTCGTAGACGCGCCGGACCCCAAGCCCGCCCCGGTGCTCGCCGCCGCCGCCCGAGCCAGCCACCAGCGCATACTCCGACACACGGAAGAACGGGTGCTCCATGTCGATGGCCTCGATGGGGATGTTCGAGCAGTTGGAGAGCGGGCTGTCCACCGCGTCGCAGCCGTCGTCCAGCGCGCTCGCACCGTAGCCGCCGCCGAAGATTTCGAGATAGATGCCGTACCCCTCCTCACCCAGGTGGGACATGCATGTCGCGTGGGTGGTGTCGAAGCCTGCCGCCATCACCTGGTCGGGCACCGCCTCCGCGAGCGCCTTCATCACCGCGTTGTAGGCGCGGTAGGCCGACAACATGCGTGCCCGCACCGGGGCCGGCGGGCGCGGGTTGAGCAGCGAGCCGTAGGGCGCGGTGATGCTGATGGGCCGCTTCGCGCCTTCGTTGAAGGGGATATCCGGGCTCGTCAGCACCGACTTCACGCACGAGAGCCCCGCCGCAATGGTCGATGCGAAGGGGCAGTTCACGTTGGTCCGCACTTGGTCGCAAGTGCCCGCGTAGTCGACCGAGACGGTATCGCCCGCGATCTCCACCCGCGCACGCACCGGGAGCGGCTCGTCGTTCTCGCCGTCGCTGTCGAGCTGGTCCTCGCCCACGTAGACGCCGTCGGGCGCTGCGGCGATGGCGGCGCGCATGCGCTGCTCGGCGTAGTCCAGCAGCCCCTGCATCGCCTCGGTGACCATGTCCGTGCCGAACTTCTCGCAAAGCTCGATCACACGCCGCGCGCCGACCCCGTTGGCCGCGAACTGCGCGTTGCAATCCCCTATGGTCTTCTCGGGCACGCGCACGTTCGCCCGCACCAGACGCTCGAAGGGGCCGCCGTTCCAGTCGCGGTTCACGTTGTAGCGGCTGGGCGGGAAGATCAGGCCCTCCTGGTGCACGTCGCCGGCCGCCATGTTGAGGCCCGGCGCCCCGCCGCCGAGGTCGAGGTGGTGGGCGACGGTCGAGCTAAAACCCACCAGCCGGTCACCGAAGAAGATGGGCGTGAAGATGAAGATGTCGGGGACGTGCTGCCCGCCGTTATAGGGGTCGTTGTTGATGTAGAAGTCGCCGGGCTCCAGCGTCTCGGGCGGATAGAGCTCGGCGCAGGGACGGAAGGTCGTGCCGATGGGGCCAAGCTGCATGGGGATGAGCTCGGCCTGGCTCACCACGTTGCCCTCGGCATCGAGCAGCGCAGCGGAGCAGTCGTTGGCCTCGCGCACGATCGGCGAATACGCCGAACGCACGAGCTTGATCCCCATCTCCTTCGCAGCGGCGATCAGCGCCTGGGAGATGATCGCCTGGTCGACCTGATCGAGCGCCATGGACCCGTCCCTCGTGGCTCTTCGCGCGCCGTCCTGAACTCAGCGCGTCAGGATGACATTATGGTGCGTGTCCACCCCCGCACGCCATCCCGGCGGCACGTAGGCGGTCGATGTGTCGTCCGCGAGGAGCAGCGGCCCTTCGCTCTCTCCCGCCCCTTTGAGGGCGCTGCGGTTGAGCCGGCGGGCGTCTCTGCGCTCGCCGCCGTCGAAGAGCGCGACGGTGGCTGCATGCGGAGCGTCGTCGGTCCCGGCGAGCGCGGGAACATTCGGCGGCGGCGATGCGATGCCGAGCCGGAAGGAAACAATCTCAGTCCGGTTGGTCCGCGAATCGTCGAACTCGAAGATGCGGTGGTGCGCCTCGTTGAACCGCTCGCGCAGCAGTGCCGCATCGAGGCGCGCGATCTCCTCCTCGCCGAGCGGAATCGGAACCTCGAAGGCCTGGCCTACGTAGCGCATCTCCAGCGTATGGGTGAAGCAGAGCCCGCTGGTGAGCCCGAGCGCGGCGAAGGCGGCCTCCGCGTCCGCCCGCATGGCGGCGAACTGCTCACGCACACGCTCCGCCGCACCCGCCTCGTCAAGGGCGAAGCGCACGGTGCGGCTCTCGTAGCGCACGAAGTCCGAGGCGACGAGGCCGAAGGCGGAGAGCACGCCGGCCGCAGGCGGAATGACGATGGTGGCGATGCCGAGCACCTCGGCAACCCGCGCTGCGTGCAGCGGCCCCGCGCCGCCGAAGGGCACCAGGACGTAATCGCGCGGATCTCGGCCCCGTTCGGTCGAGACCAGTTGGATGGCGCGGACGATGTTGTGCTCGGCCACCCTCACCGCGTCGTCGGCGATCTGCTCCGCGCTGCGGCCGAACTGCCTGGCCAGCGCCGCGAAGGCGCGTTGCGCGAGCTCAGGATCGACATCCATGCGCCCGCCGAGGAAGGTGTCGGCGAGCACGGTGCCGCGCACGAGGTGCGCGTCGGTGATCGTGGGGTCCGCGCCGCCGCGCCGGTAGCAGGCGGGGCCGGGCTCGGCGCCGGCCGAGCGGGGGCCCACCCGCAGCATGCCGCCGTCGTCGCGCCAGACGATCGAGCCGCCGCCCGCGCCAACGGTCACGATGTCGAGCACCGGAATGCGGATGGGCAACCCGTCGATCTCGGCATCGCTGGTCAGCACCGGCGTCCCGTCCCGCACCAGACACACGTCGGTGCTGGTGCCGCCCATGTCGAAGGTGATGAGGTCGCGGTAGCCCGAGCGCCCAGCCTGCCGGATCGCGCCCATCACGCCCGCCGCCGGCCCCGAATAGAGCGAGGTGATCGCGTTGCCGGCCATGCCGCGCGCGGGCAACCTGCCCCCGTTCGATTGCATGAGGCTGAAGCGGCCCTGGAACCCTCGGTCGTCCAGCGCGTGCTCGAACGCGCTCAGGTAGCGGTCGATGACCGGCTGCACGTAGGCCGCGAGCGTCGTGGTCGAGGCACGCTCGTACTCGCGGAACTCGCGGGTCACGTCGCTGGAACAGGTGATCCCGAGATTGGGAAAGCGCTCGGCGATCATCGCCGCGACGCGCCGCTCGTGGTCGGGGTTGGCGTAGCTGTTCAGGAAGCAGATCGCGACGGACTCGTAGCCGCCGCCCTGCAGCGCCTGGGCGATGCGATGCCGTGCCGTCTCTTCGTCGAGGGCAGCGACCACCTCGCCGCCCGGCCCGATGCGCTCGGGAATCTCGAATGTATCGCGGCGCGGCACAACCGGCTCGGGCTTGCGGTAGTGGATGTCGTAGATGGAGCGCCGGCTCTGCCGTTGCAGCGCGAGCAGGTCGCGAAAGCCTTCGGTGGCGAAGAACGCGACCCTGGCGCCCTTGCGCTCCAGGACCGCATTGGTGGCGACGGTCGAACCGTGCACGAGATCGCCGGCGTCGGCCAGCGCGAGACCCGACTCATCGAGTGCGGCGATGGCGCCGCGGTGCGGCGCGGGCGGCGTGCTCGGCACCTTGGTGATGCGCACGCCGTCCTTCTCGAAGGCGACGAGATCGGTGAACGTGCCGCCGACCTCCACCCCCACGCGGACCGCGTCGCTCATGCGTGCTCGCGCGCGCTTTCGTCCAGGCGAATGGGGGGCGGTGTCATTGCGGCTCTCCCAGTTGGAGGCCGCCGTTGTTACAAGAGCACGCCATGCGCCGCAAGGAAGCGCGACTTCGGGACGCGGATGCGGGCCGGATTTCCGCGCCGGCCGGGTTCAGGCGGCGCGCGGGCTCACTCAATAGAGCCGCAGGTACTCCTGGACTTCCCAGTCCGTGACCGTCTGGTGGTAGCGCTCCCACTCGTCGACCTTGTAACGCAACCAGGAGGTCATCATCTGGGAGCCGAGCACCTCGGCCGCCAGCGGGTCGTCGCGCAGGATCTCCGTCGCTTCGAGCAAGTGCCGCGGCAAACGCTGGCCGCCACTGGCACGGATCTCTTCGTCCGTCATGTCGTAGAGGTCCCTGTTGAGCGGTGGGCCCGGATCGATGCCTTCCATCACCCCTTCCACGGCCGCGGCCGTGGTCATGCCGAGCGCGAGATACGGGTTCATGCAGAGGTCGGATGCGCGGTTCTCGATACAGAAGCGGTTCTGCGGCAGGCGCAGCATGGCGGAGCGGTTGTTGTTGCCGTAGGTCATGTGGGTCGGCGCCCATGTCACCGTGCCGCCCTCGAAGCCGCCGACGCGGGGCACGAGGCCGTTGTAGGAGTTGACCGTCGTGGCGGTCAGCGCCGTGAGCGCCCCGCCGTGGCGCAGCAGCCCGCCCACCGCGTGGTAGGCAGCGTCCGCCCAACCGGAGTCATCGTTTCCGAAGAGATTGACCCCCGGATTTTCGACCCGCTGCATCGAGTAGTTGATGTGCGCGCCCGAGCGCCAGTCGCCGGTGGTGGGCTTGGGCATGTAGGTGGCGAAGAGGCCCTGCTGCTTGGCGACCTCCTTCAACAGCACGCGCAGGAACACCAGCCGGTCGGCCATGCCGACGAGGTCAGTGTAGCCGAAATCCAGCTCGAACTGCGAGTAGGCGCCCTCGCAGACCACATCCTTCAGTCCCCAGCCGAGGTCTTCGAGGATGTCGATGACTGCGCCGAGGAACCCCATGGAATCGATGGTGTACTCGATGTCGTAGCCGAAGGCCTGGCGTCTCGGCCGCACGCCTCCGTCGGGGAGCGGGTCGTTGTCGAAGGCCTTGACCGGCTTGCCGTCGCGCCAGCGCATCACGATGAACTCGGGCTCGATGCCCGCGAAACCCGTGAAGCCCTTGGCCGCGGTGTCGCGGACCACGCGCTTCAGCGCCTGGCGCGGGCAGAGGTTGTAGGGCGCACCCTCCCACCAGAGGTCGGCAAACATCCAGGCGCAGGTGCGATCCCACGGGCAGATGACCAGGGTGTCGAGGTCCGGTACCGGAATCTGGTCGGAGTCCGCCGCGCCGAGCTCGGGCACGAAGGAGATCGAGTGCACGGCGAACTGCGGCCCCCTGCCCATGCACAGGTTTTCGAAATCGCTGATCGGCACCGGCTTGGTCTTGGGCAGGCCGTGCATGTCGATCCAGCAGGAGAAGACGTAGCGGACTCCCGCCTCGAAGAGCCTCGCCTTCTCCTCACGGACCCGTTCGATGTCGGGCAGCGCCTCGGCGAAGGTTCCTGGTGTTACAATCATTGGATGTTTACCTCCCTATGTACCAAGGGCGAAATTGCCGATTTGTCTGGAAAGGTCCGCTACATTTGAAAATATACAAAATATATTGACGTGAGATTAGAATTTAGAACATTCTACACTCGAAGTTGAAAATGCAGCAATGGCGGCAGCGCTCGGCATCCAGTGGCGCCAGGAGCAGAGCACATGTCCCGACCCACGATGCGGGCGTTTCAAGCGGCGAATGCCAATGGCGGCGAGGTCTCGCCGCTCTCGTCGCCCCACGACGATCTCAACCAGCAGATCGTCCGTCTGCTGCAGGACGACGGGCGCGCCACCTATGACGAGATCGGGCAGAAGCTCGGCGTGTCGGGTGGGACGGTGCGCAACCGCGTCACCCGGATGCGGGACGCCGGCATGCTCCGCATCGTGGCCGTGGTCGACCCGGTGGCCGTCGACTACGAGTCCGACGCGATGCTCGGCATCAAGACCGCGCCGGGCGTGGCTCCGTCCGCGGTCGCCGAGCGGCTCGATCCGCACGAAGCCGTCGTCTACGTCATGTGGGTCAGCGGCCGGTTCGACCTGCTGGTCGAGGTCGTATGCGACGAGGAAACCGAGCTTGCGAACTTCCTGAACGATCATATCCACGGCCAACCCGACATCGCGCACGTCGAGGTCATGACCCGGCTCGGCATGTTCAAGAACCAGTTCCTTCTCAAGCGCAACGTGCCCTAGCCCGGCGCTCTAACGGAGGTCGCCATGAGCCTGTCGCTGCAATCAATCCTGGGGGCGGAGGCATTGGCTGCATTCGAGGCTCCGGGGGCAGTGGCGCGCGGCTTGCCGGCAGCGGCCTATACGAGCGAGGCAGTCTTCCAGCTCGAGAACGAGCGGATCTTTGCCGAATCGTGGGTATTCACTGGCCTCGCGCACGAGCTGGCCGAGCCGGGCGACGTGGTGCCGGTCGCCGTGGCAGGCAAGCCGGTGCTCCTGGTTCGCGACGCGGATGGGGAGGTGCGGGCCTTTCACAACGTGTGCCGCCATCGCTGCCTGAAGCTTGTCGAAGAGGCCGGCAACGTAGGGCCCACCATTCAATGCCCCTATCATTCCTGGACCTACAGGCTCGACGGCGCACTGCACATCGCCCCCTACTTCGGTGGGCACGACCCGCGCGCGGTGCCGGCCGGCTTTGACCGGGCGCAGCACGGGCTGGTGCCGGTGCGGGTGGCGACCTGGCACGACTGGATCTTTGTCAACCTGAGCGGCGAAGCGCCTCCCATGGAGGACTTCGTTGCTCCGATCCAGAGACACCTCGAGGGAATCGATCTCACCCGTATGCGGCACGTCGTGACGGTCGACCTGGGCGAGATCGGCGCGAACTGGAAGCTCCTGATGGAGAACTTCATCGAGCCCTATCACGTGCCCTTCGTGCACGCGACGACCACCGAGCAGCCGCTGACCGATCACTATACCTTGAACGAGCCGGACTGCCTGGGCTGCGCCGTGGATGTCTCCAGCGAAGCGAAGCGGAACGATACGCTCTCGGCGGATTCCCGCTATCTCACCCTCTTCCCCAACTTCTCGTTCGGGCTCTACCTGCCGCACCAAATTGGCGTGCACCTGGACGTGCCACTGGCGCCGGACCGCACTCTTCAGCGCCGCGCCGTCTACACCCTTGGGGATTTGCCGATATCGGAGGAACAGACGGCGCAGCTCGCAACGCTCTGGCGCGACGTGCACGTGGAGGACCAGGTGATCTGCGAGCGGCTCCAGCAAGGCCGCGCATCGGCGGTCGCCGACGGCGGCGGCGTGCTCTCCCCGGTGTGGGAGGACTCGGTGCGGAGCTTCCAGGAGCTCGTGGTGAGCCACCTGCGATGAAAACCGGGGGTTGACCCTGGTGCGAAGTGAGGGCTGGCGGTTTGCAGGCCGGATCGCCTACTCTGCCGCGCCGCCATCCAGGGAGAATGACCATGCAGCTTCTACACACCATGCTCCGCGTGGGCGATATGCAGCGCTCGATCGACTTCTACACCAAGGTCGTCGGCATGGACCTGCTGCGCACCACCGAGCGCCCCGACCAGGGGTATTCGCTCGCCTTCGTCGCCTTCAACGGCGGCAACAAGAACGGTGAGGCCGAGCTGGAGCTGACCTACAACCACGGCGTCTCGGACTACGATCTCGGCTCCGCATACGGTCATATCGCGCTCGGTGTGGACAATGTCGCCGAGACCTGCGAGCGGATCCGGGAGGCGGGCGGCAACATCACGCGCGAGGCTGGGCCAGTCAAAGGCGGGACCACGGTCATCGCGTTCGTTGAGGACCCGGACGGCTACAAGGTCGAGCTGATCGAGATGGGCACGCACGAGAGCTGAACGCGCGGCGCGTGAGCTTGTGCCGGTCGTGGAGGGCAGACCCGACGTTCAGCGCGACGCCGAGCGGGCCTTTGCCGTTCTGGAGCAGGGTGGGATCGCCATTCTGCCCATGAGCGTCGGCTATTCCGCCATCGGCGGGTCGGCCGCAGCGCTGAAGACGATATTCGAGACCAAGCGGCGCACGCCCGCCAAGCTGAACGCGATGCTCGGCGACATGGCCCTGCACCGCGAGTTGCACGTGCTCGATCAGAAGGGCTGGGACGTCGCCAGCACCTTGATCGAGGACCTCGACCTGCCGCTCGGCGCGATCGCGCCGGCGCGCATGGACCACCCCATCCTGCGCAAGATGGAGGCGGAGGCGCTCGCGGCCTCCACCAGCGCCGGCACCGTGCTGATGCTGCTCAATGCCGGCCCCTTCCACGCAGCGATCACTCGGCTCAGCCGCGAAGCCCAGCATCCGCTGTTCGGCTCGTCCGCCAACCTCTCGTTATCCGGCACGAAGTTCCGGGTCGAGGATATCGAGCCCGAGCTGATCGAGATTGCCGATATCGTCATCGACCACGGGCTTCGTCTCTATCACCTCTATCGGGCCTCATCGACCCTGCTCGATCTGGAGACCTTCGAGGTGGTGCGCTACGGCGCCTGCTTCGAGCTCATCGCCGACGCGCTGAAGCGCCGCTTCGGGATCGCGCTGCCGCCACCGCCACCCGGCCACATCCGGGACCTGATCGGCGACCCTCCTTGATCCTGGGTCCACGCGACGAGTTAGGAATGCCCCCATGAAGATCGCCCGCATCGAAACCATCCCTCTCGCCATCCCGCACGATCACGGCGGTCCGCCGCCAGCGTGGGGCGGGCAGGCATGGCAGGGGCTTACCATTCTGCTGGTCCGGGTCGAGACCGAGGACGGTGCCTCGGGCTGGGGCGAAGGCTTCAGCTACAACTGCATGCCGGCGCTCCAGGCAGTCATCGACGCGACGGTGGCGCCCATCCTGATCGGGCGCGACGCCACCGACATCGCCTCGCTCAACCGCGATCTGCAGCAGGCTCTGCATCTCTTCGGCCGCTACGGCATCACCATGTTCGGCATCTCTGCCATCGACATCGCGCTCTGGGACCTCGCCGGCAAGAGGGCGGGGCTGCCGCTGGGGCAACTCCTCGGCGGGCCTGCCACACCGCCGCTGGTTCCCGGCTACGCGAGCCTGCTCAAGTACCGAGATCGGGAGCTTGTCGCTGCGACCGTGTGCGCCGCACTGGATGAGGGCTACCCCGCCATCAAGCTGCACGAGACTGGAGAGCCCGAGATCGCGGCAGCGCGCGAGACGATGGGAGCCGACATGCCGCTCTGCACGGACACGAACTGCCCATGGACGCCGGCCGAAGCGCACGCGATGGCGGAACGGCTCAAGCCCTACGACCTCCACTGGCTGGAGGAACCCATCTTCCCGCCGGAGGACTTTAGGGCGTTGGCGCGGCTGCAACAGGAGTCAGGCATCGATCTCGCCTGCGGGGAGAACGCCTGCACCGCGTTCGAGTTCCGGCGCATGCTGGATGCCGGCGCGGTGCGCTACGTGCAGCCGAGCGTGACCAAGGTGGGCGGCGTTACCGAGTTCCTCAAGGTGCTTGCGCTGGCTGAGGGTTACAGCGTGACGGTGATGCCGCACTCGCCCTACTTCGGCCCCGGCTGGCTCGCGACCCTGCAACTTTTCGGGGCGATGCCGCTCACCGGCCGCCCCGGCGGGGGCTGGGCCGAGCGCTTCTACACGAAGCTCGAAGCGACGCTCTACCCGGAGTTTGTCTCACCAGACGAGAACGGCCACTTCCGCATCCCCACCGGGCCCGGCCTCGGTGCCGAGCCCGACCCGGACGTCATCCGCGACTATCGCGTGCCGGCGTAAGCCGGCCACGAGTCTCAGTCGTCGGGTACGCCGAGGCGTAGCGCGCCGACGCGGATCAGCAGATAGATGATGAAGAGGAGCAGGAAGACCAGCGCATTGACGATGGTCGCCAACGCATAGAGCTCGGGCTCGATTCCGTGGCGCAGCGTGCCCCAGGCGATGGTGGGGAGCGTCGGGATCGCGGCCACGTTGTAGAAAGTGATCTCGAAATTGTTGAAGCCCAGAATGAAGCTGATGATGAAAGCACCGAGCACGGCCGGCCAGATGTTGGGGAACGTGACTTCCCGAAAGGTGCGAAACGGCCGGGCGCCGAACACCTGGGCGACCTCGTCGAAGCGCCAGTCGTAGCGCACGAGCTGCGCCAGGATCACTAGAAACGCGAAGGACACGCTGTAGGCCGTGTTGGCCACGATCGCCGATTCGATGTTGCCAGGAATTCCGAGCACGTTGCGGTTGAACATCAGGGTCGAGATTCCGATCAGGATCTGGGCGACGAAGAGCGGCGCAAGAAACAGGACGACGATCACCCCTCTGCGCCGTATCGGGTAGCGCAGGATTCCGATCGCGGCAGCCGTGGCGAACAGCGTGGAAAGCGAAGCTGTGCCGACACCGATGAGCACGCTGTTCAGGAGGCCCACGTGAAAGTCGCTCATGATCATGAGGCGGTCGTACCACTCCCCGGTGAAGACCGGCGGGAACGGCCACACGTTATTCTCCATGATCGAGAGATAGCCGATGTAGAAGATGGGGAAGTAGAGGAACAGGTAGAGCGCCAGCAGCATCGCGGTCTGGCCGCCGATCACGAAGCGTGCGCCTGGATTCACCGCAGCCATGTCAGGCCCCTGCGCCCGTGAATCCCGCCCGGCGAAGCCGGACCGTGCGCCACAGCACGAAGATGACGGCGAGCGAGGCCACGCACATCACCACCCCCATCGCCGAACCGAGTGCCCACGTGCCGGCGGAACCGAACTGATGCTCGAGACGATTGACGAACATCGAGCCGTCGGGCCCGCCCAGGAAGCGCGGCGTCACGGACGCGGCGAAGGTGGGAATGAAGACCAACACGATCCCGATAGCGGTTCCCATCCAGTTGAGCGGCCAGGTGACCTCGAAGAACGCCCGCCACGGCCTTGCGCCGTTCACCTTCGCCACTTCCAGCAGCTCGAAGTTGAAGTTGAAGAGGGAGAGGTAGATCGCAAGCAGCATGAAGGGAATCCAGAGGTAGATCAGACCCACTGCGCTGGCGATGTTGGTGTACATCAGCACTTGGATCGGCTGCGCACCCAGCTCCATCAGCGCCATGTTGACCAGCCCGATGGGCCCCAGGATCTGCTGCATCGCGGTGATTCGCAGCAGGATTCCCGTGAGGAACGGGGCCGCTGTGAGGAGCACCAGGACCAGCTTGTAGCGACCGCCGTGCTTGGCGATCAGGTACGCGCAGGGCCAAGCATAAACGAGACAGATGGCGGAGACCGCGGCTGCCATGGCGAGCGATTTCAGCAGGAACTTGAGGTAGATCCATTCGCCCAGGACCGCCTCGTAGTTGTCGACGTTCCAGTCGGAAATCAGCTCGTAGCTTTCGGTTCGCCAGAAGCTGAAGACCACGATCGAGAGCAGCGGGATCAGCAGGAAGAGGACGATGAAGAGCGCGCCCGGCCCCACCAGCGTCGCAAAGCGCACGCGCGGATCGAGAAGGAGCGCGCGACGCCCCTTCACGTTGCGCCGTCCGCCGACGCTTCGGGCGTCATGGCGCGTCGTTCGTGGCCAGGAACACGTCAGCCGCCTCCACAGTCCAGCCCAGGCTCACGCGCGAGCCGCGGTCAACGCCAGCGATGCTGGGCGGTCCACTCACGACCAGCTCCACCTCGTTACCGGCGCGCACGATGTAGTCGGCGAACTGGCCCTTGAAGATGATGTCGCGCACCGTCCCTTCGATCCGGTTCTCGTGATGGACGCCATCTGCCGAGGCGCTGAGCGCGATCCGTTCGCTCTTGAGATAAATCTCTACCGGATCGCCCGGCCGGGCGTCTCTGACGGAGCGTCCGATCAGCGTGATGCCGTCCCAGTCGATGCGGAGGCGCTCGCCCTCGCTATCGATCACGCGCCCGGAGAGCTTGTTCGGTGCGCCGACGAAGGAGGCAACGAACCGTGTGGCAGGCGCGTTGTAGACCTCCAGCTTGGGTCCGATCTGCTCCAGCACGCCCTGGTGCATCACAGCCATGCGATCGCTCATGGTGAGCGCCTCTTCCTGGTTGTGCGTCACGTAGACGAAGGGGATGCCGAGCTCCTCCTGATAGCGGCGCACCTCGATTTCCATCTCCTTGCGCAGCTCGCGGTCGAGGTTGGCCAACGGCTCGTCGAGCAACAGAAGCTCGGGCCGCGAGACCAGCCCGCGCGCGAGCGCGACGCGTTGCTTCTGGCCGCCCGAGAGCTGGTGGGGGAAGCGGTCCCCCAGCCCTTCCATGCGGACGAACCCGAGAATCCAGTCGAGCTGTTCCTCTCGCTCGGCCGCGTTCCGGCCCTGCATCTTGAGCGGGAAGGTGATGTTCTCCGCCACCGTACGATGCGGGAACAGAAGGAAGTCCTGGAACACCATGCCGATGCGGCGCAGATACGGCGGCAGCCTGGTCACGTCGGTGCCGCCGATCTCCACCCGGCCGCGATCGGGCGCCTCCAGGCCAGAGACGATGCGCAGCAGCGTGGTCTTGCCCGAACCGCTGGGCCCCAGCAGCGCGAAGAACTCGCGGCGGCCGACCTCGAGGCTTACGCCGTCGACGGCGCGAACCGCGCCGAAGCGCTTCTCGACCGCCTCGATGCGCAAGATTGCCTGGTCGCTCATCCCGCCCGGACTCCCGCTATCCTCAGCGCTGCCGTGCGCCGCGCGCCCTCAGGCCGCGATCCGGCAAGACGTGCCACCATAGCAAGAGAGGGACCGGACCGTAGGGTCCGATCCCTCTGCACCGTGTTGTGGTGAGTATGCGGCTTAGGCCGCTTCCACCGCCGACCAGATGCGCTCCCACTTCTCGGGCGAGGAAGGCGCATCGAACTGATAGAGGCCGTGAATCGAACCGGTCTCGTTCAGGAACAGGGTGTCTACGTAGCGCTCCGGCAGCATGTCGCGAACGTCGACGGTGGGCGCCCAACCGATTTCCACCGCCACCGTCTTCATGGCCTCGCGCTCGAGCCGGAAGTCGATCCACTTGTGCGCGATCTCCAGCTTCTCGCTGTCGGTCACGCCCGAGGTGATGGACCACTGGTCCACCCAGCCGAGCCCGCCTTCGGTGGGCTTGAGGACGTGGCGCATGTTGAGATCCGACTTGCCGTCCAGCTTGTCGAAGTGAATGCGCCGGTAGATGCCGGACCACTCCGGCGACGCCCACACCACCTGAGCGCGCAGCAGCCGCTCCAGGGTGTCCTCGTCGTTCCAGCGATTGACCAGCAACCCCTTCTGCTGGATCAGGAGGCGCTTGCACTCTTCAAGCTCCTCGTCCGACAGCACGTAGGGATTGAAGCTCTTGCCGTCGGGCCGAGGGCCGTCCTTCGTGCCCATGTTGTGTGCGGCGAGGATGCCGGCCAGCGCAATGTTCTCCTCGAAGCGCGCGCTGGTCGAGAGATGCCCTTCGTACTTTTCGTTGAACAGGAGGTTCACCGATTCCTGATCCTCGGCCGCAACCTTGTCGGTGTTGACCGTGAAGCCATACCCGCCCCAGCAGTTGGGCGCGGCGATCATGTCCTCGCTGTCCTCCGCACGCAGCAACGTGAACTTTGGCGGCACGAAGTCGTCGAAGACGTTGCTCAGGTCCAGCTTCGAATAGTCGACCGCCTGAACCAGACCCTGCTTGGCATAGAGGCGCGGCCAGAATCCGTCGGCCATCACCAGGTCGAAGTCCTGGGTGCCGCCGGCGCGCAGCTTGTTCCAGGCTTCGGAATTGCCGTCAAAGAACCCGGCGCTAACCTTGACGTCGTGACGGTTCTCGAACTCGGCGGTCAGGCTCTTGACGTTGTAGTGCTCCCAGCCGAGCCAGCGCAGCTCCAGCGTCGCCGCCTCCGCGTCACGCACGAAAGGACCGATGCTCTTCCAGGTGAACCCGGCGGCCGTCAACGCCGCGGCGCCCTTGAGCACGCTCCGCCGCGATACGCGGCGCTTCTGGTGTGGCACAGAATTCGATTTCGAGTTGGTCTTGTCCATTGTTAGTCCTCCCTCTGGCGTGGCGCAGCAAACCGGTTAACCCGGTCAGTCGCCGCCGCTCTCGTCGCTGCGGTCCGCAGCAGGTCGTATAAGGACCTCGGGATGGGTGCAGCTGGCAAAGATGATGATAGCACCGCGCTTGCGACGCTGCATCGCCATCATGCCCATAACGACATCGGCGGGGCGATAATCGAGGCAAGAGGCGGCGACGGGTGCCAGTCGAAGAGGCCTCGGCGGCGACCGGTATCCAACCAGAAACTGGGGTGCCTACTGGACACCGCCCCTTGAAAGCGCAGAGCAGCGGAACCACTCTCAATTCGAATGATCGTCGGTTACCAGTTCATGCACGGTCTCTTGCCTATATGCTTCGGCAACCGCGACCTATCATGCGCGCTTATCTAGCTGAATGCCCGAGCCGAACCGGGCGAACCCGTAGCAACGATCACCGCAGGAGCTGACGATGCGGAAATGGATTATCGCCTTCTTCATCGGGGGCGTTATGGGCACGGCCTTCGGCGTGGCCGTCGGATTCTTCATATTCCCCTACGTGTTTCCGCCGCCTCCCGCGATGGAAACCCTGACGGCAGAAGAGCAAACCGACGTCGTCGCGCAGGGCACGTTTATTCACGCCAATCCCTCGGACCCGATCCACTACGGAGAGGGGCGGGTTACGGTCTATGAAGAGCTGGTATTCCTTGAGGAGGACTTCAAAGTTGGGCCGGGGCCCGCGTTCCATGTCTATCTGGTCCCGCGCGAAGAAATCCGTGAATCCTCTGACGTCAAGTCGACGATGTACATCGACCTGGGCAAGCTACGCGCGTTCGAGGGCAGCCAGAAGTATCCCATCCCCAAGGGTGTCGACCTGAAGGAGTATCCGAGCGTCGTCATCTGGTGCGTCCAGTTCGGCGTGCTGATTTCTCCCGCCGATCTGGCGTTCGAGACTTAACCCAGACTTGTCGCCGCGACCGTTGTGAAAGACCGGGTCTCGGCGCAGGTCAGGTCGTAACCACGATCTTGCCGCGCTGCGTGTTGGTTTCCATGTAGCGATGCGCGTTCACGATCTGCTCGAGCGGGAAGGCCCGTTCGATGATCGGCTTCAGCGCGCCCGACGCCACCTCGTCATGCACGAAGGCGAAGTAGGCGGCGCGCTTCTCCGGATGCATAAGCCGCGCACATCGTCCGACTCGGTATGGAAGTCCGCGCCGAAACCATTCACTTAAGTTATATTACAATGTATTTCAGCATGCCCCTTATACCGGGCGCAATTCATATGAACCGATACGGTGAGGCATTGGGATCATCACGATGGCGCGACGGCCCAGTTGCGCCGGGTCGTGTTCGTGATCACGTCGGGCTGGTCGGTCAGCCATTGCCACCCCGTCAAGCAGG
>JAJDVB010000089.1 GCA_022826345.1 Alphaproteobacteria bacterium
AGAGGCTCGCGCCGGCGGCGGCACGGGCCGCGCTGGCCCGGCGCTTCCCGGCCGGCAGCGCGCGCGACTGGCTCGAGTCAGCCCTGCGCCGGCTGGAGCTGCGCGGCGCCCGCAACGCCGCCTCCGAGCGCGAGCTGCTCGACGGGCTCGCGGACGAGCTCGCACGCGACGCGGTGGCTGGACCGGCCGTCGCGGCCTGAGGGCAACGATATCGATCGCAACCGTAACGGAGAGGAGAACGGAACCATGTTGACGATGAACAGGGCGACCCTTGTGGGCTTCGCCGGGAAGCATCCCGAGATGCGCAAGCTGCCGTCGGGCGACGACGCGGCGCAGTTCAGCCTGGCCACCACCGAGCGCTTCCGGCGCAAGGACGACACGGTGGGGGAGGCCACCCAGTGGCACAGCATCGTGGCCTACGGGGCGGCGGCGGAGGTGGTGAGGACGCGGGTGCGCAAGGGCGATCCGGTGCTGGTGGAGGGCCGTATCGTCACGCGCTCCTGGGAGGACAAGGCCGGTAACGAGCGCCGCGCCATCGAGATCGTGGTCGCAGGCCGCAGCGGCACGGTCAACGTGCTCACCAAGAGGAAGGCCGGCGGGAACGGCGGAAACGACGACCCGCCGGGCGGGGCTGCCGCTGCTGCCGCCGCCGGCGCGGCCGCCGCGGACGACGGGGGTGACGCCGATGCGGTGGCGGAGCGCGCCGCTGCGTCGTCCGCGCAGGACGGCGGCGGAGCCGGAGGCCCACAGGACACGACCCAGCCTGCGGACGATGCGGGCGGCGGCAACGCGGACGCCGGTGACGGATCCGCGGCGCCGGCTGACGACGACGCTGCGCCCGCCCGCGAGGCGGACGCGGATGCCGGACCCGCCGAAGTTGCCGCCCGGCCCGCCGACCCGGCCGGAACTGCAGGCGTGGCCGGGCAATCCGACGACCCTGCGAGCCATGCATAGAATCCTGCTCGCAGCCTTGCTGGCTCTTGCCCTCCTGCCGGCGCAGGCGGACGCCGAGGTCGACGCCGGCAGCGGGGCCGATTGCGCGCCGGAGGTCGAACGGGCGTTGGCGGAAAGCGCCCGCGCCGGCGTCGAGCGCGACGTGGCGATCCTGCGCAATCCCGACCAGGGCATCCGCGACCCGGATTCGATCCTGGACTTCTCGTGCCTCGACGACCTCTTCGATTTCCGGCGCTTCGACATCCTGTTCGATCCGGGGCGCGGCATGGCGGACCTGCTGGGGCTGGTGCAGCGGCGTATCTGCGCGGCAGCACGGGAAGCCTACCGGGGCTACATCGGCCGGCCTCTGGACGAGGCCTTCTACACGGGCCGCACGGTCCTCCTTCCCGGCCTCGATCCGGTGGGATCGATGGAGGGAGTGCTGCGCGCCGACAGCGCGGAGCACTTCAGGCGCATCGTCGGAGGCGATCGATGACCGCCGTCGCGGCGGAGGCCCGATCGGTGAATGGCTCGAGGGCGCGCGCGCGAGCGGTGCGTGGCGCTGGCTTGGCCTGCGCGGCAGGGCTGGTGCTGTTTTCCGTGCTGGCGGCAGCGGAGCCGGCGTCGGCGCACCGCTGCGACCGCACCGACAACGACCGCGCCGAGGCGAGCCGGACGATACGCGTGCTCACCGGCGAGATCGACGAGATGGAACGCGCCATCATCGAGGCGCTCAGGCTCCAGACGGGCCAGCTCTCCGGCTACACCGCCCAGAGCACCAGGGCGCTGACCCAGGCCCTCGACGCCCAGACGCGGCTGCAGGCGCAGACCGCGCGCGAGGTCGAGGAGACAAGAACCATGCGCGCACATGCGCCGAGCCGCAGCGCATGCTCGACGGTCACGGGTCTTGCGGGGCTGGCGGCATCGCGGAGCACGGCGGAGACCGCGGCAAGGTCTGCGGGAGAGGTCGAGACCGGCCGCATCGTCAGCGACCGGGCGGTCGTCGCCGAAGCGGGCAGCGCCGCCGACGGCGCCGCCCGCTTCGATGCCGTCACGCGTCACTACTGCAGTCCCGCCCGCGCTGGCGATGACACGTGCCGGGGCGACGATACCTGGCATGGCGCGGACCTCAAGCCCGCAACCCTCCTCGACAGCCGCACCTTCAGGGACGAGGCGGCGCTCCACGCCGCCATAGAGCTTTCGCGCAACCTCGCGGCGCCGGTGGTCCACGACCCGCTGCCCCTGGCGTCCGCCGAGACCGACCGGGAGCGCCGCCTGGTGCTGCTGGCCCGCGCTGCCGACGCGCGGACGGCGCTCGCCGCGGATTATTTCGGGTACGCGAGGAGCCTGCGCGTCCCCGGCGTCGGTCTCCGGGCGTGGGCAGACGCCGTCACGGGCGATGGCGGACAAGGTGTGGAAGGCTCGCCGGTGAGCCGCTACGAGCTCCTGGAGCTGCTCGCGAGCCGCCGCTTCGACGACCCCTCCCGCTTCGTGGAGCTGCAGGAGATGTCGGCCGACAATCTGCTGCGCGAACTGGCGATGCTGCAGGCCATCTCGCTCATGCTCGACTGGGAGCGTTTCCGGCTCGAAGAGCGGCGGGGCGCCATGGAGGCGGCGCGCCTCGCGCTCGGGACGGAAGAGATGCGCCGTCTGCCGGGGCTGACCGATCCCGGCGCCGCCGCAGAGTGAGCCGTGGGGGTCCTGCGCTTCCTGTTCGCGCCGGAGCTCGGCCGCAGCCTGGCCGACGTGCGCCGGGCCGCGCGGCGCCTCGGCGGGAACTTTTGGGCGCTCACGGATGGCTCGTCCGGCGGAACCTGGCGCTGGCGCCGCCTGCTGGAGCGGGAGCGGCGCCCCCGCGCCCTGCTCGGCCTGGGCCTGACGGCTCTAGGCGGCGGCCTCGCCGGCCTCGGCGCGACCGGCCTCGCAGCGGGACCGGCCGGCGCGCAGACTATTGACCCGGAAATCTTCGCCACCGCCGACAACGCCACCCGGGACCTGCTGGGGTTCCTGAGCGACGTCGGCGTGGCCCATGGCGCCGTGCTCGGCGACATGCTGTTCGTCTTCAACGGCGGCGTGCTGGTGCTCGCGGGTTTCTTGCTGCTCTGGCACACCGTGGCGGGCGCCGTGGATACCGCCCGCACCGGCCGCTGGGGCTTCGGGGCCTGGGAGATCGTGCGGATCGTGACCGCCGTCGCCCTCATGGCGCCCCTTCCCGGCGGCATGAACGGCGCCCAGCACGCCGTGGTCGGATTGGCGACCCTCGGCGGCGATTTTGCGGGCGCGGTGTGGACGCCCTTCTCGGAGCAGGCGCTGGGACGGGGCGATCCCATCGCGCCCAGGCCCAAGGCCGCCGCTTGGCGCTCGGCCATCGCCCGCGTGCTGCTTGCCGAGACCTGCGGCCACGTCGCCAACGCCAACGCGGTCCGCATCGGCGACGATCCCTACATCGAGCTGAACGAGGAGCGCGCAGACGGCGCGCTGCTGCTGCGCTACGACGGCGACGGGCGCGGCATGCCGCGCGACCTCTGCGGCGCGGTGCGCTTCGACGGCCTCGACGGCGAGGGATCCAGGGGGATCGCGGCGCACGGGCATCGCCGTGCCATGGAAGGGCTGCTTCCGGCCATTCGGGACCTGGCCGCCGATCTCGGCGATCGCTACGTGCCGGGCTCGCCCGACCACGGCCAGCCGCTGCCGGATGTCGAGGCCGCCATGAACGCACGCGGTCTCGCAGAGTCCTATGAGGCCGTGCTCGACGACGCGTTGAGCCGCGCGGCATCCGAGGAGCGCGTCGCCCTCGAGCGCGCCGTAGCCGAGGACGCCGCGGGCTCCTCCTGGCTCGCCGCCGCGGGCTTCTTCAACACCATCGCGTCCCGTACCGGCCTCTTCCAGGCCGCCGCCCACAACGTCCCCGACGCGGCGCTCCCCCTGCCGAGTCTCGAGGAGTGGTCGCCGCCCGCTGCGGCGGCGGTCAAAGGCCTGCTGGGCGCGCTGGCCTCGTCCCGCACCTGGCAGCCGGTGTTCTTCGCCGCAGGCGCCGGCATCACCGGCACGCTGCCCGCCGCAGGAGGCGGCGACGGCGGCCTGGTCGCCGGCCTCTTCGAGTTCATCGACCTCGATTCGGTGGTGATCGCCGACAGCGGCAACCCCATCGCCGACCTCGCGGGCTTCGGCCACGACCTGATCGCATCGGCGCTCGGCGCCATCGCCGCGATCTCAGGCGTGGCCGTGGGCTCCGGCCTGCTGGAGTCCATTCCCTTCTTCGGCAAGGGCCTCGATGCCTTCGAGTCCGTCTGGCGCGTCACCGACGGCTTCGTCTCCACCATCCTGGGCCTGATGCTGATCGCGGGCGCGGTCCTCGCGTTCGTATTGCCGGCGCTGCCATTCATCCGTTTCCTCTTCGGCGTCTTTGGCTGGCTGCTCAACGTGGTCGAGGCGGTGCTCGCCGTCACCGTGTTCGCAGCCGCTCACGTGACGCGCGGACAGGACCGGGGGCTCGCGGTGCCCGCGACCCGGCAGGGCTGGCTGTTCCTGCCTGGCCTGATCCTGCGCCCGCCACTGATGCTGTTCGGCCTGATCCTCGGCTACTTCGTGTTCCTCGCCGCCATCGGCCTGCTCAACGCCATCTGGCTGCCGCAACTCCGGGACGCGGGCGCATCGGATGGCCTCGGGCCCATCGGTTTCCTCGCGATGCTCACCCTCTACGTGATGATCTGCTACGCGTTGATGAACGGCGCCTTCAAGCTGATCGACCTGCTGCCGTCCGCCGTCCTGGACTGGATCGGCGGGCGTGCAGGCGGTGACGACGACGGCGCGGGCCGCCTCGCGGGCGCGGTCACCGGCGGCATCGCCAGGGCGGGAAGCGGACGGCTCACCGGGCGGCTGCGCGGCGGTGCCGGATCGGGCGGCTAGGGCGGTGGCTCACGGCGCGCAGTCCGGCGCCGGCGAGCCGTCTCCGAGACCGTCCCGGGCACGATGCCGGGGTCCGCCCGTCGGAACCGGGGCGAGAGATTCCAGATTCGGACCAAGCAGACCGGAGACCGCGGCATGACCGATGAGAACGAACGACCTGTGCGCCGGCGGCGGCGGAGCCTCCCGCCTGCCGGACCGCCGCCCTCCTGGCCGGGCGATCCCGAACAGCTCGAGGCGGGCGAGGTGGACTTCGAGGCTGTGGCCCACGTGCTGGCCAACACCTGCCGCTGGAGCGGACGGACCCGCCGCTTCTTCTCTCTCGCCCAGCACGCGCTCGGCGTCTCAGAGGAGATCGAAGCCCTCGACGGCATCCCGGACGCGGACCGGCGAGCCCTGGCCCTGCTCGCGCTGCTGGGAAACGCCAGGGCCGCCTGGCTCGGCGACGATGACGGCACCGACCCCGCCTCGGCCAGGGCGACGGCGCGCGCCAGAACCCACGGCGAGCGCATCGACCGGGCGGTGCGCGAGGCCGCCGGGCTCTCCCCCGAGCCGCCGGAGGAGTGGGGAGAGCTCTTGCGCCTGGTGGTGCGCATGACCGATGCGGCCGAGCGCCGCGACCTCGGCGTGGGCGCCGGGGCGCCGTTCCCACCGTCGCAAAGGACCGTCCGGCCCATGCCGCCCGAGCAGGCGGCGGAGCGCTGGCTGGAACGGTTCAGGCAGCTCGCCGGGCACCCGGATGACGGCGGAGGCGGCCTCGGTCACGAAGGACCGGCGCCGCAAACGGAGCCGTGACCGGAGTCGGTGGCGACACGGGACGCGGGGCCCGGGTCGCCGCCCGGGGCCTGCGCACCTGGCTCAGGCTGGTCGAGCGCGCCATGGTCGTCGCGCTCGCCGGCGCCGTCATCGCCGCGACCTGGAAGACCTGGGACGAGACCAGCGCCCACGACTGGCACGTCATGGGCGTCTACGGGCTCTGCGAGTTCATGCTCGCTGCGGGGTTCGATCCCGACAGGAGGAAGACGATCCGGGACCTGGACGGGCAGGTCTACTCCAACAGCCTGGCCTCCATCGTCACCTTCGAGCCCATTCTCAGGCTCCGCGACCGCATCGCCGGCGACGCTCTCGAGGCCGCCATGCTGGGCTTCGGCGGCGGCGCCGCCCTCGTCGTCCTCTACCTGGCGGCGATGCACATCGTGGGCGGGAGTCTCAGGAGAGGCCGAAGGCTCAGGGGCGGCGAACTGGTCACGTCAGGGGAACTCTCCCGGCGCGCGGTGCCCCTGCACCGGCGCGCGGGCAGGCTGCTGCGGCAGGCCCAGCGCGGTACGTACCGCATCGCCGGCATCCCCTGGCCGGCGGGAGCCGAGACCCGCCACACCATCGTCTCCGGGACTACCGGCTCGGGCAAGACCGTGCTCATTGCCGATCTGGTGGAGCAGATCCGGGCGCGCGGTGAGCGCTGCGTCGTCTACGACAAGATGGGCTCCTACACCGAGACCTTCTTAGATCCGGCGCGCGACATCCTGCTCAACCCCCTGGACGCCCGTGCGCCGCGCTGGTCGCCCTTCGTCGAGGCCCGTACCGCCCGCGACTTCGACACAATGGCGGCGGCCATGATCCCGCGGCAGAAGGACGCGGCCGACCCCTTCTGGATCACTGCCGCGAGACAACTCTTCTCCCACGGCGCCGCCGTGCTCTGGAAGCGCGGCGAGACCCGCAACCGGGTGCTGGTCGACCACCTGCTTAAGACCGAGCTCAAGGCGCTGGCAGAGGCCATGGAGGGCACCGTGGCCCAGTCCATCGTCGATCCCGAGAACCCGAAGACCGCGCTCTCGGTGCGCGCCATGCTGACCGCCAACATCGGCGCCATGGACCTGCTGCCGGACGCGGGACCGTCGTTCTCGATCCGCGAGTGGATCGAACGCGACGGCGGAGGCTTCCTGTTCCTCACCTCGCGGGGCGACCAGCACGCGAGCCTGCGGGGTTTGATCTCGACCTGGCTGGAGATCGCGGTGAACGCGCTGCTCTCGCTGCCCCGGAAGGACGAGCGCCGCACCTGGCTGATCCTGGACGAGCTGCCCACCCTGCACCAGCTCCCGAGCCTCCGTCCCGGCCTCGCCGAGAGCCGGCAGTTCGGCGGCTGCTTCGTGCTGGGCGTCCAGGTCTTCTCGGCGCTGCGGGACCTCTACGGGCGCGACGGGGCGGAGACGATCTCCGGTCTCTGCGGCACCCGCGTGGTGCTGGCGGCGCCCGACAGGGACACGTCGGAATGGTCCGCCGAGAGCCTGGGGCGGGTCGAGGTGGAAACCCTCGCCGAGGGGGTCAGCTACGACACCCCGAGGGATGGGGTGACGCTGAGCGCACGCCGCGACCTGCGCCCCCTGGTGCTGCCGGCGGAGGTGGCGCGGCTCGAGAATCTCACGGGTTACCTCAAGTTCCCGGGCCCCTGGCCGGTGGCGCGGATCGCGCTCGCGTACAAGGACCGGAGCCCGGTGGCGCGGCGCTTCGTGCCCAGGGAGGACGGCGAGAACCGCAGCGGGGCAGGTTCCAGCGGGGGGACGAATGACGTCGCAGAAAAGGGTGTCGGCGGAGAACCCGGTATCGCGGAAGCGGGCATGTCAGATCGCGAAGGAGGAAGCCCGGAAGGGTGGCATGAGGAGGGGTGGACCCCGCACGAATGGGCCCTGTGCGATGGGGACGACGAGACCGGAACGCCCGCGGGTGCCCGTGCCTGCGCCTCCGAAGAAGGTGCAGGCAGCACGAATGCGGCCGGCTCGAATGCGAACGACGGAGCGGACGAGCGCCATCCCCAGGACTGGCAGTGATGGTCGTATCGATCGGCACGATATCCTCGGCCGCCCAGGGCGTCTCCTATTTCGAGCGGGACGGCTACTACACCAAAGACGATCCCCGACACCGGGAGGTCAGCGCCTGGGCCGGCAAGGGCGCCGAGGCGCTCGGGCTTTCCGGGCCCGTGGATGCCGACACGTTCAGGGACGTCCTGGAAGGCACGGTGCCGGACGGATCCGGACGGCGTCTGGGGCGGCCCGGGAAGGACGGGTCCCTGGTGCACCGTCCCGGGCGGGACCTGACCTTTTCGGCGCCGAAATCCGTCTCCCTGGTCGCTCTGCTGGGCGATGACGCAGCCGTCGCCGCCGCCCACGACAAGGCCGTGAAGCGCACGCTGGCCTGGCTGGAAGAGACGACGATCCGGACCAGGATGAAAGACCCGGAGACGGGACGCCTGTGCCTTGCCGGGGGCCAGAAGATGGTGGCGGCGACTTTCCGGCACGACACCTCGCGCAATCTCGATCCCCAGCTCCACACGCATGCCGTGGTCGCCAACATGGTTCTGGGCGAGGACGGGGGAACGCCCCGGTCCGGCAAGTGGCGCACCATGGCCAATGAATCGCTCTACCGGCGCCAGAAGCTGATCGGCACGGTCTACAGGAGCGAGCTCGCCCAGGAGCTGCAGGCGCTGGGCTACGCGATCGAAAAGACTCATGCCGACGGGCGCTTCGAGATCGCGGGCGTCTCGCGGGGTGTGATCGACGCGTTCTCGACGAGGCGGGCAGAGATCGAGGCGGCGATGAATGCGCGAGGCCTGGGCGATCCGGCGAGCAATCCTCACTTGGCGGAACGGGCCGCATTGATGACGCGGGCGCACAAGCGCGATGTCGACAGAAACGTGCTGCGGGAGAGCTGGCGGGAGCAGGCGTCGTCGCTGGGATTCTCCCCGGAACGCGTGACCGGGGCCGCGCGCGAGCGCCGCGAAATGGGAACCGAGGCGCCCGCGCAGGCCGCTGGGAGGTCCGGCGAAAAGGAAGCGCCTGGAATGCAAGACCGAGAGAAGGAGCTGCGCGACGACGTGCAGCGTCGGCAAGATCTGGCGACGGCGGCGGTGTCGTGGGCGACGGCGCATCTATCGGAACGCGAGGCCGTGTTCACCCGCTCGGACCTTCTCGCGTCGTCGCTCTCCTGGAAACCGGGATCGCTGTCAGTCGAGCGAGCGGAGAGCGCCATCGATGCGCTGCAACGGGAGGGCAGGCTTCACGCCGCGCCGGGTTTGCTCGGCGGCGAGGGCATGACCACGGAAACCGCACTCGCCGACGAGCGCGAGACCATCGGGTTGATGACGAAGGGCCAGAACCAGGGCCATGTGTTGATGCGCAAGCGTCGTGTGCGCCAGCACCTGCACAGGGGAGCACTCACGGAGGGACAGAAGGAGGCCGTCGGGACGATCCTGTCGTCGAAGGACCGCGTGGTGGGCGTCCAGGGCTACGCCGGCACCGGCAAGACCACGATGTTGAAGCGCGCGCGGGTGCTGGCGGAGAAGAACGGCTATCGCATGCTGGGCCTGGCACCGTCGGCCTCGGCCGTGAAGACGCTCTCGGTCGAAGCCGGCATCGAGAGCGAGACCCTGCAGCGCTTCCTGGCGCGCAATGCCGGCGTCGCAGAAGGAAGGCTCAGCGACCAGGGCAGGCGCGACATGCGGGACGCGTTCTCGAAGACGGTGCTGGTGGTTGACGAAGGCTCGCTCGCGTCGACCGTGCAGGCACGGGACCTGCTCAGGATCGCCAGGACGCTGGCCGTTCCCCGGGTCGTCCTGGTCGGCGACGAGAAGCAATTGGATGCGGTGGATGCCGGCAAGCCGTTCGCGCAATTGCAGGGCGCGGGCATGCAGACGGCGGTCATGGACGAGATCATGCGTCAGCGCGATCCGGCACTGAAGGAGGCGGTGGAAGCGAGTCTCGCGGGCGACATACGAGGCGCCTTCGAGAAACTGGGCTCCAACGTTGCTGAGGTGGACCCTGACAACATCGCCGGCGCCGTCGCTGCGCGCTGGCTCAGGCTCCCGCCGGAGCAGCGCGAGAACACAGGGGTGATGGCGCCGAGCCACGAGCTGCGACAGGCCATCAACGGACACATCCGGGAGCGGCTCGCGCGCGAGGGTGACATTCACGGTCCCGCCTACCGGGGCCAGCGGCTCGTGTCGCGCGGCTACACGAGAGCCGAGAAGGCGCTCGCCGCAGACTACGTGCCCGGCGACGTCGTCGCGTTCCACCGCCCGTACAAACGGATCGGCGTCGAGAAGGGGGACGAGCGCCGGGTGGTCGAGGTGGACCACCGGAGCCGCACGGTGATGCTGGAAGGGCGGAACGGCGGGACGGTGGCGTGGAAGCCCGGCGAGATTGCCGGGCGGACGGGCGGTGCGGAAGTGTATCGGATCGAAGAGATCGAGCTCAGAGCAGGGGATCGCGTGAGGTGGAGCCGCAACGACAGGGACCTGAAGCTGGTCAACAGCCGTGCGGCGGAAGTGGTTGCGGTGAACGAGGACCGGGTCTCGTTCCGGCTCGAAGACGGACGAATGCTGGATCTGGACGGAAAGCAGTCGCAGCTGCGTCATGTCGATCACGCCTGGGCATCGACCGTGCACGCGTTCCAGGGCCGCACGGTGGACAACGTCATCGCCGCGATGGAAGCGAACCATCCGCACCTCACCACTCAGAAAAGCCTCTACGTGGAGATCAGCCGGGCGCGCGATCGCGCCGAACTGGTGACCGACGACGTGGCGCAACTGCGGGAACGGCTCGAGACGGCGACGGGCGAGCGGATTTCGGCGCTGGAGGCGATTGAGCACTCGGAGCGCGATGCGCACGGAAAGAGTGCCGAGACCGGAATGGAACCGGATCGCAAGAGTGATTCGGAGCGACAGCCTGAAGCGGAGAGAGGCTTGCCTGCGAGCAGATCGGTCGGGGGCGGGGATGACGCTGGCGGTGCGAGGGAGCGCAAGCCGGACGCTCCTGCTCGGGAAAAAGGCATCGAGGTCGAGTTGGAGCTGGAACTCTGACTTCAGTTTCAGAGGGCGGGAACGAGCGCCGGATCAGTAGGCGCACGGCATAGGGTGCGTGTTTTCGGTTCGGCCGGCTGCTTCGGACATGGCGTCACCGACAGTGCTCCACTAACATTTGAACGGGACCACCCCATAGGTCTCGGGCACTTGCCAACATGGGGAATCCGAAACGCTTCGGCGAAGAAGGCCGACGTTTCTGGCTCGCGCCCAAGACTGCAGACGTGAGGGTGAACCATGGCAGGCCGGTTGCAGCGAGCGATTGAAGCCGACATCCAGTCCGGCCTCTACGACGGTGCCGCGACGATCGTTGCCGTCGGCGGCGAGATCGCGTTCAACGAGACGATCGGATACGCCGATCGCCCCAACCAGACGCCGCTCCGCCACGACAGCGTCTTCCCGGTATTCTCGATTTCCAAGGCGCTGACCGCCGTTTCCCTGCTGCAACGCGTCGAACGCGGGGAGGCCAGACTGGATACGCCGGTCTGCGAGGTGATTCCCGAGTTCGGCGTGAAAGGGAAGGCGCGCGCCACGCTCGGGCAACTTCTCTGTCACACGGCCGGCGTGGCGCCCGGCTTTCCGGCCGTCCTCGCAGACAGGCAGGGCGATCTCGAGGCGGTCGTTGCCGCCGTCTGCGACACGCCCGCGGTTTCGGTGCCGGGGGAGGAGGCGAGCTATTCGCAGATCATGGCGCACGCAGTGGCGGCGGAGTGTGTCCGGAGACTGGACGGCAACGGGCTTCGCTTCCGCGATATCGTGACGCGCGACATTTGCGCTCCGCTCGGCATGACGGACACGTTCCTCGGCATGCGTGCGGATCTCGCTTCCCGCGGCATCGTCCCCCGTTGCACCGATCGCAGCCCCGGGCTGTTCGATCCGGACGCCCTCGTCGCGGCGGCGCAGGACATCATGAACCCTGCGCTCGACCACGAAATGCCTGCTGCCGGCTTCGTCTCGACGCTGGACGACATCCATGCATTCGCGGATGCGCTCCGGTGCGGAGGGCGGCGAGGCGAAGGGCGCGTGCTCTCGCCGGCCATGGTCTCGTTCGCGACCAGGGTCCATACCGGGACGATGGTCAATACCCAGTGGCATTTCGCGCGCGAAATGAAGGGTTGGCCCGCATTCCCTGCCAATCTCGGGCTCGGCTTCTTCATCCGCGGCGAGGGCATGATCCCCACGTACTTCGGACATCTGTCGAGCCCGGAAACGTTCGGCGCCTTCGGGGCGGGTTCCACCAACATGTGGGTCGATCCGACGCGGGACATGACCATGGTCTGCCTCACGACCGGCATTCTGGAAGAGACGAACAGCGCCGCTCGCTTTCAGCGACTCTCCGACATCGCGATCGCCGAATACTATGGCTGACGCGCGCGGACCCATGTGAGACCGGTGCGGTCGCCGCAGGTGTCGCAGCCAATCATTTGCTTTGCGGAGATCATCGAGCGGCGCGGCGTTCCGTTGCGCACCGCGCGTTTGCTGCGACACGATGGCCGGGGTGCCGCCGAGTGGCGAAGAGGCAAGGAACCGTTCGGCCACTTCGCAAGCTATCAGACGGGACGGACGAGTCCCTACAACAAGTGCTGCCACGCGTTTCACTTCATCCCCGATCAACCGCTCGACGACGGAAGCGCTACAGCGTTGTTCGTCGGCGCCACCGAAGTTGGCCAGGGATGGACGTACGACGAGAGTCGACTACCAAGCATGTCGACCGAAGATGCGCTGCAATCGTCGTCTTACGAAGCGCCTGCCGGTGCCCGTTCGTACGACCTGTGGTGGATGAGCGCGTTCGAAGATCTGGTCGAGCGCGTTGTCGTCGCCTGGGGACCGAGCACCCGGTCGTGGTCGCAGTGGGCGCGCAGGCAAGGCAAGGCAGTGATCGAGCTTCGCCGACACGCGCAGGAACCGCCGTTTCCCGGCTTCCAGGAATTCGTAACGACGCTCGAAGACATTCCGTTTGTTTGGCGGTCATGGCGTCAGGTGCTGTCGTCGGTAGGCGGAGTCTATCTGCTCGTGCATCCGGACGGCGACCAGTACGTCGGTTCGGCCTACGGCGAAGGCGGATTCCTTGCGCGCTGGAACGACTACGTCGCGAACGGCCATGGCGGAAACCGGCTGCTGGAGAGACGCGGGCGGGCCAACTACACGGTGTCCGTCCTTGAAGTGGCGTCGTCCGCGACGTCGCCGGCCGAGATAGTGGGGCGGGAGAGCGTGTGGAAGAACAGGCTCGGCTCACGCGCGCACGGGTTGAACGCCAACTAGCGAGCGGGAACCGATGGGCCCGCGAGGCGATGCCGGTTACGAAAACCGAAGAGGGTGTCGACGAGACGTCACCTCACGGTGTCGTCGAGGATGAAGGCCTGCGCCTCTCGCCCCGCGTTGATCGTGCGATCGAGCTGGTCGCGTCGCCCTTCGTCAATCATCTCGTCACGCTTGAGCGTGGAAAGGATGTACGTGCTGAGGTAAATCCGCTTGATCAGCTCGACAATACCGGACGGCAAGGCGCCGGATACGGCGGCGTTGCGGCCGGCGGCAACAGCCAAGGCGGCGTTGCGCGTGAACGTTGCCGGTGACGTGTCGGTCTCTTCCGCGGCCCTTTCGACCTGTTCCCACTCGGCGTCCGAGAACCTGATCGATCGCGGTGTGCGCTGGTCGGACGGCTTGGCGGCAGCACCGGCTTCAGCGCTCAATTCGATTGGGTCGTTGTCGGCCATGGGAATGTCCTCAAGTTCAGTGGGTTTCTGCAAAACCGTGTGGTTGATCCGGAGATGCGCTGAACGCGCAAGTGGCAGGGGATGCATGAGCTCGCGTGTTACGCGGAGAATACGTGGTGGACATTGACGGCTCCGGGCGTGTTACGTTGTGTTACGCAGGTGATTTAAACCGCGCATATTCAAGAGGTTGACCGCGTATTACAATGAGATTCGCTCGCTCCAACACACCCGTGTCAGAGCCGATCGTAGCGCTCTCGTCCCCCGCGTAGTGGGGAGGGCTTGTGTCTGCATAATTGTCCAATTGCACCCCAGGTGCGTGGGGTGTGAGAGCCAAAGCGGCTCCGCCGTAGAGCGGGGCCTATGACAGCCATGAAGACGGTCAAGGCCCCAGCCTGAGAGAGGGATGCGAGGGGGAGGCGTCGCGGCACTGCGTCATGCAGGACGCGGTGACGATGCAGGAGTGAGCCGCGAAGCGCGCGGCTGCGCGACGGAAAGCGCGAGGCAACGCGTCAGTTGCGAGCGCGAAGCGGGACGCAGCTCGTTCACTTCGCCGGTGCGAAGTGACGGGCGGCGTGTCGCGTCGAGCGGAGCGAGCGGCGGGCAATGGCGCGCAAGCGCCGAGCCGGGCGCGAAGCGGACGCGCAATGGGTGTGACGAACGGTGCGGCGATGGGAGCGCGAAGCGTCGGCGGTGCGAAGCACCGCGACGCAAAGCGCGACGGGTGGCACGGCGAAAAAGAGAGAGCCGATCGCCGCCAAGGCAGCGACCGGCTCGCGGTGGAAGAGGCAGCGCCGCCGTCACGTGGTGACGATCATGACCGGGATGCCGAGCTGCTTCGCCTTGTCGATCAGGTTGCCGGTGATGCCTGAGCCGGGAAAGGCGATGACGCCGACCGGCAGCAGGTTCAGCAGCTCCTCGTTACGCCGGAAGGGCGCGGCCTTGCCGTGCGCGCTCCAGTCCGGGCGGCACACAACCTGGTCGACGCCGCGCGCGTCAGCCCAGCTTGCCGCGATCTTCTCGTAGCCGGGGCCGCCGCCGTGCAGCAGCACCATGTCGCCGTACTTCGCGCGCGCCCGGTCCAGCGTGCTCCAGACCTCGTCCACGTCGGTGACGGACTTGCCGCCGGTGATGGCGACGAGCGTCCCGTCCGGCAGGTGCGCGCGGGTCTCGCGGTCCTGCCGTGCGCGGCGGAAGTCGCGGCCGTCGATCGCGGCCGAGGTGAGCTGGCCGGTCTGGCTCGCGTGCGATCCGTGGCGCGGGCGCCAGACATCGCCGGTATGGACGCGGTAGGCGTCGGCGGCGGTGTCGCGCAGCTTCTCGAACGCGTCCCTGCGGTCGCCGAGGTTCTGCGCGCGGTCGGTGAGCGTCTCCAGCTCGTGCGCCTTCACCTCGGTGCCGTCCTGGGCGCGCTCGAGGTCGCGCATCTCCGGCACGATGCGGTCGACGGTGCGGTCGAGGCGGGTGACCTGCGCGTGCAGGCAGTTGACGAAGCCCCACAGCAGCGCCTCGCGCTCGTCGGCCATCTGCGTGCCGTCGACGGTGATGCCGTGGACGATGACGCGGATGGCCTCGCCGAGGGCGTCGATGGCGTCGTCCTCGTCCCAGATCACGCGGCTGTCGAGCTCGCCGCGCTCAGGTGATGCGCCGAACAGCGCCATGCTCTCGCAGACGGCTGCGGTGGGTGAAGCGGATGCGGTGTGGACGATATCGTGCATGACGATCTCCTTCTCGAGTCATCCTCCGAGGCGGAATGCCCCGTCGTGATGTCGTGTTGGGTCACACGCGCACAGCGTCAGCACCTTCTCCGTAGGGGCTCTTGGGCGGGAGTCGGTGCGGAAAGTCGCCGATTTCGGTGCGGAAGTTGGCGCTCTCTCAGGCTGGGAGGAGCAGCGCGATGCGAGGCGCCGCGCGCGCGTGGTTCCGCGCGCGCAGTGCCTCGGGTTCCTGAGCCGCGTTACGAGTAGGCATCGAGGCGGCCAGCCGTTGCGTGACTGGCGCTCCGCGCCAGGCGCGCGACGGTTGAGTCGCCGGGGGCACGGAGCGCTGCGCCGACGCGCCGGCCCCGCGCTTCAGGGGCCGGTGCGCGACGGACGAGGCGTTGGAGAGTTCGCGCAAGCCAACTTCTCGGTCGGCGACTTTCACGGCCCGCCCTAGAGAGGCCGCGCGCGCGAACGCCCTTGGGCGCGCGCGGCCGTCCCCTTGGAGAAGGCCGGAGCGCAGCGAAGGACCATCGGTTGCTGGTGCGAGCACGTGTGGCACAATGCGACAACACGACGGGGTGAGCATCCATGGGTGCCACCCCTTTTTCTTTGGCAAGCGGAGCGCGCAGCGAGCGCCAGCGAGCGAAGGCGACAGGGATAGAAGCGGAAATTCCCGGGAGCGCCAGCGAGCGGGAATTGCAGCGGATAGCCCGGCCCGAAGGGGTCGCCCAACTCTTCCTGCAAAGGACGCCCCACAGCTCCGACCGGGGAAGCAACTCGCACCCTGCATGGTCACGACCACAGCGGATGTGTGTCCACCAGGCGTTGCGCTTCGGCGCGAATGCGGTCGCGCTGGTGCACCTTGACGGGGCCGCGATGGTCCTCTGAAAGATGGATCACGTAGTAGTGCCGGCCCCGGTTCAGGATATCCTCCTGGCGGTAGACCTCGCCGACGATGGTGCCGTCCTGGTAGATGCGGGACTCCTCCGGCGTGATGCGCCGGAAGGTCAGGTCGGTGCGAAAGCGTCCCATCTGCGTGCTCCCTTCGCGCGTTGCGGGGGGCTCTCTCTCCATCCCGCGCCTGGCTCACACCGACTCATGCTGTCCTCCCTCTCCCGCGAAGCGGAGGAGCGGCGCGAGGCGAGCTGCGAGTGCGGCGGAGCCGAGCGCGATCAAGTCGTCGTTGAAGTCGCCGCCCTGGGACACGATGACCTGGGCGGAAACGCCCGCGCCTGCGCAGCGCCGGACGAGGCGCTCGGCAGCCCGCTCCCCTTCAGCGTCGTTGTCGCGCGCGATGACGAGGCGCCTGACGCCGGCAGGCGGCGCGAACGCGCCGAGGCTGCCGGCAGACAGCGCCGCGGCGGCGACGGTGTCCGGCAGCGCGGTGACAATCGACAGCACCGTCTCGATGCCCTCGCCGACCACCAATGTGTCGGCGGGTTCGCCGAAGCGCACGGCGAAGCCGTGCACGCGGCCGAGCGCCTTGCGTGGCGACGCGACGCCCGCCTTGGCGGGCGAGCGGGGATCGAGCCAGGTGCGCTGGACGCCGCAGATGGAACCGTGACCGGGGTGTTCCCCCGGACCAGGGTGTTCCCCTGCGTCGCCGGTGACGGCGGCGACGAGCGCCGGGAGGCGGCGCACGGACGCGCCTTCGCGATAGCGAAGCGCGGGATGAAAGCGCAGCGCCGCGAACACGCTCGCGAGCAAGCGGCATCGCGCGAGACCCCTGGCGTGCAGGTAGGCTTCGGCGTGCGTGCCGTCGATGGCGCGGCAGCGCTGCCACAGGCGGCGCGCCGCTGCGCTGCTGTCGTAGGATTCACCTTCGCCTGCTGCCGGCACAGCCGGCAGGGCGAGGAACGCTCGCGCCTCGTCGAGCGCCGCGCGCAGCGTCGGCGCGCTGGTGCGGTGACGGATGATGTCGAGCAGGTCGCCGTGCTCCCCCGTTGCTGCGTCGGTGAACTTCCCTGGCGTTCCCGGGGCGGCGAGCCGGACGAACAGGGAGCGCCCGCGGGCGCCATCGAGGTCGCCCGCGACCCAGTAGCGGCCCTGGCGGCGGCCGTGGGGCAGATAGCGCCGGCAGACCTCCTCGGCGCGGGCGCCGAGGGCGGCGGCGATAGCGGTGGCGTTCATGACGCGCGTCCGGCGCGCATGACGGCACCGGCAAAGCCGGGACGGCGGGTGGAGATCGGAACCATGGGAAACCTCTCTCGGGGATCGCGGTGGACGCCCCGGTTCCGGCCCCTCTCCGGCTCTCGGCGGCGCCGGGACGGCGGGCGACGCGCGAAGCGCGAGCCTTGCCGTCCGGGCGTTGCCGACTCGGGACGGGCGGCAACGCCGGTTACGGACCGGGGGCCGGCTCGAGAACGATGACCGTGGCCGGCGTGCCGGCGAGGCAGGCGATGACGAGGGGATGCACGGCACGCCAGTCGAGTCCGCCGAGGCCGCAGCCGAGGGGCGGGATGGCGATGGACCGGATGCCGTGGCGCTCGACGGCGGCGGCGAGGTCGCGAAGCCCGGCCTCGATGTCGCCGATCGTGCTGCGGTCGCGCCAGTGGCGCTTGGTGGGGAAATGCACGATCCACCGGGGCTGGTCGTAGCCGGTGTCGAACATGAACATGCGGCCGTGGCGCACGCGGCGCTCTGCGCATGCGCGGCGGTAGGCGAGGAAGGCGTCCGGGTGGCGGCGCTTGAACTGGAGGGCGAGGCCGGAGCCGGAGACGCCGACGCAGTTGACGGGATTGACGATGGCGTCTGCGGGTTGGGCGAAGATGTCGCCGCGGGTGAAGTGGATCATGGCGTGCTCCCTGGCAATCGGCGAGGCGGAGGGCGGAACGCCCGGCCCCGCCCCTGCCCGCTTGCCCCGCCCTTGCCGAACTCCACCTCCCGGCGCGTCGCGATGGCAGGCGATGCGCGGAGCGCAAGCCGCGTCGTCCGGGTTGGCGGGGACTCGGGGAAAGCTGCAAAAAGAAGGCCGGTGCCGCGCAGGGAGGGACGCGGCACCGGCCAGGGTCAGCGGGAGGGAGAAACCCGCCTAGAAGGGGATGCCCGAGCCGTCGTCCGTGTCGGACGGGGCGGCCGCGGCAGTTGCCGTGGACTCGCCGTTCGACGGCTGGGTGGTGCTGCCGTTGGTGCCGGCAGGCTTGTCGAGAAACTGGACGCGCCCGCCGGGGACCAGCAGGATCTCGGTCGAGAACCGATCCGAGTCCTCGCCGTCCTTGCGCCAGCGCCGGGTCTGGAGCTTGCCCGCGACGTAGACCAGACGGCCCTTCTTCGCGTGCTTGCCGAGCATGTCGATCAGCCCGTCCTGGAAGGTCACGCAGCGGTGCCACTGCGTCTGATCGACCCGCTCGCCGGTCTGCTTGTTGATGTAGGACTCGTCGGTGGCGATGCTCATGTTGGCAACGCGTCCGCCGGAGGCCAGCGGGTTGATGGCGACGTCGTCGCCGAGGCGGCCGATCAGCATCACCTTGTTCTCTCCGAAAGCCATGGTTCGTCTCCTGTTCATCCTGGTTGATGACGATGGGTGGATGAACGGGCAGGTTCCCTCTCGGTCCCCTTCCCGTTCGCCCCTCCAAAGCTCCCCCGACCTCTCCTCTGCCGTCCGCCCCGACACCTGCCGGTTTGCTTCGTCCTTGCTGCCGGCACGGACGGGAGCGTCGGTGGAGATCAGGAGCCGATGGTGCGGAACGTCGCGGAGATGCGAGTCTCGCTGCGGCCCGCGGTGGCGGCAGGATCGATCCCGTGCATCCAGGCCGAGCGTGCATGGCCGCGCAGGACGAGTGCGGAGCGGCGCGGGAGAAGGACGACCTCGTCGGACGCAAGCCCGCCGCGAACGTAGGGTCGCTGGCTGCGTGGCCGGAAGCTCATCGTCCACGCGTCGCCAAGGGACAGCGAGACGACGACCGGCCCGAAGGACTGGTGATCGGCGTGCATCCCGATCCCCTGGCCGGGCCGGTACTCGTTGACGATGCACTGCTCGGGCCGCCGACCGTCGAAGAGCGGTGCAAGCCTGTCCCCGATCACCTGGGCCCAGCGCGGGAACGGCGCGGCGGGGTCGTGGCGGCCGGTGCCGCGCAGGCGGTAGTCGTAGCGAAATCCGTAATGCTGAACGCGGCGGCTGAGGTCGGTCATCCAGGGCGCCTGGGCGATGCGCAGCAGGATGCGCTCCTCCTCGGCCTCGGTGACGACGTCGGGTACCAGCGTGGCGCCGTGATCGAAGATGCTCATGGTGTCCTCCCCCAATGGAACGCAGCCCGGGCCGGAGACCTCTCTCCTCCCGGACGGATCGCCCTTCTCGGGGCCGCCCTCTCCCTCGAACACACGGGCGCGGGTGGGTGCGCGCCCTGTTCGCAGACCGTCCCGTCGCGATCCCGGTGGCATATGTGGGGATACGCCGGGTGGCCGCGCGGCTCCGGGGCGATGCCGTGGGGCCGAGTCCCGGATCAGGAGCGACCAGTGGCGGGGGACGCCGCGGCGCGGATCTGCTCCAGCCGCTCGCAGACGGCACGCGGGTGGAGCACGCCGAGATTGAGCACCGGGATGCCGCGGTCGCGTGCGATGCGAATGCCCATCCCGGTGCCGCCCTTCGGCAATCCATCGGGAGTCCAGCAGGCGACGGCGTGGACGGGCGTGTCCGTGTCTGCTGCGAGGACGCTGACGTTTCTGGCGTGCAGCTTCCGTGCCGCCGGCGAGCAGCGGTGCCATGCCGGATGGAGGCCGGCCGCGATGGCGAGGCAGCGGCGCATCTCGTCCGGGGAAAGCGAGCGGCAGTCCGGCCCGGCGTGGCCGCGGTAACCGGGCCAGGGCAGGAACAGGGTGCGGTGTACCGGATCGGTGCCGGCCGCAAACGCCGTGTCAGCGCCGGCCGCGCCGCCGGAGTGGAGATGCCAGCCCCGGCGCGCGAGCCAGGCGGCCATCACGGTCATGGTCTGCAACACGGCGGCGGGGGTGGCGCGCGATCCGATGCCGGCGTAGACGAGCTCAGTCATGGTCTTCTTCCTCTCCCAACTCCGGTCTCGCCGGACCATTGCCGACCCAACTCGCGGGACGGGCTTCGGCGGTCGGGGGTGCAGGCGGCGGGATTCAGAGGGACGGCCTTTTTCTCGCGCGGCACGCCGCGTCGACCCGATTCGGCCCGACCGGGACATCGACGTCGCCAGCGGCAGAGAGAGGGCTGCCGGGGGCCGGTCAGGCCGTTCTCGCGAAGGGTTCCGACAGAGGCGGTGAAAGCCCGCCAAGGCCGGGCGAAGGATGGGGGTGTCAGGCTCCGCTTCGGAGATGAGCGTAGCGATGGAAGTGAAGCCGGCGGGAGTTGGCCGGAGAGCGACGGCAACGCGGCGGCCGACGCTCAGGCCGCACTCGTGCTTGACCGCTGCGACGAAGGCGGCGACCCGGCGCGGCTTCCCGGCAGCCCTTTGATATCGGCATCCCGGACGCCGCGCAGCTCTGACCGGATGGTGGCCGGGCTAGGTCGCAGACGGTCGCATCGGGTTGAAGCTCTCGACGCCGGGGAAGTCGCGTTCGTTGTCGGTGACCACGATGCAGCCGTTGACCTCGGCGGTCGCGGCGATGATGGTGTCCAGCGCGCTGCGTGGGCGGCCAGTCGCCCTGCCTTTGGCCATGAGCAGCGCCCAGACGAGAGCGGCGTTCTCGTCGAACGACAGTACCCGTCCTGCGAAGAGCGCGGACGGGCCCTCGGGGCCGGCAAACCAGGCCTCGAGCCGGTCACGCCCGCGGCCGGCGGGCTTTTCCAGAATGCCGCGCCGAATCTCGGCGAGGGTGAGCGAGGAGATGAAGAGGTCGTTGTCGTCCTGGCCGGCCATCCAGGCCAGCAGGGATTGCGATGGAGCGGGCTTGGTGACGTTGCTGACGATGTTGGTGTCGAGAAGGTAGCGGCTCACAGGTCGACCTCCCGGCCCGGCTCGAAGGGACGGGGCGGAATGGCGTCGGCGCCAACCAGGGGCGAGCGGCGGAGCGCTTCGAGGATGCCACCCTTGCGCGGCTCACGGCCGGCGATACCGGAGGTGACGGCGGCGCGCAGACGTTGGGCCTGCGGACCGTCCTCGGCAAGGCGCCTCGCGAGCGAGCGGATGAGTTCGCGGTCGGCGTCGCGGCCGAGAACCTCGAAGCGGGCCATACCGCGCTCGGCCAGTCGGCGGCGGTAGTTCTCGGTGGCGCGTCTTTGGGACGAGTCGCTCACGGGAGCCTCCTGTGTATTCCCGGCTATATATCCCGTAATGGTGCCAACGGCAACGTGCGACCCGTCGCCGCTCGCCGTGCGAGGGGAATGGACCCGGCGAGGAGGCCGGTTCCGTGCGGCTGGGCGGGATCGGGCGCGGTACGGAGGAGCCCGGCCGGTGGGCGGCAGGAGGCGAGCGGTCGGCTCAATGGAGCGGCTCGCCGCCCCGGGCGGCGGCCATGGAGCGCCCGACGATGGCGGACCAGGCCTCGCGGTCGAGACCGAGGCGGCGGTTGAGGCGATCGCAGAGACGCTCGGCATCGGCGAGCGTGAGCGCAACCAATGCCGTGGGGACGTAGCCGTCCATCCCCTCGAAGACGATGCGGATCTGCTGTGGCTGGTCGGGCAGCTCGTAGGCCGGTGTGAAGGCGAACACCGGCTCCTCGGGAAGCTCGTGCGTGGTCATCGAAGGTGTCCTTGTTGCGGTGTGGCGGAGCCGTCCGCACGGAGGCGGGCGGCATCGTGGGCTGACAGTGGGATCGGCGCCGGAGACGGGCGGTCAGGACGCCTGCGGCGCCGCGATGGGCCAGCGGTCGACGACGCGCTCCAGTGTGGCGCGGTCGGGCGCGAACAGGCGGGTGCGCCATGAGACGATTTCGGCGATGCAGCCCATGCGCTTGAGCGTGTCGGTGTCGGTGTCCGCGGGGCCCTCGATCTCGATGCGGAAGGCCCCCATGAGGCGGCGCCGTGCGAGCTTCCAGCCGTTGGAGAGATGGAAAGAGGCGCCCCGCACCATGATCTCGTCGTGGATTTCGGCGGCGGTGAGGCCGGGGCCGCCGTCGAGGCCGAGCGCGGCACGGAACTCGCTGACCTCGGTGGGACCGAGCACGCGGCCGATCAGGTGCTCGCCGTCGTCGGCGAGGAGGCGGCGGACCCGCATGCTCTCGTCGGGCAACCGGTCCCAGATCGGCAGCAGCAGGCCGGCGACCAGCCAGAAGCGGGACTCGCGGTGCGACGGCAGCCCCGCGATCTCGACGTCCCAGAGGGCACGCCAGCGGTCCTCGCCGGCGGGGCGCCACTGGGAGGCTTCCAGTGCCGCCCTGGCCATGGTCTCGCGGACGGCGGGTCGCACCAGGCGCACCCGCTCCTGCACGTCGCCGTCGTCGAGCGTGCGCGCGGGCGCATCCATGACGAGCGCAGCGCGCTTCGACTGGCCGTTGACGATGAGGCGCGGCGGCTTCCCGGAGGTGGCCGCATGGAGCTCGATCGCCGCGTCGGCGCCGAGCGGCTCCAGCCGGTCCTTGCGCGCGATCTTGACGATCTCGGTCTCGGCGCCGGAGCCCTCGTGTGTGAACACGGTCTCGCGCGAGGCGACGGAGAGCGAGTCTGCAACGATGGTCTCGACGCCGCGCTCGAAGGTGCCGGCCTCGACGGCGATCTCGATGTTGGCCTCGATGCGGGTCTCCAGGGCGGTAAAGAGCTGGTTCTGTTCGTCGATGGGAAGGGCCAGCAACCTGTTGAGGAACTGCGGCATGGGCGGCAGGTCCTCCTTGAGGTTGCCTTCCCAGGTGAGCTTGAGCCCCGTAGCCTCCTCGAAGTCCTTGAGCGACCAGCCCGCGATGTGGCCGCGCCAGAGCGCGATGTAGAACTGACGCAAGGCCGACTTGGCGTAGAGGCTTTCGAGGTTGTCGCTGGCCCTGAACAACGCGGTGTCGTCGCCTCCCATGGCGGTCTGCGAATCGCGCTGGCCCCGGGTGATGGCACCAAGCGAGTCGAGACGCCTGGCGATGGTGGCGATGAACCGGCGCTCGCCCTTCACGTCGGTGGCGACCGGACGGAAGAGCGGCGCCGAGGCCTGGTGCGTGCGGTGGGTCCGGCCCAGCCCCTGGATCGCCTGGTCGGCCCGCCAGCCCGGCTCCAGCAGGTAATGCGTCCTGCGCTCGGTGTTGGGGCAGCCGAGATCGGCGTGGTAGCTGCGCCCGATCCCGCCCGCCATGGAGAACACCAGGATGCGCTTCTCGCCGTCCATGAAGGCGGCGGTCTCGGCGAGGTTGGCGGATGCGGGCCGCGAGCGGAGCGCCAGCCGCTCGCCCCTGGCGTCCTCGATCCTGAGCACGCGCCGCGAGCGGCCGGTGATCTCGGCGACGGCGTCGTGCCCGAAACGGTGGATGATCTGATCCAGGGCGGACTGCACCGGGGGCAGTGCGCCGAGCTTCTGGATCAGGGCGTCGCGCTTCGCCAGTGCCTCCTGGCAGAGCACCGGATTGTTGTGGGCATCGAAGACCGGCCGTGACATGAGGTTGCCGTCATCGTCCTCGAAGGGCTCCTGCAACTGCACCGGGAAGGCGTGCTCCAGATAATTCAGCACGTATTCGCGCGGCGTCAGGTCGATGGAGAGGTCGTCCCACTCGGACGCCGGGATCTCGGCGATGCGGCGTTCCATCAGCGCCTCGCCGGTGGAGACCAGCTGCACGACGGCGGAGCGCCCCTCGTCCAGGTCCGCCTCGATGGCGCGGATCAGCGAGGGGCACTTCATGGAGGTCAGCAAGTGGCCGAAGAAGAGCTGCTTTGCGCCCTCGAAGGCGGAGATCGCGGCCGATTTCGCGTTCTTGTTGAGGGTGTCTTCGCCGTCGACGATGCCGGTCGCCTTCAGCGCCTCCTGAATGTTCCGGTGGATGATCTTGAAGGCGCCCGCGTAGGAGTCGTAGATGCGCCGCTGCTCCGGCGTGAGCGAGTGCTCCAGGATGTCCACCTCGACCCCGTCGTAGGAGAGCGCCCGGGCCTGGTAGAGACCGAGGGCCTTGAGGTCGCGCGCCACGACTTCCATCGCGGCGACCCCGCCCGCCTCCATGGCGGCGACGAAGGCGGTGCGGGTCTCGAACGAGGTCTCGCCGGAGGCCCAGAGCCCGAGGCGCCGGGCGTAGGCGAGGCCGGGGACGGTGGTGGCCCCGGTGGCGGAGACGTAGAGGATGCGGGCATCGGGGAGCGCGTTCTGAAGGCGCAAGCCCGCGCGTCCCTGCTGCGAGGGCTTCGTCTCGCCGCGCTCGCTCTTCGAACCCGCCGCATTGGCCATGGCGTGGGCCTCGTCGAAGACGATGACGCCCTGGAATGCGTGGCGCGCGTCCTGGTCGTCGCCGTCCGCGAGCCAGGCGACGATCTGGTCGAGGCGCGACGGCTTGCCCTGCCGCGCGGGCGAGCGCAGCGTCGCATAGGTGGCGAACAGGATGCCTTGCGCATGGGGAATGTCGGCCCCCTGGCGCACCTTGCCGAGGGGAATCACGTCGTCCTCGCGCCCGCCGACGGCGCACCAGTCGCGCCGCGTGTCCTCCAGCAGCTTGTCGGACTGCGACAGCCAGAGCGCTCGCTTTTGTCCTCTCAGCCACTGGTCGAGGACGATGGCGGCCACCTGCCGGCCCTTGCCGCAGCCGGTGCCGTCGCCGAGCATCCAGCCGCGCCGGAAGCGGACCGGATCGGACAGCGGCTCGTCGGCATCGACGAGTTCGCTATCGTCTTGGGAGTCCGGAGCTTCGTCGTCGTTGTCGTCATCGGCATCGGCGTCGACGCGCTGCACGGTCTGCGGCACGAGTGTCTCCGGCACGAGTGTCTCCCAGCCGGCGCCGATGCGGTACTCGGCGGCGAGATGGCGCTCGTGCGCCTGGCCGGCGAGGACCACGCTCTCGAGCTGGGCGTCGGACAGCAGGCCCTCGGTCACCACCTTCTCGGGCAGTATCGGACGGTACGAGGGCATTGGGTGCGAGACGGCCGCCATGGCGCCGGACTGCACCAGCGGGGTCGGGTGCTCGACGGCGCCGGGCACGTGGATGCTGGATGCCCGCCATCGTGCGTAGGGTCCCGAGGGCTGCGCGCCCTTGGGGGGACCGCCGCCGGCCGGCACCGCCTCGTAGGCGAGCTCGGACACAACGCCCCAGTCGTGCTCGACCGTCGGCGTCTCCTGCCGGGCGGTACGGGGCCGCCTGGCCCGCCTGGGACGGGGCGCGGGCGCCTGGCCGAACAGGTCAGCGCCGGGCACGGGCTCGACACTCGTGCAGGAGATGGGACGCCGCGCCGGCACGGTGCCGGTGACCGCCTGCAACAGATGGCCGGCGTCGCGCACCGGGTGGCCGGCGTATGTCTGCGCGTGCTTCTCACCGCCCCTGTCGAGAACGGTGAGGCGGGTGTCGAAGCTGGTGCCGCGCCGCGCATAGGCGCGGCCGTCGATGGGCGCGGTAAACGCGACCTGCGCGGGCGGGTCGAGGGAGGCGAAGGCGTCCTCCCACGCGGCATCGCCGGGGACGCAGTGCGCCGACGAGATCGCCACCAGCCGTCCGCCGGGCGGTAGCATCGAACAGGCCGAGCGGATATGATGCAGATCCGCGTGATGGCGGATGCGCTGGACCCCCGGACTTGCCGAGAAGGGCGGATTCATCAGGACCACGGTGGGGCGCAGTTCGGGCAGCCGGTCTCTGATCGACTCCGCGTTGTGGCGGGTGACGGTGCTTCCCGGGAACAGCCCGGCGAGGAGTCCGGAGCGGACGACGGCGAGCTCGTTGAGGTGAAGCGCGTTGGGGTCCTTGCCGAGCGCAAGCTGCGCCATCACGGCCAACACACCGGTGCCCGCGCTGGGCTCCAGCACCACGTCGCCGGGCCGGATCATCGCGGCCTGCAGCAACGCGTAAGCGAGCGGCAGCGGCGTCGAGAACTGCTGATACTTGAGCTGGTCTTCGGAGCGCCGGGTCTGGGAGGGTTCGAGGGCCGCGAGGGTCTCCAGCATGCGCAGCATGGCGGCGGGACCGCCGGGACCGGCGCCGGCCTCGCGCTGCATGGCGCGGCCGTAGCGCTGGAGGAAGAGCACCACCGCCGCCTCGGTCGCCTCGTAGGCGTCCTTCCAGAGCCAGGCGCCGTCCGCGTCGGAGGCGCCGAAGGCCTGCGTCAGCGCATCGCGCAACGAGCGGGCATCAAGGGCGCGGCCAGCCTCCAGCACGGGGAGCAGAGTGCGGGCCGCGGCCAGCAGCGCGGCGGGCGCGGACCGGGGCTCCGGTCGCGGGGCGGCGGCTTCGGCGTTGGCACGTGCGGGGACGGCGGCGGGTGGGCGTGCGGGCGCGGCCGGCGCCGGGTGGGCGTCGAGCATGGGCAGGCTCCGATGACCAGGGTGCGGGAATGGCCGCAGCGGCACGGCGCGGGGGCACTGCCCTCCACGCGGCTCCGTCCGGCCTGTCCGACGACCGCCGCCCATGCTCCTGGCGGCGAAGGGCGCGGCGGCGGCTAGGTCGCGTGGCCGGTCAGCGGCGGGAATTCCGATCCCGAACGGCGGACGCCGCGAGAGCGGGTCCGGGCTCCGTCAGTATCGCGGTCTCAGGGCTGGAAGGGCGTGGGCATAGGGCGCGCGGCGGGTTGTCTCCCGCCGCACCGCACGGCGCCGGCTGGCCGGACTGGAGGCGGCGAGAGGTGCGGGGACGTGGGGTGGGAAGCGTTCAGGCCGCCGGGCGGCCGGGGATCAGCCCGGAGCGACGGGCTCGACGCAGCGCGGGTTGTCGTTGGCCGGACGGTTGACATGCGTGCTCACGGGATGCTGATCCACCTAAATCTATTCCAGTGGCAAATAATATAATTGATTACTGGCCCAGCACCAAACGTGATGCCTGGTGTGGGGAGTATAAAGACAAACAACCTACAATCGGAGGCGTTACTGGTACTTATTAGGAACAAGACAAAGGGGACAGTCCGTAGACTGCCCCCTTCCCAAGACTTAAATCTGAAACTGTTGTATCAATCTGACTATCTCTACTATCAGCCTTAGGATCAAGATTATTATTCTTGTTGGCTCTCTCACTTTTTGCGTCCTTTCCACGCTTGAGTGAGAGTCGGCGGTGATTGCGCGGGTGGCGATCATCGCCAACCCCGGTGCCCCGGTGGCACCGGGGTTCAGTTAAGCACATACAGGCGGAGGGTCAAGCGCCAAACAGGCTTATTTCTGGTCTCAAAGTGATGCGCTACCTTTTCTAGAGCCTTCCCGTCCGGGGCATGCATTTGCTCCAGCCCGTGATTCTTTGCCGCTTGGTCTGTCACTTCGGCGAACCACTTGATCCCACAAACAACTGATACATTACCCAAAAAGGGGACTAAGAATCGTCCTCGTCGCCCCCATGATTCACGCAGTGCACGTAAATCTGTAAAGTGAGGTGGTTGCATTTGAAACTTGGCGCGTAGGACATACGCTTCCGCACACTGTTTCTAGCTATTTACTTCAAGGCTTCTTCATAGTTCTAGATATTATCCGATCTCTCGGGATCACGCGGATTGGTGTTCATTGGCATAGCCGCCTCATAGGTGAGACTGGGTCATGGGCATCAAGGCCCTTGGTTGCGGATACAGCCAGGGGCCACCTTTTCACGTCGGACTGGACTGATTAAGGAGATTACGCTATGCTATTGTGCTCGCACTACCTGAGCTTCACGAGGTCGGAGCGTAAAAATGCCCCTCTGGAAAATGGAACAGATAACTCCCTACTTTGAAAAAGTGGAGAATCGCGCCAAACATGATATAGTCGGCGTAAAGTTGGTCAAGGATTGCTTAACAAATTCCGAAGTTGGGACAATAAACCTTATGGAAGCTGGAGGCTCATACGAATTTCGAAGAGACGGAGAATTTCAGAAGGAAAAGTTTGGTTCTCCTACCATCATCGCTAATACAGTAGCTAAGGTCTCTCCTGTCTATCGGGACGATAATCCCGATATACACTCGTATGAAAAAGCGGCTAAAGCTCTCTATAAGGTCTATTGGAGACATCTTTCCTTTTGGGGAAAGTTGCATAGGTTGGCTTATAAGTGGTCCCTTCCTATGATAGCGGTAACATTGGTCCTGATACTTATTGAAGTAATTGCTTTGTATTTAACATACCACCAAATTCTAGGCGGGACTAATTGAGATCGAAGTAGTCCTCGTCGACTCCCTTGATCTCGTAGTTACTCAATGTGCGCACGCCAATACTGTGGCGCACCATCAGACGGGCTAACTCCATTCCGTCAATCAGTATTATTCTATTTGTACTGTTTTCTGCGCTACGTATTGCGGACTCGGTAAACCTAGATGTGGTGACGAATACACCACGGGTCTCACCTGCAAGATTGAGTGCGCCCACAAACTCTCGAATGTCACCAGGACTTACGTGGTTGTCGGAAGCATACCTCTTTGCTTGAACAAGTATCTTGTCTAATAGACCGAGCTTATCTTGTAAGACTTTGGCATCGATCCCATCGTCACCTGCCTTACCAGTCACTCTAGTCTCGCCGTAACCCATAGTTTCAAGCAAGCTCGCAACCGTTTTCTCCAAAAATGAAGGCTTAGCGTTGCGTAGCCGTTCCAACACTTCGGCCTCAAGCATTATACGCATTTCTTCAGCTACACGGCCTAAAGTCTCTTCTGGCGTTTCGCTGGTAGCATCAACAGTTTGATTCAGCTTTCCCGACTGCTGCCCTCTCTCCCGCATTCCGTCCTTCCAGATAGCAAATGTGACATACTCGTTATATAGAATTTTATCGTCAATTCGTTCGGGGTTTCGAGCTAGGAGCTCCTTTCCAACGGGCGTCAGACGATACACTCCGCGACTTACTATCTGCAAGAGACCAGCACGGTTTAACCCTAGACGTGCCCATTGAATACGCGCCGCAAAACGAGTCTGACCACTCGGTATTAGTTCTGCTATTTCTTCATCGGTCAGACCTATAGATGCGGCGACACGTTCACGTAATGTGGAAAGAGTTGTGTCCGATCCGTCTGCTAGGGCCTGCAATATCGGGAGCATCAAAGATTGGTAGTTCGGTATGGGCATGTGATCGTTTCCGGGTCGGGACGGTCATGGATTCAGAGGCCATCCTACCCGATGCTGGCGGTCAGCGCAGGTCGTAAATTATTGTCACGTGCCAAAGTCAAACTGATACACTACCCATCCGCTCGTGCAACTCCCGCCATGTCATGCGCTGGGTGCATCGACCACACATTCCGCGAACCTACCCGCAGCGGGGGCAGGCTGTCATGTTGTTGTTGCAATGTTCTTATGCACGACTAGCGCCCATGCACGAGAATTACAACATCCCGGTCGAGCGGGACGACCTGCTGTCCACCGCCGAGATGGCGTTGTTCAAGGCGCAGCGATTGTGGCCGAAGAAGTACGTGCCGGGCGATCATGACCGCCTCAAGCCGATGGCTGTGGTGGAACACCTTGAGCTGTGCGCCATGCGCTGCTTCCGGCGGCCTCCGGCGCCCCATCACAGTACCCCGCCCCCCTTCGGCACGCCACGGCGGAGCGGCGGCGGGGAAAGTGAGGACGGCGCGCCGGACGGATGACGGGGGCCGGGGCGCTTCAGAGCAGTCCTTTTTCCTTGAAGCTGAACGCGGCGCCCGCCGTGACGACGATGTGGTCGTGAAGATCGACGTCGATGGTCTTGAGGGCGTCGCGGAGCCGGGCGGTCATCTCGACGTCCGCCCTTGACGGGGTGGGGTCGTTCGAGGGGTGCGGGTGTACCACGACCAGGGCGGACGCGCCCACCTCGAGCGCACGAACGCAGACCTGGCGGGGATAGACCGGGGTGTGGTTGACCGTGCCGGTCTGCAGCAGCTCGTCGCGGATCAGCCGGTTCTTCGTATCGAGGTACAACGCCCGGAACTCTTCGACGTCTCGGTGCGCCGCCAGGGTGCGGCAATACTCGACGACCTTTTCGTAGGTCGCGAGCTGCGGATGGAACCTCTCGGGCAGCGCGGCCCTGGCCATGCCGATGCCGAGCGCCTCGGCGGTTTTGACGGCGGCGATGCCGGCCTCGCCCAGGCCGGCGACGGCGTGCAGGGTGTCGGTCCGGGCCGCGAGGACGCGGGCGGGCGAGCCGAAGGTGTCGAGCAGAACCGAAGCGAGCCGCGCGGCTTCGGCGGAGGGGTGCGATCCCGCCAGCAGGAGCTGCAAGAGCTCACGGTCGTCGACGGCCTCGCGCCCGGCGCGGAGGAAGCGCGCGCGCAGCTCGTCGTGAACAATACTGGCGGGATGCGGCTCTGCGTGCGCGGGGAACGGCGTCACGTCGCGGAGGCCGGCGGAAGTGGTGTCGGAGAGAGTCATCGCCCCGTCCTCCGGAGCTTGGCCACGAGTGCATCGACGATGTCGGGAGTGGCGCCGCAGGCCTCGCCCCAGCCGCGCAGGTTGCGCTCGAAGTCCTCCAGCGAGCCCAGATGGGCGTTGAACAGCGGATCGTCGCTGGTGGCGGCGAGGACGGAGTTGCCGGAGACGGCGATGCCCGTGATGGCCGGGTCGGTCATCGGCTCCAGGTCGAGCAGCCAAACGAGGAAGGCCGCGAACATTGGCGACAGGATCTCGCCCCGGCGCGGGTCCATGGGGTGTCTGACCGGGGGCGGTGCGGGCGGGATATCAGGGATCGCGAGGGCGGCGCTCGAATGGGGCATGGCACGGCTCCATGACGGGGAATGGAAACGCCCCGCCGAGGGCGGAGAGACCGCGGCGGGGCGTCGAGGAGAGCGGGAGGCGGCGCCGGAGGCCTCCAGGTTCCGCGCCGCTCGCCCGACCGGAGCCGGCCTTCGCTCCTGGCGGTGCCGGAGAGACCGGAGTGGTGAAGGCGCGTTCAGTCGTCTTCAGGCCACATGATGGTGATCGCGGGCCGGCCCTCGTCGCCGGCGCCGATTACCACGATGGGGAAGTGCTTCCGGGGCGGCCAGTTGCTGTCGCGGAGGTCTTTGCGGATGTCACGCACCAGCACGCACATCCTCACGCGGTCGCTGTCGGAGGCGCGGAGCGCGTAGTGGCGCGCCATCCAGAGGACGTCCCAGAGCCGGCCGGCCTCGTCTTGGAAGCCGCGGTAGCCCTCGGGCAGGGCGATCAGGCGGTTCCACACGGTGCGCGTGACGGCGACGGGGATGGTGAAGCCCGCTTCGCGCGCGGTGTCGGAGACGTCGACGAGGATGCCGTCCTCGATCGCCTGGGCGCGGGTGTAGGCGTCGATCACGGGAGCGAATGCGGTGGCGTGGCCGGGTTCGGGCATAATCGGATTCCTGTGCGGGGAAGAGGCGGCGGCGATCGGTCCGGCCGGGGAGCGGGTGCGTTCGCTCTCCGGCCGGATGAGGCTCCTGCTCACGGTCATCGGGCGACGACGCCCCACCCCTCCAGCCGAACGACAGCCTTGCCGCCGCGGACATCGACGGCAGGTGCTCCGTTGGCGTCGCGACGGATGGTGACCACCGGCTTGTTGGCGGGCGGCGGCGGAGGGTCGGACACCTCGGTGGTCACGGTGCCGGCGCTGACCTCGTCCTCGAAGCGGATGCGGACGGTGCCCCCGGTGACTTCAATTCCGCCGGGCGGCCGGGGGTCGATGAGGGTGACGATGGGAGGCTCGCCCTTCTCGGTGAACCTGGCCCGAACAGGCAGGGACTTGTCGTCGTCCCACGGATCCTCGTCGCGGCCGATGCAGCAAGTGTCAACAAACGTGGCTCCGCAATGATCCACCGACTTCCAGTTGGGGTCCTGGTTGGCGACCTCGATGGCCTTCTCCAGCGCCTCCTCGAGCGTGTCCGCTTCGACGGAGACGGTGTTCGCGAAGTAGCCGGCGTAGGCAGCTTGAACCGTGTACCAGGTCATGCCGCGGCCCCCTCGGGCCGAGGAATCTCGGGCCCGAACTCCACCGCGACCTTGCCGCCCGCGACCTTGATCGAGACCTCGCGGTCGCGCGGGATCACCCACAGGATCTCGCGCCAGACGGCCTCGGCGATGGTGTGCTTGCGGGCCTCCTCTTCCGACGCCAGCAGCTTGATCGCCATGTGCGTGGCGTCCTCGCGAAAGCGGCGGCGCTGGGTTTCGTGGCTGTCCGCGTCCGGGTCGTCGGAGGCCGAGAAGTACGCCGCCTCCAGGAGCTGGCAGAGGCCGGAGGGCTGGAGGTCGCTGTCTCTGGTGACCAGCGGGTGCGCGTCCTCGACCCAGGTGCCTTCCTCGCCGATGAAGGCGACGTCGGCCGGGACGGCGATGGTCTCGGGCGGCCCGTCCCAGCTTGCTACTTTAAGGTGCATTTGAATGGCGTCGGGCCGGGCGAGCGTGTCCGGCAGGCCCGGCGCGGTGGTGGCGTCGGCGCTCGGCTCGTCGCCGGCTCGCAGGGCATCGAGGGGATGGGTGACGCCGGCCTCGGTGACGTCGATGCGCACGGCCGCTACCCGCGCCAGCGCGTTGTACCAATCGTAGCCTTTGAGACGCGTGTCGGCCTCGAACAGGCGGCCGGCGATCCCTGCCCGTTCCGCTGCGCGCCAGAGGCACTGCTGGTCCTGGGTCTCCGCATCGGCCGCCATCACCAGGGTGCCGGGGTGGACCGGCTCGGCGTTCGGCGTGTCCCGCCAGTCGTCGATATCGGCGATACCGGGGCGCCAGGGACGCAGGACGGCAGGCGCGATCGGCATGTCGATGCCCGCCTCGCGGGCGGCGGTGAAGTGGTTGTGGGCGAGCGCCGGGGTGCGGTCGGCGCGGCGCATGGCCCGGTAGATGGCGATACGGGCGGCCTTGCGCATCTCGTCCAGGAAGGGCGTCTGCACCGCCTCGCGGCGGGCGGGCAGCACCAGCTCCAGCTCGGGGCAGGCGTCGACGTCGCCCAGCACCGACCAGGTGCCGCCGTCAATGGTGTCCACCGTCGGCAGGCGGACGGAGATCGTGAGCCCGTGGAAGTTCAGGTCGGAGTCGTTGAAGCCGGCGAACCTGCTGTCGAAGACGCCGAAGGCGAGGCCCTGCCAGCGCTCGACGTGGACGGCGCCGTCGAGGAAGGCCTTGCGCTCGACGACCTCGCCGTTGACCGTCACCGCGAGCGGGCAGTGGCGCGCGGCGGCAGCGAAGGCGGCGCGGATGCCTTCACGGCTCTCGTCCGCGCGGAAGGAGATCGAGGTGCCGCTGGGCAGGGGGGCATCCTCGCAGGCGACGATGCGTGCCTCCTGCTTTCCGAGGAAGCACTCGGGCGCAAGCTCGACCCGCCATCCGGGCATGGGAGCGATCCCGGCGGTGGCCGGCCGGGACGAAATCGTGCAGCCGCGCTTCGACAGCGCATAGACGCCCATGCCGGCGGGGTCCTCGCGCTTTGCCGTGGCGACGTCCCAGCCGCTCTCGCCGAAGGAGAGCAGCACGGCCGGGTCGGCGATGCCGAAACCGTCGTCGGTGACGGTGACGACGGTGCCGCCCTCGTGCAGAGCTTCCATGGCGACGACGAGCCGCGTGGCTCCGCTGCGGCGCGCGTTCTGGATGAGCTCGGCGGCCGCGTCCGCGACGGATGCATTGAAGAATCTCGAGACCCGGTCGATGGCGCCGCAATGGACGCGCGCCCGGATCGTGGTGGGCAGTCTGGAACGATCGCTCATGGCGATGATCTCCCATGTTGCGTTGAAAGGAAGCGCGCCTCGCCGGAGGACCTGGCGGGGCGCGCTGTGGTGACGGATGGCCGGAGCCCCGGCCGGTCGGTCCTAGCGTCGCAGGAAGGCGGGGATGTCGAGCGGGTCGCCCCCACTGTCTGAGACAGCGTCATGGCCGTTGCCGGGAACGGGCGGCGCGGACGGATCCAGGTCGGGCGAAGCGTCGGCATGGCCGTCCCCGTCGTCATGCAGGCCCACCGTGTTGACGATGACCCTGGGCCCGCCGCCGGCGGTGGGCACCGCGTTCATGGCGTCGATCGCGTCGTGGCCGGTGGGTGCGACGGTTGCCGCGTCCGGAACGCCGGGCGAATCGGTGGTTTCCGGCACGGCGGCGCCGTTGGACGGTTCGGACGGCGCAGGCGGTTCCGCATCGCCCGCTTCGGCGGCCGACTCGGGCTGCTCCGGCGCAGCGTCCTGGTGTCCGTCGGACTGAGCTTCGTCCGCAGGTGCCGTGTCCTCGTGCGGCTGGTCTGCGGGCGGGGTTTCTGCGGCCCCCTTCGCGTCCACGGGTGGAGTTTCCTGCGCGGAGTCGGCCTCGGCCGCAGCGGTCGCGGGTTCCGTCACCGTCCCGCCGGGCGCTGCGCCCTCGGCCTGGGCCGGCGGCGTCGCGTCTTGGTCGTCGATGCGGCCCCTGTCGAAGGCGGCGAAGCCGGGGGGAACCCAGGCCAGCGCAGCCGCACGACCTTCCTTGGAGACGCCCAGAGGCACCGCGTTTCCGGCCGCGAAGGCGGTCTCCATCGCCGTGGCAAGCGTGGCCTTTTTGTCCTTGCGGTGGGTGTGCGCCCATTCGAGGCCGAGCGTGTCCTTGGCGACCGCGAGCATCCTGTCCTTGCGCATCCGTGACCAGAACATCTCTGCGCCGGGCCGGACGTGCTCCGCGAAGTCGATGTCGAGCCGCGCCACCGTGGCTTCCGTCTCCGGACGCGCGTTGGCCTCGAAGGCGAGCTGGCCGTTGAGCGTGCGCGCGACGCAGGCGGCGAACAGCCGCTTCTTGTCGCCGGGGGAGAGCGCTCTCAGCGCGGCGAAGGATTCGGCACGGTCCTCGATCTCCAGCCAGTCGAAGCGGAGCGAGGAGCGGTCTTCCAGCATGGTTTCGCCGGGGCTGGACTCGTGGAAGGTGTCGTCGTTGGCGCGGAGCGGCGGCCGGTTCGGGGTCTCGCGCACGGCAATGTCGAGCGCGTGGTCGTGGTAGCCGGAGGTGAACACCGCGCGGCCCATCTGGAAGAGCGCGAGGTCGAAGGCGGCCCCGAAGTCCTCTGCCAGATGCGCCTTGACCAGCGTCGTCCTGATGGCGCGGAGGTCGTCGGCGAGGCCGATGCCGACACCGGCCTCCTTGCGCGCCTCGGCCTCGGGGTCGGGGCGTGCCGGCGGCATGGCCGGATCGGAAACGGAGGGGGCACTCGCGCCGGGGACCTGGATGCCCACACCGCCATCGTGTGCGCCGGCGGCGGCGTCATCGCCGGTGGGCTGCGCCGTGGCGGTGTCCTTGGCCGGCATGTCCTCGGGCTTGACCAGCCCCTGGACGAGCTGGAGCTGGCCGTCGTCGCCGACCGTGGCGATGCAGCCGGAGATCGCGATGTCGTCCGGCTTGTAGACGGCGCGGGCCTTGATGGCGTCCTGGATCTCCGCGAGGCGCGGCTCGATGGCCTCTGCCTCCGCGATCAGCTCGTCGGTCCACTCGTCCTCGTCCATGTTGACGAGCTCGTCGTGGCGGGTGTGGAGCCGCTCGATCTCGGCCTTCTCCTCGTTCGTGGGCTCGGCCGGGGTGGGATGCACCCGCCCGAAGCGGGCGAGGTCGGACCAGTCGACGTCGAGACGGGCCTCGGCCCACTTCCACCTGGTCGCAAGCTCGTCGGCGGCAAACTGGAGCCGGTCGATGGCGAGCTTCATCAGCAGCGCAGGGTCCTCCAGCCAGACACCGTTCTCGTGCTCGTCGGCGAAGAGGTCGCGCAGCACGGGACCGCCGGCCGCCTCGTAGGCGTCGACTCCAACGTAGCGGGCGAGCGCGGCGCCGGCCGGAATGCGGTCCTCGGTCAGCATGCGCCTGATCTGCCAGTCCGTGGGCCGGTAGCCCTGCTCGCTCACCTGCTCCCACACCGCCATCTGGCGCGTGCGGTCGGTGGTGACGGTGAAGGCCTTGAGCGTCGCGAGGTCGATCCTGTCCTCGCGGTAGGCGTCGAGCAGCTCGGGTGCAACGTGGCCGAGGCGGAGCCGCTGCTCGACGGTGCGCTCGGAGACGCCGAAGCTGGCGGCGATGTCGGCGACGGTGGCCCCGGCGAGCGCCAGCGCGCCGAAGGCCTCGACCTGGTCCGCCGGATGCATTGCCACCCGAATCACATTCTCGGCCAGCGAGATCTCGCTGTCGTTGGCGCCATTGGCGACGATGCGGCAGGGGACGGGATAGTCGGCCTCGATGACGCCCTCTTGCGCGAGTTCGTTGAGCGCGGCGAGGCGCCTCGCGCCCGCGATGACGGCAAAGCGCTCACCGCCGTCCTCGGCGGCCTCGGTGGAGCGCGCCACGAGGTTCTCGAGCAGGCCGTGGACGGGGATGGATGCCTTGAGCTCGTCGAAGGCGGCCTTGCCGGCCGGCGTCTTGCGGACGTTCGCAGGCGAGGGCTCGAGCTTGTCGAGCGGGATGGATCGGATGACGGGTTCGGTCATCGGCTTCTCCGGAGGTGGGCCGCGATCGGGCGGCATGTGGATGGGACGGGCGGCCGGGCGCGACCGCGCGCGCATGAAGAAGAGAGGCGGGCGCTCTCTCGGGCGCCCGGGACTCTCGGACGGATACCGCCAGGCTCGATCTCTCCGGGACGTGCCAGCGGACCTGGATGGACGAGCGGCTAGTCGGTGCAGTGACAGTCGAGGGAGCCGGTGTCGGCGTTCTCGGTGGAAGAGGTCTCAGCCTCGTCGAACAGGTCGCGGTGGACCAAGGCGGCGGCCTTGAGCTCGGCGTAGGTCTCGCCGAGCCGAAAGCGCTTCATGTCCTCGCAAGCGCGGCCGTCCGGCCCGGTGCGGTTCGCGACCGTGGCTTCCTGCTCGATCCACCAGTCCGCCAGCGCCGGAGCCTCGCGGATGAGGCGAATCAGTTTGCCTCGGGCTTTGACGGGACAAAGCGTGCAGTTGCCCGCATAGGAAGGGATGCCCAAGTCGAAGGGCTGTTCCTTCCACCAGTCGAGGACGCCGGCCTCGCGGACGCCAGCATCGGCGAGCGGCAGCACGGCGTGGGCGCCGGTGCGCGAGCCGCAGTTCCTGGCGCGCATGCGCAGGACGCGGCGCTGTTCGTCGGCGCGCAGGCCGATCACCGAATGCCAGCGCTTGAGGCCGAGGCGGTGGCGGGCGAAGGAGTCGATGCGGTCTCTCTTCAAAAAGCTGGAACAGAATTTGAGGGTGACGTTTGGCACGAACCCCTTGCGGTCGATCAGGGCGGCAAAGGGCTCTCCGTCGCGGGAGGCGGTCGCGTAGTTGACGACGCGGGTCCGATGGGGGGCGTCCCAGAGATACTCGATCCAAAAGATCTCGACGCCCCACGCACGGCTGCAGATGTCCACGAAGTCGAGAGTCTCGGGCCGTTCCATCCCGGTGTTCGCGAACGCCACCCAGATTCCGTCCGGCAGGTGGCCGCCGTAGGCGTCGACGATGTGCTTCAGCATGTAGGCGGAGGTCCTGCCGCCCGAGAAGCTGATGACCGCCGGACGTGGCACGCGGTAGGGATTGTGGACCGTGCGGGGGAGGCGGGCGGCGGCGGTCATTGTGCGCGCTCCGTGCCCTCGGCGGAGCCGTCCGGGCGTCTGCTGCAAGACCTGCCGGCGTCGGCAATCGCGATGTCGAAGGCATGGACGATGCAGCCGTGATTGGTCTGATCGTTGTAAGTGGTGGCCTCCGAGTAATGGCCGAGGGTGAGCGCCCGCACGGTGTCGGTGAGGATGGTCCCGGCGCGCTCGCAGGCGCGCTGCAGCGGCGGCGGAACCTCCAGGGAATCCACGTGGCGGTACATGGCGCAGTTGATCGCGCCGGTGGCGCACCACGAGACGGCGTCCTCATGCTCGAGGCCGACGGGCTCGCCGTCGGCATCACGCGCAGCGGCGCCCTGCGTCCAGGCCTCGGGCCTGGCGATGAGCGTGCGGGCCTCGGCGAGGAGGTCGCGGGGCGTGGGAGAGGTGGCGGTCATGGCCGGAGTGCCTCCGGGCTCGGAGCGGAGTCCGCGCGCGCCATGCCGAGGGCGTGGTCGAACATGGCGACGACGTTGGCGTGGGTGTCGTGCTCGTTGAGGCCGATGTAGCTCTCGAACTCGCCGAGCTTGAAGGCGGCGCAGTCGAGGAGGCGGCTCGCCCGATCGACCTCCGGGCCGATGCGGCGGCGGGCGGCGTCGCCCGCGCCCAGCAACTCGGCCGAGAGGCCGACCGCGCCCGCGGCGCAGAAGCGGCAGCCGCCGTCGAAGGTGGAGAGCGCCCGTCCCTTTCTGTCGAGGGCGATGGCGCCCTGCGCCCAGCGGGCGGGATGCGCGATCAGGGTGCGGGCGATCACGAGGATGTCGGCTGCGCCGGGCGCCTCCGGCCTGGGCATGGCGCGGATCGCCTCGTCGAAGATGGCGACGGTCATGGAATGCGCGGCGTTGTAGTCGAGCACCCAGGCCGTTCCCGTCCAGCGGCGGGCTACGCTGACAGAGGCCTGGTTCACCTGCTGGCGGGCTTCGAGGAAGATGCGGTGCGAGGCATCGGCGTCGGCGGCCGCGCGGTCGAGGGCGCCGAGGGCACCCCAGCAGACGGCCTTGTTCGCCCGCCCCTCGCACCTGTGCCCGTTCGCATCCAGCGCATGGGGGTATGCGCACCAGCGCGCGGGATCGGCCACGACGGTGCGGGCGGCGACCAGAAGCGCCGCGACTTCGACGATGTCGGTGCGTGGGTCCATATCGAGTCCTCGTTGCCGTGGGAGCCGGATCGACGCGCACCGCGCGGGTGGAGCCGGGGTGAGCCCCGGCGGCGGGCGGCGGTACGGCGTCCGGTCGTGTCGGCGATGGGAGAAGGGACGAGGGGCGATCGGCTCCCTCCACAACCCCGCCCCGTCGACCCGGGAAACCCGCTCCGCCACTCGTGCCGCCGAGGACCGTGGACCGTGCAGCCGGCGGCGAGAGTGCGTTGCGCTATCGGGGAAGTGCGGGTGCGGCGGAGCGGTTGCCTTCGCGTCTCTCGGTCACGTAGCGCTTGGCCCGCTGATGAGCGGTCTCGAGGTTTGACCGAGGGTGTGGCCGGTCTACGCTGACGGAAAACCGGAGTGCAGTTTCGCAATGGCGACAGTAACGCGGACCGATCTGACGGATGCCGTCCACCGCGAGACCGGCCTGCCGCGCCGCGATGCGGCGGAGCTCGTGGACATGGCGATCGAGGCGATCGCGGAACGGCTGTCGGCAGGCTAGACCGTGACGATCTCCGGATTCGGCAGTTTCAGGGTCCGCGACAAACGGGCGCGGGAGGGCCGCAACCCAAGGACCGGGGAGCCGGCGCCGATATCGGCGCGCCGCGTCGTGACGTTCCGGCCGTCTCAGGTTTTGAAGTTGCGGATCGCCGAGGGCCGGCCCGATACCGGTAAGGAGACATAGGCCGGCGGAAATGGCGCTGCTATTGGTATCGGTGGAAGGGGCATCGATTCGTTCGGCACAGGAAACCGGAAGAGGAACCGCGATGGCAGAGATCGACGAGTCCACGTTGACGAAGGGGCGGCTGCGCAAGCTCAACGCGCTCAGGAAATCGGTGGGGGACGAGGTCGGCGAGAGAGCGTTCGCCGAGTGGCTGGCGTCGCAGGGAGCGGCCGGTCCGAAGGAGGACGGCAACGCGGCCACGATCGTCGACACGCTCTGGCCGATGGTGCAGGAGGGCACGCTCGCGATCCCGCGCGGCGGCTACCTGATCAGACGCGGGCGGGGCCGCATTATCGTGGAGCCGGCGAAACCGTAGAGGGCCGGTTTTTCCGCCGGGTCGCGATGCTGTCCCGTTGCTGTCGGGCCCCGGACTCACGCCCGCTCGATCCGCAGATGGCCGTGCGGGTCCGGACCGGCGCCCGGAGTGTCGCGGTAGACGGCGACGCGGAAGCCGGAGCGGCCAAGGTCCTGCACGCGGTAGCTCCACGGTTGGGAGGAATCCCACATCACGTCGGCGAGGCTCTGGGCGGTGGAGCGGACACCCAACCTGGTGGCGCGCTCGGGCACAAGCGTGTTGGAGACCTTTATGCAGGGCTTGTGCCGGGTCTCGTCGAGCAGTGCCGAGGCGTTGCACTTCGGGCATTCGCCCGCCGGGAACGGATCTCCGGGCTCGACGCGCTCCCAGGCGTTCTTGAGCGGGCTGCACTGGTCGGCCGGCCCGTTCCAACCGCAGTACTGGCAGGTGGCCGTGGGCATCATGGCGTGCTCCTGGCGTTGGTGTTCGGTGCGTGGCGGAGTGGTTAGCTTTCTGCCGACGGTTAATCCCCGATCCTGATGTGCTCGCCCCAGGGCGGCGGTTGTTCCCATGAGGCGTCTCGCGGCGACCAGTCGATCCACGCAACAGGGAACGGAGGCTCGGACTCCGGGTAGCTGTCGCAGTCCATGTCCGTGAAATAAAGACAGCACGCCGGCTGCTCGCCCCGCTCGGCGAGGCGGGCGAACCCTGGCCTGAAATCCGTGCCCCAGCGTCCCTTGGCGACGATCCGCTCGGGCAGCTCGCCCGGCGCGTATTCCTGCTCGTCCTGCACGGCGGCGTCGACCTGGAGAACGATGACGCATTCGGGCTCGATCTCGGCGGCGACCTCGCGCACCTCCGACCAGAACGCCGCGAGGACATCGGTGTCCACCGAGCCCGAGGTGTCGATGATGACGGCGAGGGTGCCCATGCCCTCGGTACGCATCGAGGGAAGATAGAGGCCTGAGTCGATGAAGCGCCGGTTGGGCACGCTCCAGGAGTAGTCTCGGGCCGCCGCGTCGGTCATGTAGCGGCGCAGGAGCGAGCGCCAGTCGAGGGTGCTGCGGTGGGCGCCCCGGATCGCCTCCTCCACCGCGCCGGGTGCCAGGCCTTGCGCCTTCGCAAGGTTGAGGGCTTGGTGCATGGCCTCGTCCCAGGCCTGCTCCTCGGCGTTGACCTCCAGCGGCGCCTCTGCGCTCCCGGCGTCTCCGCCGTTGCGCGCGCCGGCATCCATGATCTCGCCGGTGCCGGCGGGATCGACGCTCGGGGCTTCGCCGGTCCCGCCGTCCTCGCCTGCATGCTCGCGGTCCGGCTGATCGCCACCGCCGGACGGGCAGGTGTCGTCACCGGAATCATCCTCGCCGTCGCCGACCTGCGGATCGCCCTCGCCGCCGTTGCCGCCGCCCAGGGATGTAGGCGGGTTGTCCTCGTCTCCACCTTCACCATCGTCCTGCTGCGGCTCCGGCAGGCGGTCGTAGGCCTGCTCGATGCTGATCCCGTCCCAGGCCTCGGCCTCGGGCGGCAGCTTGAAGCCCGCGTCGCGCAGGAGCCCGTGGGTGACGAGCTGGGATGCGGTCTGCCAGCGCCCGGGGTCGCGCTGGCCCCGGCGGGTGTGGTGCTTCAGCGCGCAGGCCAGGACCACGCGCCCGATGGCGGTCTTGACGAGGTCGGCGCCGGTGTCGGCCACCCACTCGGGCGAGTAGCGGATCTCGTGGCCGTCGCTCGCCAGGGTCTCGCGCGTGGTGTCGGCGTGGATCGGCAGCCTCAGCGCGAGGCTGCCGAAGAAGGGCTGGTCCCGGAGCAGCGCCGTCACGCAGTCGCTGACCCGACGCGCCGATTCCTCGCGGGCGCGGCGGGACATCACGCGGCCTCCCGGTGGACCGCAGCGCCGTCCCCGAAGTAGCCGGCGAACTGCTGTGCGAGCGCGTCGGCGTCGCGCTTCACCTGCTGGCGCACATTGGGGTTGAACGTGGGCGAGGGGCGCAGCGTGTCGGGGTCGGCGCTCGCGATTCGGTCCTTCACCTCCTGGCACAGCATCGCGAGACGGTGGTCCCCGAAGATGTTGAGGCGCGGCACCACGTCCACAAGCTCGCGGATGTTCTCGATCATCGAGTCCCGGAACACCAGCGGCTTGCCGTCCTCGCCCGTCTGCAGGCGCTCGGAGACGCGCTCGACCGCCTCGCCCAGGCGCCGGTAGAGGTCGCCCACCGCGTCGTGCAGCTTCTCCTCGATCTGGCTCTCGATGTCGCGCTTGACGCGGTCGGTGTCGTGGGTGGCGAGCTTGGCCATGAAGTGGTCGGCGTCCGGCACCGGGGTTATGCGGTAGCGGATGGAGAACTGGCCCTGCAGCGCCTCCTTGGAGGGATAGTCGTTGATGCGGAAGAGCCGGCCGAGGTCGAGCCGGGCCTGGTCGACGTTGTCGTCGTAGTCCTCGATGAAGCGAGCGCGCTCGCGCACCATGCGCTCGCGCAAGCCGTCCATGAGCTCCGTGTAGCGCTCGTAGTTGGCGACGGTGAGAAGGCGCGCGCCCTTGTCGTCCCAGGGAAGGGACTGCTCGTAATGCGTACTCCTGCATGCGCTCACCGTGGCCGTCAGCGCGGCGAAGGCGGCCTTGGGCAGCAGGCGCTTGTTGTAGCGTCCGGCGCTGGCCGCGGCGTCGTGATGGGCGGCGACGTGGATCGAAGCCTCGCGGTCGTAGAGCCGGCCGGACCAGGCGGTGATGCGCAGGCTGACCAGCATCGCGTCGCGGGTGAGATTCATCGTGTGTCCTTTCGTGATGTGCCATCGTCGGGCCCCGCGCGGCCGGTGCCGGCGCGGGGCGCCCGAAGGGCAGGCGGTGTCACCAGTCGCAGGTGTCGAGGAAGCAGAAGCGCCCGTCTCCGGCCCGAGGGTCCTGGCAGAGCCAGGTCGAGGAGACGCTGCGGCCCCGGTACGTGTCGCGGCGCACCACGTTCAACCCGCCCGCGAGGGTGTCGGGCACCACCTTCGGGAAACGCTCCGTGCGGCAATCCTCGGCGGCTTCGGCCGCGGCCTTGCGGTCGGGGAAGATGCGGAGCCGGTTGTCGCGTGCCTTCGGCATGATGCGACCCGGTCACTGCGTCCGGGCGGCGGCCCAGCGGATGAAGGCGTCGGTGTGCTGCAAGTCCGGTTCGCGGCGGATGCACGAGCCCACCAGGAACTCCCCCACCTCGCGCCTGAGTCTGAGCGCATACGAGACGATGCTGCCGAGATTGATGTCGTCGGCGATGCGGTAGAGCGAGCCGCAGAGCGCGATCAGTGCGCTCGCGTTCTCGGGAACGGCGGCGTTCTCGGGATCGTCGATGACGGCCTTGGGGTGGGGCAGCTCGCGCCAGACCTTGAGGAAGGCGGAGAACTCGACCGCCGCGCCCTCGCCCACGATGCCCTGGAACAGCGAGCGCTCGAGGTTGGCGTCGAGGCTCGCGCGCCGGTGCACGATGTTGGAAGCTATCTCCCAATATCGCGGCTTCATGGATATGGCGAGAACAGGGTGACAGCCCCCGGAACGCTTGCTCCGGAGGCTGAATCTCACAACATATTCACGGGCAGGGTACGTGCTTGAGAATCTGCTCCAGTTGATCGCGAGCGCCCTTGAACGACCCCTTCCTGATTTCCGGCGGCAAGTCCCCTGCCACCCCATCGAACGCCTTCTTAGGATTCACTCGAAGATAGACAGCTGTGCTCTGTGCGCTGGCATGTCCCAGCCAGAGAGACACGAATCCGATATTGTCCGTCTCCTCGAGTATGAGGACCGCGCAACTGTGCCGAAGCGAGTGCGGAGTTACATTTTTTCTCCCTATCGACGGCATACGCTGCTGAGCAGTCTTGGTGTGTACCGCCAGGCGATGAGCGAAGCCGTGGCGGGTTATCGGGCGACCACGAGCACTGATAAAAAGGCGATCGGTTTTGCCGGTCTCTCGGACGTCGAGCCAGTTGACCAAGGCTTCTTTGGTAATCTTCCAGAGTGGAAGGATCCGTTCACGACGTCCCTTTCCCATCACGTGCACGGTGTCAAGATCAGGCTGATCAAGATCATCGAGCCTTAGCGAGACGAGCTCAGAGACGCGCAGGCCAGCCGTATACGCAAGTAGCAACATCGCTCGATCGCGAAGCCCAGAGATTGTATTGACGTCCGGCACCGCGAGAAGCACGTTCATTTCTTCCCCGGTCAACCAGTCTATCAGCTTCTCGTCAGCGCGCTTTTCGGGGATGGCACGAACCTGCCGGCATTGCTCCAGACAGGCTGGAGCCTTGTATTCCAGGTAGCGGAAGAACGACTTGATCGCGACGAGCCTTGCATTGCGCGTGCGTACTCCACTTCCCCGTTCTTGCTCGAGGGAATCAAGGAACTCCAGGATCGTCTGCGGGCTTAGTTGCTCGATTTCTACCAAGCAGGCCTCCTCGCGGAGTTGATCCCTAATGTACCTGTTGAGCAGCCGGAAGGTGGCGGTATAGCTTGATACGGTATGTTTGCTTGCCCGCCGATCTCTCGGTAAGTGCTGGTGCAAGAACTCACTCAGATGTGTTGCCAACGCTGTCATTTTTGCATCCTCCCGATGTATCCACTTTCTGTTTTTTCCGCGATCTGATTGAGCAAGGTCGGAGTTGCTTCCATGTACCAGTACGTGTGGGTTACCTGGGCATGGCCAAGGGAGACCGAAAGGGCAAGCATGTGCCTGCTATGATCGGCACCATCAGGTATGTTTTCGAGCGATCTCACGGCGAAGCTATGGCGCAAGCTGTGCAGGCTCGGGCCGGGCACGTTGCCACCAGGGCGAAGGCCGGTTTGACGAAGAAGTTTGAGGAACACATAGCGCGCGACGGCATAAGTCGGCGGCCTGCCGTCTGCCCGTACGAAGAGATGATCGTACATCCCTCCTAGCCGCTTTCTCATGTCGAGATAGTTGTCGAGCGCTGCACGAGTCTCCCCATGCAGCGGAACCTGCCGGCTTTTCCCGAACTTTGTCTGCTGCACGGTTAGGCTGTCGGCAGCAACATCGGCAAGTCGCAGGTTTAGGGCCTCCGACGCCCGTAGGCCCGTCACGGCGATCAGCCCGATCATGTAGTGCCAAGTGTGCGGCGTGATCGATCCCAACGGCCGCAGTGTCAACGCGGCGTCCATCACGAGCCGAATCTCACCTTCACTCAGCAGATGCGGTCGGGGTCTTGTCTTTGTCTTCCTTCCGAAGACATCGCGCGGCGGAACCTCATGACGTTGGTCTTCGCCGTGCAGGAACGTCGCGAAGATGCGAACAGCGTCCAACTTGGTACACGACCTGTTGCGTGAACTTGCTTTGGCCGCCCAATCGATCATTGTTCCGACCCGCATGAGGTCTTCGTTCCGTGTCGCCGCAAAGTTCGCGTAGTTGAGAAGCAGCTGTTCGGCATCGTCGTACTTGTAGCCAAGGCGCCGTTTGAGCTCGATGTAGCGTTCCACATGCGTCTTGAGCGTCATTTCGCATTCCCCCCAATCCAGGGCTGCGCGAGCTCTTGAAGCATCTGCGCGTCGACCTTTGCGTATAGCGCAGTGGTCTTCAGGGACTCGTGTCGAAGCAAGGAGCCGACAAAGCGGAGAGATGCGCCCGATCGCAGCAAATTGGTTGCCGCGCTGTGTCGAAAGACGTGAGCGCCCCGGAACTTGGCCCGATCGACACCGGCGCGTTCGAGCGCAACGCGCGCGACATAGGTGATCCCGCTTGATTCCTTGAACGGCCGGTGCGGTGCCAGCACCGTCAGAAAGACCCTTTCCTCATCAATGCGGGGTCGGACGTTGACGATGTAGTCGAGCAATGCATCCCCGACCTCCTGGGGGAGTGGCATCGCCGTTTCCTTGTCCGATTTGCCACAGATCACGATCTGTGCATTTTCCCAGTCAATATCGCGCAGCCGTATGCGAGAGACTTCCCCGGCACGTAGGCCCAGCCTGGCGAGCAACAGCACGATCGCCCGATCGCGCACTCCCTTCGGTGTTTTCCGGTCGCAAGAATCTATCGCCCGTTCTATTATTTCAGGCGCCAAGTAACGAGGTAGCGTTGTTTGACTCCATTCGGCAACTGTCGGAACAGCACCCACAAGCCTCGCCGAACAGCGACCTGTGGAAGCGAGAAACCGCAGGTACATGCGCAGCGTGGACGTTACTCGTTTCGCTTGGCGGATAGAGGCGCTCTCGAGCTTGTCCATTAGAGCTTCCCGGATTTGTGTCACATCACATTGATCGGGATTCTCTACAAGATCTGGAAGAAGGGAGGTTATGGTTCCGGTGTAGCGACGTATGGTCTTCTCGCCGATGTTGCGGTTTTGCCGGAGCCAAGAGCGAAATTCCTCAAGACCATCATCGGCTTCCGTGGGCGATGGAAAGATGTCCGCGACCTCGCCGCAGTCGATCAAGAACTCGATAAACCGAGTAAGGCCTGACGGTTGGTAGACGGCGCGTCCCTTCTTGCGCCAACCGGTGTAGATACCGGGGAGACCGCAACAGCAGTCGTGTTGGAAGAAGCTCTCCAAAGTAGGGTTGTCCAACGTTCTCAGCGGGATACGGTGGTGGTGCAGCCACACGATGAAGTGGCGGCTTGTCGACCGAAAGATGTTAAGTGCTTTGTAGCTATACCCACTTTCCTGGGACTGCTGTAGAAACTGATCCAGTAGGCCGAGGTTTTGGCCCAATTCCTTGAGGGAGAAGGTTCGCCCGGTCTCCTCAAGAAAGCGTACAAACCGCGTAACTGGGCCTACCGAATATTTGGAGTCGGATGGGATTGCCTCGGAGAAGGGTAGATCGCAGTCGCAATCGTGACGAAAAAAGCTCGACACAACATTGCCATCGATCGAATTGAGTCTAGTACTGTTCGCATCCAGCCAGATCAGGAAATGCCGAACGAAACGACCGTGATCCCGGACGCTCGTCTCCGTGAACTCGAGGTCCCTCAGGTGGTCGCGATACTCGTCGAATACCTCGGGATGCGGTTCAGGCGTGAGCTGGGATCCGGACAGACGCGTTGTTGCTGATGACATGATGGCTCTCCTCTTGTCTTGGTGAAGCCAAGAGAGGAGGCCAGAAATATGTTGAGCGATCTAGCCGCCAGAGCAAGCGCTCCGTGGGCTGTCGCCCTGTTCTCACCATATCCATGAAGCCGCGATATTGGCATTTCACGAGCAACATCGTGCATCGCCGCAACGGCCTCGACCCGTCGGTCGAGCGCGCGCTGCTGCGCGGCACCATCGGCGAGGCCGCCGCGGTCGAGTTCGCCGCGTTCCTCAAGGTCTGGCGCGAG
>JAJDVB010000187.1 GCA_022826345.1 Alphaproteobacteria bacterium
TGCCGGCGGTGCTCGGCGTGGTGCTCGAAGGGCTCATGACCGACATGGTCGAGACGGGGCATGAAGAACGGATGCGCCGCCTGCTGCTGGATGCCTTCGGCGAGGCCCGGGGTTCGGAGCTTGCCCGCCAGTATGCGGACAGGGCGCGGCGCCGCTGAGCCTCGTACGGACCTGCGAAAGGAAGGCGGCGGACGGGAGAGGGGACAGCGCCGGTGGCGCCCGCGCGGATTTTCCCGCCATGAAGACGGCCGCGGAATGGCTGCATGAGAAACGCCCCGGACCGGAGCCGGGGCGATGCGCTGACCGTACAAACGAAAAGCCCCGGCAATGCCGACAACAGGACTACGCCGCGTTCATCGGTTAAGGCATTGATTCCCCCCACTCAAGCGTAAGTAATATCGGCATATTCACAGGGCCGGTTGCGCATTCGGATTGCTTGATGGTCCTTCCCTCCTTTCACCACGAAGGGAGAGAAGCGAACAATGTCGAACATCGAGCAATCTTCGATGCCGGGCGAGACGGGCTGGCTCGCGCCATACCGGCATGCCTACCTGGGCGAACTCGACAAGCTCGGTTACACCGCGCGTACGATCAGCAGGCACGCGGCGAGCGTAAATGCCTTCATCGCTCAGGTGGACGTCCGCCAAGTCGGGTCAGGAGAGATCGACGCAACCGTGCTCGCGGAGGTTCGAGCTGCTGTTCCCGAACTGCGGTCGACCGAGGCGCAACGCCAACGCCGTTGGCGCATCGCGCGGTTCACGGCTTGGCTCGCAAGTTCCGGCGTAATCGACCCGCTGGTGCCCCCTCCGCCGCCAGCGCCGGGATCGCAGGAGTATCTCACGGCTGCATACGGCGACTGGATGCGTCAACAGCAGGGGCTGGGTGAGGGAACGATACAGCTCCGCAAGGCCGTTCTCACGCGCTTCATGACATTCCGCTTCGGTGCCGTCCCGGGTGATCTCGATGACATCACCGCGGATGACATCAGGGGGTTCCTCGACCTTCCCTCGGCGCGGAAAGGACACGGGCCCGGAGTTGCCACACGGGCGTCGAGCCTGCGGAACATCTTCAGGTTCCTGTACGCAACCGGTCGCACTCGGCTGAACCTTGCCTTCTGCGTTCCCGGCATCCCGAGACGGGCCTCGCGCCTCTCCCGCCACCTGTCCGCCGGCGAGGTACGGCAACTGGTTGACGCGGTTCACGACGAGAACGGCTTCGGCCGCCGCGACCGCGCGATGCTGCTGCTGATGGCGCGGCTCGGGTTGCGACCCAAGGAGGTGGCTGCAATGCGACTCGACGACATCAACTGGGCGGCGGGGGAAATCGTCGTCCGCGGCAAGGGCGGGCAGCACGAGCGCATGCCGCTCCCCACCGACGTCGGAGAGGCCATCGTGGCCTACATCTGCGATGGCCGTGCCGGCAACACGCGGCATCTGTTTGTCTCCGTGCGAGCTCCCCACAGGCCGGTGACATCCCAGACAATCAACAGGACGCTCAGCCGGGCCTTCGCAAGGTCGGGGCTCGAGCCGCCCAACGGCGAGATCCGGTGCCACCTCATGCGCCACTCTCTGGCCGTCGACATGCTGGGCCGGGGTGCATCGCTGGAGGAAGTGGGCGAGGTGCTGCGCCACCGCTCGCAGAGGACGACCACGACCTACGCCCGCTACGACTTCGCGGCCCTGCGCTCGGTCGCCCGCCCATGGCCGGTGCCGGGAGATATCCGATGACCACCTTCACCGAACACCTTGAACACTACATCGCAGAGCGTCGTCATTACGGCGGTGACTGGTCTGCCGCCGAGTGCAAATTACGCCCGTTCGTCGCCTTCGCGGATGGCGAGGGTGCAGAGTGGATTACCGTTGGCCTGTTCCTGAGATGGAAGGAGCAGTTCGGCTCCGCAGGAACGATCACCTGGAAGCACCGGCTGTCCGCGGTGCGCGGCTTCACAGCTTGGCTCAAGCACCGCGACCCGCGAACGGAGATCCCACCCAGCGGGCTGGTTCCGAAGCGCTACCAGCGTCCGCTACCTTATATCTACTCCGACGACGAGATCGTCCAGATCGTCACCGAGGCCGCCAAGCTGCCATCTCCGGCTGGGTTACAGGGCAAGACTCTCGCGACACTCTTCGGCTTGCTGGCTGCTACCGGACTGCGAATCGGGGAGGCGCTCGGGCTCGACGACCTGGACGTCGACCTCGACGCCGCCCTGCTCCATATCGGCAACGGCAAGAACGGCGAGAGCCGGTTCATCCCAATAACGGACTGCACGGCCGATCGCCTCCGCGCCTACCGCGGCGAGCGAAACCGGGTTCTCGGCACCGCGCCGACGGCGTTCTTCACGAGCGAGAGCGGGAAACGACTAGCGCAACCTACGGCGGAGCAGAGGTTCGCAAGGCTGGGTCAGACCATCGGCCTGCGGGAGAAACCGGTCGGAGGCGGCATTGGCCAGGGTCCCCGGCTCCACGACATGCGTCACACCTTTGCCACCAAGACGATCATCGACTGGTTCCGGGCGGGACGCGACCCTGACCGGGAGATGTACAAGTTAAGCACATACCTGGGTCACAAGGATCCGGCGGGGACCTACTGGTACATAGAGGCGGTGCCCGAACTCCTGCAACTCGCCAGTGAACGTGCCGAACGTTGCTTCAGGGAAGGAGAGGGATCGTGACAAGACACCCGCTCCCCATTCTCCTGGAACGCTTCTTCACTGACCGCCTCGCAAACCAGATGGACGCCACGGCCAACACGGTGGACAGCTATCGCCATAGCTTCGTGCTGCTTCTGAAGTTCGCACGTGACCGGCTCGGCCGCGAGCCAACCGACATGCTTGTCTCCGACATTGATGCCGAACTCGTCGGGGGGTTCCTCGACCACATCGAGACTGAGCGCGGCAACACTGCCCGCAGTCGCAACACCAGGCTGACGGCAGTCCGCTCCTTCTTCAACTTCGTGGCGATCAACGAACCTGGGCTGCTCCACCACTGCCAGCAAGTCCTCGCTCTGCCCGCGAAGCGCTATGAGAAGCCGGTGCTCTCGTACCTGGAGCAGGAGGAGATCGAGGCACTGCTCGCCGCCCCCAATCTTGGGACATGGTACGGACGGCGGGACAGGACCATCCTCCACGTCTTTGTGCAGACCGGCCTGCGTGTCTCGGAACTGATCGGCCTCGACTGCGGCGACGTCGATCTCGGAACCGGCGCCCATGTCAGCTGCCTGGGCAAGGGGCGCAAGCGACGCAGAACCCCCTTGAGGAAGGACACGGTGAACTCACTCCAGGGCTGGCTCAAGGAACGCGGCGGAGCCGATGAACAGCCATTGTTCGTGAGCAACCGAAACGGTCGTCTCAGCCGGGACGCAGTCGAGCGAATCGTCCGTAAATACGTCGCCTTGGCATCCCAAAAATGTTCGACGCTGAAGAGCAAGAAGATAAGTCCTCACTGCCTTCGCCACACCGCGGCGATGACGTTGCTTCATCGCGGTGTCGGCAGCACGGCGATCGCGCTGTACTTGGGGCACGAATCCGTCGCCACCACGAGCATCTATCTCCACGCGGACATGAAGCTAAAGGAGAAAATCCTGGAACGGACGAAGCCGATTGAGACGCCGAGCGGCCGATACCGGCCCGGAGATGCGCTCCTGGCGTTCCTCGAGGGGCTGTGAATATGCCGATATTGCTTACGCTTGAGTGGGGGGAATCAATGCCTTAACCGATGAACGCGGCGTAGTCCTGTTGTCGGCATATCCCCGGAACCCGAGGGCTCCGGGGCGGAGTGTCGATGTCGATGGCTCAGGCGGCAAGGTCCATCTCGTAGGCTTCCGGGGGCGGCGCCGGCGGCCGGTTGTCCGCCCGCTCCGGCCTGGCATCGAGGAAGTTGATGGAGCCGCGCGGGCCGACCACGATCTCGGTGGTATAGCGGTCGTTGCCGTCGCGGTCCTTCCACTTGCGGGTGCGCAGCTTGCCGGTGACGTGCGCCTGGCGGCCCTTGGCGGCGTGCTTGCGCAGC
>JAJDVB010000209.1 GCA_022826345.1 Alphaproteobacteria bacterium
CGCTCGGTCTTCGCGCGCGAGGTGATCGTGCCGCCGGCGCCGGGGATCAACGCCGCGACCGGGCTGCTTGCCACTGACATGAGCTACGAGTTCACGCGCTCGGTGCTCTGCGTGCTCACTCAGGCCAGGCAGGACGAGATCGACACGCTCAACGAGCAGACCGACGCCCTGGTGCGGCGCGCGCAGGAGGCATTGGCCGCAGACGGCGTCGCGCCCGAACACCAGCGGCTCGTCAAGATCGCGGAGTGCCGCTACCAGGGGCAGGGCTTCGAGCTTCGCGGCACCATGCCGGACGGTCCGCTCACGCTCGATAACCGGACGCAGCTGCTGGCGAGCTTCCACGAGCGCCACCGGCAGGACTACGGCCACGCCTTCGAGGACCAGGAGGTCGAGGTCATCACGCTCCGGGTTGTCGCCTCGGCCGGGATCGGCGCGCTGAGTTGGCCCGAGGCGCCCCAGGGCAGCGGCCACAACCCCGAGGACGCGCTGCTCTACCGCCGCGCCACCACCTTCGACGACGGCCGCACCTACGAGACTCCCCGCTTCGACCGGGGCAAGCTCAAGGGCGGCCAGCACATCGACGGCCCGGCCATCGTCATCCAGACCGATTCGACCACGCTGGTGCCGCCGGGCTACGAGGCGATGGTCGCGCCTTCGGGCAATCTTCACGTCAGGGAGGTCGCCGAATCATGACCGTCAACAAGACCGAGGTCGACCCGATCACCCTCCAGGTGATCGGCGGCGCGCTGCACACGATCGCCAAGGAGATGGGGCATGTGCTCTACCGCATGTCCTACTCGTCGATCATCCGGGAATCCGAGGATCTCGGCGCCGGGCTCTTCGATCGCAACTTCAACACGCTCTGCGAATCGGATTCGACGCCGATGCACATCGGCTCGATCCCGGCCTACCTGCGGGGGATCGACAAGACCCTGCACGACCCCTGGCAGCCCGGCGACATCGTGATCCACAACCACCCCTATTACGGCGCGAGCCACTCGCCGGACATCGCCGCAGTGGCGCCGGTCTTCTACCAGGGCGAGCTGGTCGGCTACTCGGCCAACACGGCGCACCACGTGGATATCGGCGCGGCGACGCCCGGGCTCATCATCGACGTGCCGGACGTGTTCGCCGAGGGCATGCTGTTCAAGGGCGTGAAGCTCTACGAGGGGGGCAAGCTGAACCGCGCGTTCTGGCAGTTCATCGAGACCAACACGCGGGTCCCGAGCCAGGTGATGGGCGATATCGAAGCGCAGGTTGCCTCCGCCGAGCTCGGCGTGAAGCGCTTCATCGAATTGCTCGACCAGCACGGCAAGGACGTGGTGTTCGCCGCGACCGAGCAGCTCATGGACTATTCCGAGCGCATGCTGCGCCGCCAGATCGCGGCGATTCCCGACGGGGAATACAGGGCCGAGGGCTTCCTGGACGACGACGGGCGCAACCGGAAGGAGCCGCTGCCGGTCAAGGTCGCGGTGCGGATCGAGGGCGATTCGGCGGAGGTCGATCTCACCGGCTCGTCGCCGCAGGTGCCGACCGCATTCAACGTGCCCTTCGAGGGCTCGACGAAGGTCGCCTGCTTCTTCGCCTTCCGCGCGCTGCTTCTCGATACCGCAACGATCACCGAGCACGTGCCGCAGAACGAGGGCTCGTTCAGGCCCATCAAGGTGACTGCGCCCAAGGGCACGATCTTCAACCCCGAGTACCCGGCGGCGGCGGAGGCGCGTTTCAACCAGATCCAGCGCGTGGTGGACTGCATCGCCAAGGCGCTCTCGCCGGTGATTCCTGACAAGGTGACGGCGGGCTCGTCCGCCGACGTCTCGGCCATCGCCTATTCGGGTGTCAGGCCCGACGGCAACTACTGGGTCTTCATCGAGGTCAACGAGGGCGCCTGCGGCGGCAGGCCTTTGTCCGACGGGCCGGACACGATCGAGGAGCTGATGCGCAACACGCGCAACAACCCGATCGAGGACCTCGGCATGCACCTGCCGCTGCTCTGCGATCGCTACGAGCTTCGGGACGACGTGATGCCGGGCGCTGGACGCCATCGCGGCGGTATCGGCGTGATCAAGGTGCAGCGCTATCTCACGCCGGGCTTTCTTACCCACGAGGCCGACCGGCACGACGACCCGCCCTGGGGCTTCCGCGGCGGCACCACCGGCAAGGGCGGGCGCCTCATCAAGTACAACATCGCGGAGCCCGACAACGTCGAGGACCTGCCGGCGAAGATCCACGGGCTGCGCAACCAGACCGGCGATTGCATCGGCTTCCTGGGCCCCTGCGGGGGCGGCTACGGGGATCCGCTGGAGCGTCCGGCGGAGAAGGTGCGCGAGGACGTGCTCGACGACTTCTGTACCCGCGAGCACGCCTATCAGGCCTACGGCGTCGTGCTCACCGAGGCGCTGGACGTCGATCCGGCCGCCACCGAAGCGCGGCGTGCGGAGATGGCGAAGCAGGTCGCCTAAAGAATCGGACGCTTAGAGCCGGAAGCGGTCGCCGAGGTAGACGCGGCGGACCTCGTCGTGGGAGACGATGTCCGAGGGCGCGCCCTCCATCAGCACGGCGCCCTCGTTGATGATGTAGGCGCGATCGCAGATGTCGAGCGCCTCTCGCACGTTGTGATCCGTCAGCAGCACACCGATGCCGCGGTCCTTGAGGTGGGCGACGAGATCGCGAATCTCCGCCACCGCAATCGGGTCGATCCCCGATAGCGGCTCGTCGAGCAGAACGAAGCGCGGTTTCGAGGCCAGGGAGCGGGCGATTTCGACGCGCCGCCTTTCGCCGCCCGAGAGCGCGAGCGAGGGCGTGCGCCGCAGATGGGTGATCGAGAACTCGGCGAGCAGCTCGTCGAGAACGAGTTCGCGCTCGTTGCGCGCCGGTACGGAGACTTCCAGCACGGCGCGGATGTTGTTCTCGACCGTGAGCCCGCGAAAGATCGAGGCCTCCTGCGGCAGGTAGCCGAGGCCGAGGCGGGCACGGCGGTACATGGGCAGCCCCGTGATGTCGTGCCCGTCGAGGAAGACTCGGCCGTAGTCCGCCGCCATCAAACCGGTCATCAGGTAGAAGCAGGTGGTCTTGCCCGCGCCGTTGGGGCCCAGCAGGCCGACTGCCTCGCCGCGCTGGACCGTGAGGCTGAGGCCGCGCAGCACCGGCCGCTTCTTGAAGCTCTTGCCCAGGTTCTCCGCGCGCAGGCCCGGATTGCCGGCAAGGACGACCGGAGTCGCCGAGCCTCCCGCGGTGCCGGCGGTAGCGGGCCGTGTCATGCGGCGATCACCTCGACGCCCTGCACGCGTTACTCTCCCCGATCCTCGGGCACGAACAGGCCCTGCACGCGCGTGCTGCCGCCCGAGACCCGGCTGACCCCGGATTCCAGGTCCATCGTCAGCATCTCGCCCCTGACGATGTTGTTCCCCCGGTTCAGGACCACGCCGCCGGCGAGGTCGATGCGGCCGTTCTCGACGTCATAGACGCCGCTCTGACCCTGCGCCGTCTCGTCCGGCGACGAGACGACGACGTTGCCTTGGGCATCGATGCGCGAAACTCCCAGATTGCCCTGGCCGCCTTCGACATCGCGGTAGTAGACGGTGAGCATGTCGGCGTTGAGCACCATCTCGCCCTGCTCGGCCTTCACATCGCCCTCGAAGATTGCGACGTTCTCCGACTGTCGCACTTCGAGTGTATCCGCGGTGATTTCGATCGCTTGGCGCGCATCGCCTGCGTTGCCGGCCCCGTCGTCCGCATCCTGCGCCGCTCCTGCACTGGCCAGCATGAGTGCGGCCACGAGTGCGGGCGCGAGCAGAGCGAGGCGCCGCGGGCGCCACGCCGGTCCCTGCCGGCTAACCCCGGCCTTCATTGCCTTGCTTCCCCAAAGCGTCATCGCTTCCTCCCAGCGCATCCGGGTACAGGGTCATCCGCACCCGGCCACCGAAGGTCATGACCTCTCCCCGATCCCGAAGCGCGAAGTTGCCGGCGTCCAGCAGCCCGTGCGGGCCCGTGCCACTCACCGGCTCGTCGCCCTTTGCGGTTCCCGCCGGCAGGTCGACATGGGCCTTCGAGGTACGGAACTCGTGACCCGCCTCGGAACGGACCGTGACATCGCCGCTCAGGTCGAGCTGCTCGGCATCGCGTTGGTATGTGCCCTCGTTCGCCGTCAGCGCCAGCAGGCCGCTCCGTGCCGGATCGCCGAAAATATCGGCCTCGATCTCGCTGAGATGCACGATCGGCGAATCGCGTTCCGGCTGGAACGCCTCCGCTCCCCTCACGGCGAAGGGCCGGTTCTTCGCGTCGGTCCCCTGATAGCTGGCATTGACCATCGTCAGGCGGCCGTCGATCTCGGGATCCTCGGTCAGCGGGATGTGGACGCCCTCCTCTCCGCCGGTCACAAGCGGCCACGCCACCACGAGGCCGAGCAGGGCCGCCGCCATCGCCGGCAGCAGGTAGCGCATGAGGCCGACGAAGCCGCTGTAGCGGCCGGGGCGCGCGACGTCACCGCCATCCGCACGGTAGTGCCGGAGCCGGCCTGACGGCGCGGCACCGCTCGGCCCTCTGTCCCGTCCCGTGCTCATGCCAGGCCTGCTCGCAGGCAGTCGTGAATATGCACCACACCGACGGGCCGCTCCCCTTCGATCACGAAGAGGCTGGTGATCTGGCGCTGGTTCATCAGGTGCACGGCCTCCGCACCCAGCGCGCTGCAGTGAATCGTCACCGGATCGCGCGTCATGATCTCGGAGACCGGCTTTTGCAGGAGGCCCCCATCCATGTGGCGTCTGAGGTCGCCGTCGGTCACGATGCCGGCCAGCGCGCCCTGCGTGTCGGTCGCGCCGACACAGCCGAGGCGCTTCGCTGTCATCACGATCAGCGCCTCCGCCATCGCCGTTTCGGCCGGAACGAGCGGCAAAGCGTCGCCTGCGTGCATGATGTCGGCAACCCGGACCAGCCGCCGGCCCAGCTTGCCGCCGGGGTGGTACACCTTGAAGTCCTCGGCCGTGAGGCCCTTGCGCTCCAGCAGGGCGACCGCAAGCGCATCGCCCAGCGCCAGCATCATGATGGTGGACGTCGTCGGCGCCAGGCCGAGCGTGCCGGCTTCCGGCTCGTCGGGCAGGACGAGCGCGACGGTGGCCGCATCGGCCAGCGTGCTCGGCGCCCGGCCCACGATGGCGACGAGCGGAATGTGGAAGCGTGTGGCGTAGTTCACGAGATCGGCGAGCTCCGGCGTCTCGCCCGAGTTCGACAGCATCAGCAGCGTGTCGGCCTCGGTGATCATGCCGAGGTCGCCGTGGCTCGCCTCCGCCGGGTGGACGAAGAGCGCCGGCGCCCCGGTCGACGCCAGGGTTGCAGCGATCTTGTTGGCGATGTGGCCGCTCTTTCCCATGCCGGAGAGCACGATCCGGCCTCGCGTGGCGGCCAGCAGCTCCGTCGCCTCGACGAATCGGCCGGTCAGCGCCTCGGCCAGCCGCGCGAGCGCGCGCGATTCCTGGGTTACCACCCGGCGTGCGGCGGCAAGGTCGTCATGCTCGATCACGTCGAGCGCGGCGGATGCGGCGATCAGACTCACTGAATTCTAATTTTGTTCAAAACGAGGCAAGCATGATGCGGGTGGGGCCGTTCGTCAATGTATTGTGCCGTTCTTGTGGCCCATCAACCGAAGGTAGCCCAACATATTGTATGCCGAAGTCGGCATGGCGGTTGACCGCGCGTGGCACCCGGTGCGCATGGCGTCTCGACTCGGGCGCCATTCCTTGACCCGGTGGTGGGCGGGCCTATCCTGCGCCGGTCGCAGGCCGGAGACGAGCGATTATGGAAACTGTCGAGGTGATTGGCGCGGACGCGCCGCCGAGCGTTGCCCCCACGCTCAGGCATGACTGGTCGGCGGCGGAGGTCGAGGCGCTGCTGGCGCTGCCCTTCGCCGAGCTGATGTTCCGCGCGCAGACCGCCCATCGCCGCCACTTCGACCCGAACCAGGTGCAAATGTCGACGCTGCTCAGCATCAAGACCGGCGGTTGCCCGGAGGACTGCGCCTATTGCCCGCAGAGCGCGCGCTACGACACCGGGCTCGAAGCGGGCAAGCTGATGTCCCGCGACGAGGTGCTGGCGGAGGCCCGGCGCGCCCGAGAGGCCGGCGCCACCCGCTATTGCATGGGCGCCGCCTGGCGCAGCCCCAAGGACCGCGACCTGGAGGCGGTGGCCGACATGGTTGCCGGCGTCAAGGCGCTCGGCATGGAGACCTGCGTCACCCTCGGCATGCTGAGCGCGCTCCAGGCAGCGCGGCTCGCCGATGCCGGCCTCGACTACTACAACCACAATCTCGACACCTCCGAATCCTTCTACGGCGAGATCATCACCACGCGCACCTACCAGGACCGGCTCGAGACCCTGGGCCATGTGCGCGACGCGGGCATCAACGTCTGCTGCGGCGGCATCGTCGGCATGGGCGAATCGCGCCGCGACCGCGCCGACATGATCGCGACGCTTGCGAGCCTGCCGTGCCATCCCGAGAGCGTGCCCATCAACATGCTGGTGCAGGTGGAGGGCACGCCGCTCAACGGCACGGACGCTTTGGATCCCTTCGAATTCGTGCGCACGGTGGCGGTGGCGCGGATCACCATGCCGGGCTCGGTAGTCCGGCTCTCGGCCGGACGCGAGCAGATGTCGGACGAGATGCAGGCGTTGGCCTTCCTCGCCGGCGCGAACTCGGTGTTCGTCGGACCGGAGCTGCTCACGACACCCAATCCCGGGCGCGAACGCGACAGCCAGCTCTTCGCCCGCCTCGGCATCGCGCCGATGCCGGCTTAGGCGCCGCGCGCGGCGCCCTCAGCGCTTGCCGTGGCGCGCCGCATGCCTGCTGACTCTTCGGCTCCCGACTGGCTCACCGAGGGCTACGGCCACGTCTGGCTGCCCTACACTCAGATGGCGAGCGTGCCACCGCCGCTGCCGGTGGCGGCCACCAGGGGCACGCGCATCGTCCTCGCCGACGGCCGCGAGCTAATCGACGGCATCGCGTCGTGGTGGACCGCCTGCCACGGCTACAACCACCCCCATGTCCGCGCCGCCGTTGCCGCGCAGCTGGAGCGCATGCCCCACGTCATGTTCGGCGGCCTCGCCAACGAGCCAGCGTTGAGGCTGGCCCGCCGGCTGGCCGGCATGCTCCCCGACCCGCTCAGCCGGGTGTTCTTCTCGGAGTCAGGCTCGGTGGCGGTGGAGATCGCGCTCAAGATCGCGCTGCAGTACTGGCTCAACCAGGGGGTTCGCGGGCGCCACCGCTTCGTCAGCTTCCAGGGCGCCTATCACGGCGACACCTTCGCCGCCATGTCGGTGTGCGACCCCGAGGAGGGCATGCACAGCCTGTTCGCCGGCGCCCTGCCAGAGCAGCACGTGGTGCCGTTGCCCGAGGACGAGACGGGCATCGCCGCCTTCGACGCCTACCTCGCCCGCAACGGCGAGGACGTGGCGGCGGTCATCGTCGAGCCGCTGGTCCAGGGCGCTGGCGGGATGCGCTTCCACGCGCCGGAGGTGCTGCGCACGCTGCGCGCGGCCTGCGACGAGCACGGCCTGCTGCTCATCGCCGACGAAATCATGACCGGGTTCGGCCGCACCGGCACGCTTTTCGCCTGCGAGCAAGCGGGCGTGGTGCCCGACATCGTCACGCTTTCCAAGGCGCTCACCGGCGGCACCATGGCGCTGGCCGCGACCGTCGCGAGCGAGCGGGTGTTCGAGGCCTTCCTGTCGGACGACGCCGACGCGGCGCTCATGCACGGGCCGACCTTCATGGCCAATCCCTTGGCCTGCGCTGCCGCCAATGCCTCGCTCGACCTGTTCGAGCGTGAGCCCCGGCTCGCCCAGGCGCGGGCCATCGAGAGCCATCTCACCGCCGCGCTGGAGCCCGCGCGGGGGCTGCCGGGGGTGGTCGACGTGCGTGTGCGGGGCGCGATCGGCGTGATCCAACTCGACGACATGAGCCGCATCAACTGGCTCAAGGCGCGGTTCGTCGATGCCGGTGTCTGGGTTCGGCCCTTCGGCGATATCGTCTACGTCACGCCGGCCCTCACCATCGATGAGGCCGACCTCGCCCGCCTCACGGACGCGCTGATCGACGTCGTGACCGCTTGGTCGCGGGAGCGCTAACCCTCCGAACCATGGTGCGGTGCACAGGCTGCGGCGCTTGCATCAATGTCGCGCCATGAAGAACAGCTTGACGAGCGGCTGTCGGCTGCGGTCCGCGACACCATCACCGTTCGTCATCCGGCGGGCCGCTGCGGGGAAGTGCTGCGATGAGCGCCACTCCCGCCGCCGTTGCGGACCAATCCCACTTGTCCGGGTTAATCCCACTTCATCCCGGCGAATCCCACCTATCCCACGTAATCCCACTTATCCCACTGGGATCCCACTTAATCCCGGCGAATCCCGCTAAAAAATTGACGTTCGAGAGTGGCACCAGGCACGTGTCCAGCCAGAGCAAGCGATGACGAAGCCGGGCCGGGGCCCGCGCGCCTCAATCGAAGACGACCGACGGCAGCCAGGTGGTAAGCTCGGGAAACAGGCCGAGCACGGCAAGCGCGGCAAGCTGGATGATGACGAAGGGGATGACGCCTCGGTAAATCTCGCCGGTGCGGACCGTGCGGGGAGCCACGCCGCGCAGGTAGAACAGCGAGAAGCCGAACGGCGGGGTCAGGAACGAGGTCTGCAGGTTCACTGCCATCATGATGCCGAGCCAGATCGGGTTAATGTCCATCTGCAGCAGCACCGGCGCGATGATCGGCACCACCACGAAGGTGATCTCGATGAAATCGAGGAAGAAGCCGAGCGCGAACATGATCAGCATGACCACGAGCATCGCGCCGATGACTCCCCCCGGCACGTTCGAGAGCGCCTCGTGGACCATCTCGTCGCCACCAAGGCCGCGGAACACCAGCGAGAACAGGGCGGCACCGATCAGGATTACGAAGACCATGGCGCTGATCTGCATGGTCGACCGCATCACCGGCACGAGCACGCCGGCGCGCCAGACCCGCCAGAGGCTCGTCCAAATCCCGTAGACCAGAAGTCCACAGCAGATGAAGGCGACGATGGCCGGTGCGCCGACGCCCGCCCGTGTGACCACGAGGTCGAACTGGCCCGCAAGAACCATCATCAGGATCAAGGCGCCGCCCGCGAGATAGAGCGGGGCGCCGCCGATGCTGCGCTCGAGCCTGGTGCCGCCTTCAGGCGCGAGCCGTGCGCCCGCAAGGATTAGCGAGCCCACGGCGCCCACCGCCGCGGCCTCGGTCGGGGTCGCGATGCCACCCAGGATCGAGCCCAGGACGGCGATGATGAGCACGATCGGCGGCACCAGCGCGCGGCCGATGCGCCGCCACACCTCACGCCATTCGCCGCCGAGCTCTTCGCGCGGAATCGCAGGCGCCGCCGCCGGCCGCAGCCAGGCGACGACCATCAGATAGAGCATGTAGAGCGCGACCAGCACCATTCCCGGCAGCAGGGCGCCGGCGAAGAGATCGCCGACCGAGACCGGCTCCGGCGACCAGTTGCCGATTGCGCGCTGGGCATCGACGTAGGCGTTGGAGATCTGCTCGCCGAGGATCACCAGCACGATGGAAGGCGGGATGATCTGGCCGAGGGTGCCGGACGCGCAGATCGCCCCGGTCGCGAGCTTGGGGTCGTAGCCGCGGCGCAACATGGTAGGGAGCGAGAGCAGGCCCATGGTCACGACCGTCGCGCCGACGATCCCGGTGGAGGCGGCGAGCAAGGCGCCAACGGCGATCACCGAGAGCCCGATGCCGCCGCGCAGGCCGCCGAAGAGGCGGCCCATGGCCTCGAGCAGCTCTTCCGCCACCTTCGAGCGTTCCAGCATCACGCCCATGAAGACGAAGAGCGGCACCGCGATCAGCACTTCGTTCCACATCGCGTTGCCGAAGATGCGCTGCGGCATGGCGCGCATGAAGCTGATGTCGAAGACGCCGAAGGCGTATGAGAAGAGCCCGAACAGCGCGGCCACGCCCGAGAGCGTGAAAGCGACCGGGAAGCCTGCCAACAGGCAGGCGAAGGTCGTCACGAACATGACGATGACCAGGACTTCGCCGATGGGCATGGCGGATCAGGCGGTCCCGCCGCCGGCTTCTGCGATGTCGTCGTGGCTTTCCTTCCGGCCGGCGATCGTCAGCACCGCGTGAAACGCGAGGGAAAGGCCCTGGAAGGCGATCAGCACCACGAACACGAGGATCATCGACTTGAGCGTGTAGATCGCCGGGATGCCGCTGGTTTCCGCCGACTTCTCGAACACCGACCAGGACTGCTCCACATAGGGCCAGCTCGCCCAGCCGATGATCACGCAGACCGGCATCAAGAAGAGAATCACGCCCAGGAGATCGATGAGCGCGCGCCGGCGCGGGCGCGCATCGCGGTAGAAGATATCGACGCGGACGTGGCCGCCGTGGAGCAGCGTGTAGCCCGCACCCACAAGGAAGAGGGTGGCGTGGAGGTAGATCACCCCCTCCTGCATCGCGATGAAGCCCCACCCGAAGATGTAGCGCATCACCACGACGATGAACTGGAGGAGCACCATGAGGAGCGCGAGCCACGACGCGACGCGCCCGACGTGCTCGTTGACCACGTCGATGACGCGTGTGAGCGCGGCTAATGCGGAGAGAGACGCCTGCATCTCATTTCAGGCGGCCGGTGCTCCCTTCAGGCGCCGGTGCCCCGACGCGGCAGTGGCCCTCATGCGCACCGTCCCGACACCCCGCGGTGGCGCCGGGCTAATCCTGCAACGACCGGCGCGAGTCGGGGCGGGCCTGAGTCGCCCGCCCCGAACGCACATCTTGCCGACGTGCTACGCGGTCAGAAGCCGGGCGCTCGCGTAGGCAAGCTCCGAGCGCTCGTTATACGGCACCGCCGTTTTGCGGAAGGCGGAGAAGCTCTCGTAGACGCGTTGGGTGATTCCGCCCTCGGCGCCGACCTCGGCGACCACCTCAGCCGACCTTTCTCCGAGCGCCTTCAGCATCTCGTCCGATACGCGCCGCACCTGCACGCCGTGCTCGTTGATGAGCGTGTCGAGCGCGCCGGCGTTGCGCGCGTTGAACTCGGCCAGCATGGTCGCGTTGTCGGCCGCGCAAGCGCTCTCGATCAGGCTTTGATCCGCGGCGCTGAGGCTGTCCCACACGCCCTTGTTGATGCCGCAGGTGAGGATCGTGCCGGGCTCGTGGAAGCCGGGCCAGTAGTAGTACTTGGTCACCTTGTAGAAACCGAAGGCGAGGTCGTTCCACGGCCCCACCCATTCGGTGGCGTCGATCGTCCCGGCCTCGAGCGCCGGATAGATCTCGCCGCCCGGCAGCAGCAGCGCGTTCGCGCCGACGCGGCGCAGCACCTCGCCGCCGAGGCCCGGCATGCGCATCTTGAGGCCCTTGTAGTCCTCAAGCGAGTTCATCTCCTTGTTGAACCAGCCGCCCCACTGGACGCCGGTGTTGCCGGCCATCAGCGGTTTCACATTGAAGTCGGCGGCAAGCTCGTCCCAGAGCGTCTGGCCACCGGCATGGTAGATCCAGGCATTGACCTCGTCCGCGGTGAGTCCGAAGGGCACGGTGGCGAAGAAGTTGAAGGCCTTGGACTTACCCTGCCAGTAATACTCGGCGGAATGGTACATGTCCGCAGCGCCCTCGGAGACTGCATCGAAGCAGCCAAGAGGCGGCACCAGCTCGCCGCCGCCATAGTGCTTGACCTCGATCCGACCCTCGGTCGCATTGGTGATGCGATCGGCGAGGCGCTGCGCGCCGGTGCCGAGGCCGGGGAACTGCTTGGGCCAGGAGGTGGCCAGCTTGAGCTGCATCTTGCCCTGCGAGATCGCGGGCGCCGGGAACGACGATGCCGCGGCGGCTGCCACGGCGGCTCCTGCGATGGCCGTTCCCTTGAGAAGGCTGCGTCTTCCGATCTTCGTGCTCATGTCCTTGGGTCTCCCTTCGATGGTTCCGGTCAATGGTTTGGGACGCCCTGACCGTCCGGTCGGGCGTCGAGGATGGTCCAGCCCTCCGGGCCGTGCACCTCGAGCGGGCGAAAGCGGGCCTTGTAGTCCATCTTATCGCAGCCGTCGATCCAGTAGCCGAGGTAGAGGTAGGGCAGCGCTTGCGCGCGCGCCTCTTCCACGAGCCTGAGAATCATGTAGCTGCCCGGACTGTCCTTGACCCGCGTGGGCTCGTAGAAGGAATACACGGCAGAGAGCCCGTCGGCGACGACATCGAACACGCAGACGCCGTAGAGCCGTCCGCCGGGGCTGCGAAACTCGGCGAGGCGGGTCTCGACGGCGCTCTCCTCTACCAGAGCGCCGTAGCCTTCGCGCCCCATGGCCGCCATCGTGCCGTCCGGGTGCCGCGCCGCCAGATATCGCCTGAACAGGGTGTAGTGATCGGGCCGCGCCAGCGCCGGCAGCACGTTGAGCGTGATTCCCCCGTTCCGTGCGATGACCCGGCGGAGCGAGCGGCTCGGCACGAACGTGTCGGCACGAACCCGTGCGGAGATGCAGGCCCGGCAGCCGGGGCAGGCGGGGCGGTAGGCGGCGAGGTGGCTGCGGCGGAAGCCTCCGCGCAGCATCTCGTCGTAAGCGGTCTCGGCGCGGGCACCCGCGAGCGGGGTGACGATCGAGCGCTCCAGACGCCCCGGCAGGTAAGGGCAGGGGCGGAGCGGCGTCACGCCCAGGAATTTGAGACCGCCGCCATGCGGCGCGCGCGTCCGTGCCGGGTCCTGGCTTTCGAGCGGGCGGTTCTCGTTGGTCATCGATCTGATTATAGGCCCGCGCCGCGGTTCGCCAAGCAAGCCATTCGGTTCAGACGGCCCGCCAGCCGATATCCCGGCGGCAGAAACCCTCCGGCCAGTCGATGCGCTCGACCGCCTCGTAGGCACGGCTCTGGGCCGCGGCGACGCCTGCACCCAGCGCCGTCACGCCGAGCACGCGTCCGCCCGCTGCGACGATACCGGCATCGGTGCGTGCCGTTCCCGCGTGGAACACCATCACGTCGTCGTGGTCTTCTGCTGCGTCGATCCCGCGGATCGCGCTGCCCTTCTCGTAGGCGCCCGGATAGCCTTCCGTGGCGAGCACGACGCAAAGCGCGGCCTCATCGCGCCAGCGCAGGTCGAATTCCTTGAGCTCGCCATCGTGCGTCGCCATCAGCGCAGCCAGCAGATCGGATTTGAGCCGGGGCATGAGCACCTGGCACTCAGGGTCGCCGAAGCGGGCGTTGACCTCCAGCAGCTTTGGTCCGTCGGCGGTGAGCATCAGGCCGGCGTAGAAGACACCGGTATAGGGTGCGCCCTCTGCCGCCAGGCCGCGCACGAGCGGCTCGACAATCTTGGTCCGCGCCTCCTCGCAGAGCGCCGGCGTCATCGCGGGCGCCGGCGAATAGGCGCCCATGCCGCCGGTGTTGGGCCCGGTATCGCCTTCGCCCACCGCCTTGTGGTCCTGCGCCGTCTCCAGCGGCAGCACGGTCTCACCGTCGACCAGGGCGAAGTAGCTCGCCTCCTCGCCCACCAGCATCTCCTCGATCACGAGCTCGGCGCCGGCTTCGCCGAAGGCGCCACCCAGCGCCGCCTTCGCGGCAAGGAGAGCCTCATCGTCCGTCTCGGCGAGCACGACACCCTTGCCGGCGGCGAGCCCGTCGGCCTTGACCACCAGCGGCGCGCCCAGTTCGGCGATGAACGCCTCTGCCTCCGCCAATGAGGCGACACGGCGATAGGCGGCGGTCGGCACGCCGTGGCGCGCGCAGAGGTCCTTCATGAAGCCTTTGGAGCCCTCGATCCGGGCAGCGGCCGCGCGCGGGCCGAAGGCGGCAATGCCCTCGGCCTCCAGCCGGTCGACGAGGCCGGCGCAGAGCGGCGCCTCTGGCCCCACCACGACCAGGTCGATCGCCTGCTCGCCGCAGAAGGCCACCAACCCGTCGAAATCCATGGGGTCGAGCGCAACGCAGGTGGCCTCGTTCCCGATTCCCGCGTTTCCCGGCGCGCACCAAAGACCTCCGAGCAGCGGTGACGCGGCGAGCTGCCAGCAGAGGGCATGCTCGCGCCCGCCCGAGCCCACGACCAAGACGTTCATTGGGGTCTCTCCGCGCCCGCAAATCGCGGCGCTACGATACACTCTCGGGCTCCCGACAGCCCGCGATTCTCTCGCGGAATTTCTTGGTTTTTCGCCGTTTTTGCCGCTTGACGGTGGATAGGCCCATCACTAGGATGCGCCACCCTCTTGCCGACGAGGTAGGTTGGCGCGCCTCAGGGCGCCCGCCACCATGCCTTGTGATCGAGAGAGTTTCCGATGGGTCGGCGCAGGCCGGCGGCGGGGAAGCGGGCGGATCCCGATTTTCCCGGTCCACCTGCACGCGCCGCACTGTCTGTTGAACGTGGAACGCCGCGATGCCGACGATCAACCAACTGATTCGCAAGCCGCGTACGGCGCCTGCCGCACGAAACAAGGTGCCGGCGCTGCAGGCCTGCCCGCAGAAGCGCGGCGTGTGTACCAGGGTCTACACGACGACGCCGAAGAAGCCGAACTCGGCGCTGCGCAAGGTCGCGCGCGTGCGCCTCACCAACGGCTTCGAGGTGACCAGCTACATCCCCGGTGAGGGGCACAACCTTCAGGAGCATTCGGTGGTGATGATTCGCGGCGGCCGGGTGAAGGACCTGCCGGGCGTGCGCTACCACATCATTCGCGGCTCGCTCGACACCCAGGGTATCCAGGACCGCCGCCAGCGGCGCTCCAAGTACGGCGCTAAACGGCCCAAATAGAGAACAAGAAGGAGCCGTCCAGTGTCGCGCCGTCGCGCCGCAGAGCGTCGAACCGTCAACCCCGACCCCCGCCATGGGGATGTGGTGCTGGCGAAGTTCATGAACTCCCTGATGCTCGACGGCAAGAAGTCGACAGCCGAGCGCATCGTCTATGGCGCGCTCGACCGGATCAGAGAGAAGACCGGACAGGACCCGGTCAGGGTCTTTCACGAGGCCCTCGACAACGTAAAGCCGGCCGTGGAGGTACGCTCGCGCCGCGTCGGCGGCGCCACCTACCAGGTGCCGACCGAGGTGCGGCCCGACCGACGCCAGACGCTCGCTATTCGCTGGCTTATCGGCGCGACCCGGGACCGCTCCGAGACCACGATGGTGGACCGGCTCAGCAACGAACTCCTCGACGCCGCGGGAAACCGCGGCGTTGCCGTTAAGAAGCGGGAAGACACCCACCGTATGGCCGAGGCCAACCGCGCCTTTTCGCACTACCGCTGGTAGGCGTTGGCGTTCGCGGACAAGAACAATGGCTCGGACCACACCCCTCGAACGCTACCGCAATATCGGCATCATGGCGCATATCGATGCCGGTAAGACGACCACGACCGAGCGGGTGCTCTACTACACCGGCAAGTCCTACAAGATGGGCGAGGTCCACGAGGGCAGCGCCACTATGGACTGGATGGAGCAGGAGCAGGAGCGCGGCATCACCATCACGTCCGCCGCCACCACCTGCTTCTGGCGTGACCACCGAATCAACATCATCGACACGCCGGGCCACGTCGACTTCACTATCGAGGTCGAGCGCTCGCTCAGGGTGCTGGACGGCGCGGTCGCGGTGTTCGACGCGGTCGCTGGCGTCGAGCCGCAGGCCGAGACGGTCTGGCGTCAGGCGGACAAGTACAACGTCCCTCGCATCTGCTTCGTCAACAAGATGGACCGCGTCGGGGCCAACTTCCCGCGCTGCATCGAGATGATTCGCGAGCGGCTGGGCGCCAACCCGGTCGCGATCCAGCTCCCCATCGGCACCGAGGCGAAGCACATCGGCGTGGTCGACCTGATCGCGATGAAGGGCATCGTCTGGAAGTCGGAGACCCTCGGTGCGGAGTTCACCGTCGGCGACGTGCCCGACGACATGAAGGCCGAGGCCGAGGTCAGCCGTCAGGCGCTCATCGAAGCGGTGGTCGAGATGGACGACGGCGTGCTCGAGCGCTTCCTCGAAGGCGAGGAGCCGGACGAGGCGGCGATCAAGCGGTGTCTCCGCATCGGCACGCTCTCGGGCCAGATGGTTCCTGTGCTCGCCGGTTCCGCCTTCAAGAACAAGGGCGTGCAGCCGCTGCTGGACGCGGTGTGCGATTTCATGCCGGCGCCGACCGACGTGCCGCCGGTGCACGGCGTCGTGCCCGGCAAGGGCAACGAGGTCGAGCGCTCCTGCAGCGACGACGAGCCACTGGCGGCGCTCGCCTTCAAGGTGATGACCGACCCCTTTGTCGGCTCACTCACCTTCGTGCGCGTCTATTCGGGCATGATCCAGACCGGCAAGCAGGTGCTCAACAGCGCCAAGGGCCGCAAGCAGCGGGTCGGCCGGATGCTGCTCATGCACGCGAATTCCCGCGAGGACATCCAGGAGGCGCGGGCGGGCGACATCGTGGCCATCGCCGGCCTCAAGGACACCACGACCGGCGAGACCCTGAGCGATCCGGCGCACCCGGTTGTGCTGGAGCGGATGGAGTTCCCGGATCCGGTGATCGAGGTCGCGGTCGAGGCCAAGACCAAAGCCGATCAGGACAAACTCTCCATCGCGCTCGCACGGCTCGCCGAGGAAGACCCGTCGTTCCGCGTCACCGCCGATCCCGAGAGCGGGCAGACCGTGATCAAGGGCATGGGCGAGCTGCATCTCGACATCCTGATCGACCGCATGCGCCGCGAGTTCAAGGTGGGCGCCAACGTCGGCCAGCCGCAGGTCGCCTATCGCGAGACCATCGGCCGCGAGTCCACGGTCGATTACACGCACAAGAAGCAGACCGGCGGGGCCGGTCAATTCGCGCGGGTCAAGGTCGTGCTGGAGCCGGTGGAACCCGGCGAAGGCTTCGCCTTCGAAAGCGAGGTTGTGGGCGGCGCCGTGCCCAGGGACTACATCCCCGCCGTCGAGAAGGGCATCGAGGAGGCGCGGCAGGCCGGTGTCGTCGCCGGCTTCCCGGTCATCGACTTCAAGGCGCGGCTGATCGACGGCGCATCGCACGATGTCGATTCCAGCTCGCTCGCGTTCGAGATCGCGGCACGCGCGGCGTTCCGCGAGGCCCTGCAGGGCGCGGCGCCGGCGTTGCTGGAGCCCATGATGAAGGTCGAGGTCGTGACGCCCGAGGACTATCTGGGCGACGTGATCGGCGACCTCAACGCCCGGCGCGGGCATGTCGGCGGCATGGAGCCGCGCGGCAACGCCCAGGTGATTCGCGCCATGGTACCGCTCGCGACCATGTTCGGTTATGTCAACACCCTGCGCTCGCTCACCCAAGGGCGGGCGCAGTTCACGATGGAGTTCGATCACTACGATCAGGTGCCCTCGGCGGTGTCGGACGAAGTCCGCGCCCGCTACGCCTGATCGCGTGACCACGACCAAGATCAAGACCTCCTGAGAGAGAGCACCGATGGCCAAGGAGAAGTTTGAGCGTACGAAGCCGCACTGCAACGTTGGGACGATTGGTCACGTTGACCATGGCAAGACGACGCTGACGGCGGCGATCACGAAGGTTCTGGGCGAGGCGGGCGGCGCGGAGTTCGTGTCGTTCGACGAGATCGACAAGGCGCCGGAGGAGCGCGAGCGCGGGATCACGATCGCGACCGCGCACGTC
>JAJDVB010000027.1 GCA_022826345.1 Alphaproteobacteria bacterium
GTCCACGGGTAGGAGATCATGTCGGCGATCGTGTAGTCGTCGCCGGCGAGGTAAGGCCGGTCGTAGAGCCGGTTGTTCATCACGCCGTAGAGCCGGTTGACCTCGTTGCTGAAGCGGGTCAGCGCGTAGCTCTGGTCGCCCTCGTCGTCGCCGAGCCGGTTGAAGTGGCCGCGCTCGCCGAACTTGGGCCCCTGGTTCGCCATCTGCCACATGACCCACTGGTTGACCTCGTAGCGCCCGCGCAGGTCCTGCGGATAGAAGCGCCCGGCCTTCTCGGCGACGTACATCATCATCGCGCCCGATTCGAAGACGCTGACCGGCGCGCCGCCGCCGGGCGGGTCGTGGTCCACCAGCGCCGGCATGCGGTTGTTGGGGCTGATCGCGAGGAACGCGTCCTCGAACTGATCGCCCTTCCCGATGTGGCAGGGGACGAGGCGATAGGGCATCCCGCATTCCTCCAGCAGGATGGTCACCTTCTTGCCGTTGGGCGTCGGCCAGTAGTGCAGATCGATCATGGGTCTCCCTTCCCGCCGGTGGCCTGCGGGTCATAGACCGGCCATGCTGCGATGTACAGCGCGGCCGCGCGAAATCGGCTGCCAGCGCGGGTTAGCGATTGCGAGCGCCGGGGCAGGCGCCTAAGCTTGGCGCAGCGGCGGGCGCCGCCCGAAGCGGCGCGACGAAGGGATTCCTGCGGCATGGGCCTACAGACCGCAATGGCGCATGCCAGAGGCGGAGGCTGAAACGATGGCAGAGACGCTCTTCACGAATGTCAGGATTTTCGACGGCAACGCCAAGCGCCCCTATGCGGGCGAGGTGAAGCTGCAAGGCAACCTCATCAAGAAGGTCGCCAAGGGCAAGGGCAGGATCAGGGCCAACGGCGCCACCGTGGTGGACGGTGCCGGCGCCACCCTGATGCCGGGGTTGATCGAGCCCCACTCCCACGTCTGTTACATCGATTCGACGACACTTCCGGAGATCGGGGCGCTCCCGCCAGAGGAGCACATGGTGCTCGCGCTCGACAATGCGCGAACGATGATCGATCACGGCTTTACGAGCCTCTTCTCGGCTGCCGGTGTCGGCTACAACAAGATTCGAATCGAGCCGGTGCTGCGCGACGTGATCAATGCCGGGCGTTATCCGGGTCCGCGCATCAAGGCGGCGTCGCCCGAGATCGTGTCGTCAGGCGGGCTCGGCGACGAGCGCAAGTGGCACATGCACCAGGAGTCGGTGGGCTTCATCGCCGACGGGCCGGACGAGGTGCGCAAGGCCTGCAGGCTCTGCGTGCGCGAGGGCGTGGACAACCTGAAGATCAACATCTCGGGCGACGAATTCTGCCAGCCGGGGCAGTCCGAAAAGATCACCTACTTCGATGCCGAGGTCGCCGCGGCGGCCGAAGTGGCGCGCGAAGCCGGTGTCAACATCATCACCCACGCCAGGGCGGACAAGGCGGTGCGGCTCGCGCTCAAGCACGGCATCAACATCATTTACCACGCCGACTACTCGTCGAATAAGACCCTCGACATGCTGGAAGCCAAGAAGAAGGACATCTTCATGGCCCCGGCCTTCGGCATCGTCTACACGTTTGCGCACGAGGCCGGCGAGTGGGGCATCACCCGCGAGGTCGCCGAGAGCTACAACATGTTCTACAAGATGGAGAACACGATCCGCACCTATCAGGAAGTGCGGAAGCGCGGCATCCGGGCCATGCCGGGGGGTGACTACGGCTTCGCCTGGAACCCCATCGGCGCCAACGCCCGCGACATGGAGCATTTCGTCAACCACTTCGGCTACTCGCCGGCCGAGGCGCTGATCGGCGCCACGAAGTGGGGCGGCGAGCTCATGGGGCTCAACGTCGGCATGGTCAAGGAAGGCTACCTCGCCGACCTGCTGCTGGTGGACGGCGACCCGACCAAGGACGTCTCCATCATGCAGGACGCCGACAACCTGCTCATGATCATGAAGGACGGCGCCTATCACCGCGCGCCGAACGAGATCGCGCTGGCCAAGCGCCGCCGGGCCGTCACGCCCGCGGCCGCCGAATAGGCTGTCGCGATCCGCAACGGGTTCGGGGCTCTCCCTGCCGCTGGCGGGAGAGCCCCGTTTCCTCTCGCGGTTGGGGCGGTGAGCGGTCGGCGAGGCCGGCCCGTTGAAGCTCAACGAAGCGCAGCTTGAGGTCTTCCTCCGGGACGGCCTGCTGATCCTCCCCGGCCTCTTCTCCGCGGCCGAGGTGGCGGCGATCCGCGCAGCCCTGCCGCCGCTCTTCGACGAGGAGAGCGAGGCCAACATCGGCGAGAAGACGGGCACCGCAGCCCGCACCATCATGGGGCTCCACCAGCGGAGCGACCTCATCGACCGCCTGGTGCGTCACCCGCGCCTGGTCGAGCCGGCGCGGCAGATCGCGGGCCCCGATCTCTACATCCAGCAGGTCAAGGTCAACGTGAAGGCGGCCTTCGAGGGCGATGTCTGGCAGTGGCACTACGACTTTGCCACCCATCACCGCGACGACGGCGTGCCGGCACCGCAGGCGCTCAACCTGCACATCCTGCTGGACGAGGTGAGCCACTACAACGGGCCGCTCTATTTCATTCCCGGCTCCCACCGGCACGAGCCGCTGCCCACCTTCCACGACGTGACGAGCACGAGCTATCCGCTCTGGGTGGTGGATCGCGAGACCGTCACGAACCTCATCGCCGTGGGCGGCATCACGCCCGCGCTCGGCCCGCCCGGCACGGTCCTCATCTTCGGCGACCTGATGGTCCACGGCTCGCCCGGCAACCTGTCGCCGTGGGACCGCGCAATCTTCTCGCTCATTCTCAACCCGGTCGCCAACGCCCAGACCGCGTTCGCCCGGCCGGAATACAAGCACCACACCGATTTCTCGCCGGTGGTGCCGCTTGCCGACGACTGCCTGCTCGCCCCGGCGGCATGACCGGCCCATGACCCGATCGCCGGCGCGCGAGCCGGGTTACTTTCTCGATCACCTGCAAACAGTCGACCCGGAGGTCCACGCGGCGCTCGCGGGCGAGCTTGCCCGCCAACAGGACGGGATCGAGCTGATCGCGTCGGAGAACCTGGTCAGCCGCGCGAGTCTCGACGCGTTGGGCTCGGTCATCGTCAACAAGACCGTCGAAGGCCGGCCGGGCGCCCGCTACTACGGCGGCGCCGAATTCGCCGACACGGTCGAGTCCCTCGCCATCGAGCGGGCCAAGCAGCTCTTCGGCTGCGCCTTCGCCAACGTCCAGCCCCATTCCGGCAGCCAGGCCAACCAGGCGGTCTTTCTCGCGCTGCTCCAGCCGGGCGACACGGTGCTGAGCATGGCGCTGGATGCCGGCGGCCACCTGAGCCACGGCGCGGCGGTGAACCTGACCGGCAAGTGGTTCAATCCGGTCCGCTACCGCACCGATGCCTCTGGCTTTATCGACATGGGCGAGGTCGAGCGGCTGGCTCAGGAGCACCGGCCCAGGCTCATCATCTGCGGCGGCTCGGCCTATCCGCGCGCGATCGACTTCGCCGCCTTCCGTGCCATCGCCGATTCGGTCGGCGCCATCCTGCTCGCCGACATGGCGCACTTCGCGGGCCTCGTGGCCGGCGGCGCGCACCCGAGCCCCCTGCCCCACGCCCACGTCACCACGGCAACCACCTACAAGAACCTGCGCGGCGCACGCGGCGGCCTCATCCTCACCGACGATCCCGCGCTCGCGCGTAAGCTGGACAGCGCGATCTTCCCCGGCGTGCAGGGCAGCGTAATTCTCAACGCGGTCGCGGCCAAGGCGGTCTGCCTGGGCGAAGCGCTGAAGCCCGAATTCAAGGACTACGCAGCCCAGGTGCTGGCCAACGCGCGAAGCCTCGCCGATACGCTCATGGCGCGCGGCATCGCCATCGTCGCGGGGGGCACCGACACGCCCCTGCTGGTTGCCGACCTGCGCCCGCTCGGACTGACTGGGGCCGCGGCCTCTGATAGCCTCGAAGCCGCCGGTCTCACCTGCAACAAGAATGCGGTGCCGGGCGACACGCAGCCGCCCAGGGTGACCTCGGGACTGCGTTTCGGCTCGGCGGCCGGCACCACGCGGGGCTTCGGCGAAGAAGAGTTCCACCGCATCGGCGTCTGGATCGCCGACGTGCTGCGCGCGATGGCGGCGGCGGGCGAACGCGACGACGCAATCGAGCAAGCCGTCCGTGCCGAGGTGCGCGCGCTCTGCCGCGCCTTCCCCATCTACCCCGGTCTAGGCACGGAGCCCCCGGACGGGCGGTAGACGAGCTGCCTCCGCAGCGGCAATCCATGACCTTGGTGAGAATTCCGGGCTAAGGTCCGGCGCTCAAGATGCCAAGTGGACCGCAGGCGTCCGAAGTCGAAAGCAGGGGTATGGAAGGCCGCTCACGACATTCGTTGCGAGTCAGCAGTCGCCGGGCCATCGACGTGACCGAGGCACCGACTTGACGGCCTCGCTCATCGTCGAGCAGCTCCTGAACGGCCTTCAGTTCGGCTTCATGCTGTTTCTGATGGCCGCAGGGCTGACGCTCATCTTCGGCGTCATGGGCCTCATCAACCTCGCCCACGGCTCGTTCTACATGATCGGCGCCTTCGCCTGCGCCGCCGTGGCTGCCGCGACCGGCTCCTACTGGGTAGGCCTCGCAGCGAGCCTCGCCGCGGCCGCTGCCGCAGGCGCCCTCGTCGAGGTCGCCGTCATTCGCCGGCTCTACCGTCGCGACCATCTCGATCAGGTGCTCGCGACCTTCGCGCTGATCCTGGTCTTCTCCGAGGGCACCCGCTGGGTGTTCGGCTCCTTTCCGCTCTATCTCACGGTGCCCGACTTTCTGTCGGGGCCGGTGGCGCTCCCCGGTGGCATCGACTACCCCCTCTTCCGCTTCGCGATCATCCTGATCGGGCTCGTGATCGCGGGCGGGCTCTTCCTCCTGATCGCGCGGACGCGCCTCGGCATCCGCATCCGGGCCGGCGAATCCGACCGGGAGATGATCGCCGCCCTCGGCGTCGACATCCGCAAGCTCTACACCACCGTGTTCGCGATCGGCGCGGCGCTGGCCGGCCTCGCAGGGGCGCTGGTGGGCACGATCCAGTCGGTGCAGGTGGGCATGGGCGAGCCAGTGCTGATCCTCGCCTTCGTCGTCATCATCATCGGCGGGCTGGGCTCCATCGTCGGCGCGCTGGTGAGCGCAATCCTGGTGGGCCTCGCCGACACGCTCGGGCGCTTCCTGCTGCCGGTCGCGTTCGACACCTTCATGGATTCGTCCGCCGCCAACAACGTCGGCTCGGCATTGGCCTCCATGCTGATCTACATCCTGATGGCGCTGGTGCTGTTCCTGCGCCCGACCGGCCTGTTCGGCACCAGGGCGCACTGATGCTGACCAGAGAGGCGGCCATCAGCCTCCTGATCGCGGCGGGCCTGCTCGCCGCGCCGCTGCTCGGCAACGCCTTCGACGAGCCGTTCGTCATCACGCTTGCGACCAAGGTGGCGATCCTCGGGCTTGCCGGCACCGGGCTCAATATCGCGCTGGGCTACGGCGGGATGGTCTCGCTCGGGCACGCGGCGTTCTTCGGCTTAGGCGGCTACGCGGCCGGCATCCTCGCGAGCCACGCGCTCAACTACGAGCCGCTCTTCACCGCGCCGCTGCTGGTCGAAGGCACGACGCAGATGCTGATCATCTGGCCAGTCGCCATCGTCGTTAGCGGCATCGCGGCGCTGGTGATCGGCGCGCTCTCCCTGCGCACCACCGGCGTCTTCTTCATCATGATCACGCTGGCCTTCGCCCAGATGGTCTATTACTTCGCGATCTCGTGGCCGGCCTATGGCGGTGAGGACGGGCTCTCGATCTACATCAGGAACGAGTTTCCGGGGCTCAACACGCTCAACCCGCTCCACTTCTTCGCCATCTGCTACGTGCTGCTGATCCTTGCGATCGGCTTCTCCTTCCTGCTCTCGCAGTCGCGCTTCGGTCTCGCGCTCAACGGCGCGCGGCAGAACGCGCAGCGGCTCGCCACTGTCGGCATCAGCCCCTTCCGCGTGAAGCTCACCGCCTTCGTGATCTCGGGCATGATGGCGGGGCTCGCCGGCGCGCTCTACGCCGACCTCAATCGCTTCGTCAGCCCCTCGATGCTGTCGTGGCACACCTCGGGCGAGATCATGGTGTTCGTGATCCTGGGCGGCACGAGACGGCTGTTCGGCCCCGCCGCCGGCGCTGCGCTCTACATCGTGCTGGAGAACACGCTGGGCGACGTCAGCGAGCACTGGCTGCTCCTGCTGGGCGCGCTGCTGGTGGCCCTGGTGCTGTTCGCCCGCGGCGGCGTGATCGGCATTCTCGCAGGCCAACCCCGCCATGCCTGAGCCGATCCTTCAGACCGAGAAACTGTCGAAGCGCTTCGGCGCGGTGGTCGCGAGCGACGCGGTGACGCTCGACCTTGTGCCCGGCGAGATTCATGCGCTGATCGGGCCGAACGGCGCCGGCAAGTCCACCGTCATCAAGCAGATCGCGGGCGAAATCCGCCAGGACAGCGGCTCCATCCGCTTCGTCGGCCGCGATATCGACCGCCTGGACATGGTGGCCCGCGCTCAGCTCGGGCTGGCCCGGACTTTCCAGGTGTCCTCCGTCGCACCGGAGTTCTCGGGGCTGCAGAACGTCATGCTGGCGGTCCAATCGGTGGAGCGAAAAACCTTCCGCTTCATCAAGCCGGCGCTCAAGGACAAGCCACTGATGACGCAGGCGATGGCACACCTCGAACGTCTCCTGCTGGACGACAGAGCCGACGTTCGCGCAGGCGATATGTCGCACGGCGAACGGCGGGCGCTGGAGATCGCCATCGCGCTCGCGCTCAAGCCCAAGGCGTTTCTGCTCGACGAGCCCATGGCGGGGATGGGGCCGGAGAACACGGCGAAGCTGATCGAAATTCTCGACGACCTGCGGGCGGAGGCCCCGATCCTGCTGGTCGAGCACGACATGGATGCGGTCTTCGCCCTTGCGGACCGCATCTCCGTCATCGTCTACGGCCGGATCATCGCGAGCGGCACGCCGGAAGAGATCCGCGCCAACGAGGAGGTGCGCGGCGCCTACCTCGGGGACGAGGGGCATGACGGCGCTGCTTGAGGTCGCAGGCGTCACCGCCTTCTACGGCACCTCGCAGGCGCTCTTCGGCGTCGACCTCGCCGTCGGCGAGGGCGAGGTGGTGGCGCTCATGGGGCGCAACGGCATGGGCAAGACCACCACCATCAGGACGATCTGCCGCATGATGCCGCATCGCGAAGGCAGCATCGCCTTCGCCGGCCGCGACCTCGCGCGCCTGCCCTCGCACCGGGCGGCCTGGCTCGGCCTCGGGCTGGTGCCGGAAGGCCGGCGCTGCTTCCCGACACTGACGGTGCGCGAGAACCTGACCGCCGCCGCCCGCCCCGGCCACTGGAACGAGGAGCGGGTGATCGCGCTCTTCCCTCAGCTGGCGGAGCGCCGCAATCAGAAAGCCAACACGCTCTCCGGTGGCGAACAGCAGATGCTCGCCATCGGCCGGGCGCTGATGACCAATCCCCGGCTGCTCATCCTGGACGAGGCGACGGAGGGGCTGGGGCCGCTCATCCGTCGGGAAATCTGGTCGGTGATCGCGACGCTGAAGGAGGCCGGCCTCTCCATCCTCGTGGTCGACAAGTCGCTGAAGGAACTTACGGCCGTCGCCGAGCACTGCGTCATCCTGGAGAAAGGCGCGACCTGCTGGTCCGGCGCAAGCGCCGACCTCACTCCGGCACTGACGGACCGATACCTGGGGGTTTGAGGCCGCCGCCCTTCAGAAGCTGATCGCCTTGAACGCTTTGGTCTGCGCGGTCATGGCGACCTCGGTGGGCAGGCGCTCCATGCTGCTCGCCCCGTAGAAGCCGTGCACGTGCTCGGCGTGCTGCAGCACGAACGTCGCGTCCTCGGGCGAGGCGATGGGCCCGCCGTGGCAGAGCACGATCACGTCCTCGCGCACGGCCTTGGCCGCAAGCGCCCACGCGTCGATCAGCGTCACGCACTCTTCCAGCGACTTGGCGGTCTGCGCGCCGATGGTGCCGCTGGTGGTGAGCCCCATGTGGCAGACGATGATGTCGGCGCCGGCTTCTGTCATGGCAACCGCGTCGTCCTTCGAGAAGACGTAGGGCGTGGTGAGCAGGTCTGCCTCGTGCGCCGACCGGATCATGTCGACCTCCAGGCCGTAGCCCATGCCGGTCTCTTCCAGGTTGGCGCGGAAGACGCCGTCGATGAGGCCGACGGTCGGGAAGTTCTGAACGCCCGAGAAACCTAAAGCCTTCAACTCGTCCAGGAAGCGGTCGAGCACCATGAAGGGGTCGGTGCCGTTGACGCCGGCGAGCACCGGCGTCTGCCGCACCACCGGAATCACCTCGTGCGCCATCTCCTTCACGATTTCGTTGGCGTTGCCGTAGGCCAGCAGGCCCGCGAGCGAACCCCGCCCCGCCATGCGGTAGCGGCCGGAGTTGTAGATCACGATGAGGTCGATGCCGCCGGCCTCCTCGCACTTGGCCGAGAGCCCGGTGCCCGCGCCACCGCCGATGATCGGCTCGCGGCGGGTGACCATGCCGTGAAACGTCTCCAGTAGCGTTCGGCGGTCCATGCCCGGCATCGGCGGCCTCCCTAGGGGGTCAGGCGGCGATCCCGTTCCAGCTCTCGACGAGAGCCTGGGCGAAATCGGCGTCGTTGATGTGGAGCGGCAAGCGGATCAGGCGCCTCGCGTCGGTTTGCTCTACCGTCCGCTCCAGCGCCTCGAAGAGGGCCGCGTCGGCGTCGGGGTCGTGGAAGGGCATCCCTGGCGCGTCGATCAGCGAGACCCCCTGCTCCGGGATCAGGAATCGCACCGGCCCCTCGCAGGCGTTGAGCTTGGCACCGATCCACTCGCCCATCCGTGCATTCTCGTCCGCCGTCGTGCGCATGAGCGTCACGTTGGGATTGTGGATGTGGAAGGTGCGGCCTTCGTACTGCGCCGGCACGGTCTCGCGCGCGCCGAAGTTTACCATGTCGAGCGCCCCGCAGGAGCCCACGTAGGGCAGGCCCGTCCGCGCGAAGGCGCCGAGCCGGTCCCCGCCCGCGCTGAAGACGCCGCCCATCAGGTGATCGCAGACCTCGGTCGTGGTGCTGTCGATACAGCCCAGCACCAGGCCTGAATCGACCAGCTTCTCCATCGAGCGTCCGCCGGTCCCGGTCGCGTGGAAGACCAGGCAGTCGTGGCGCGCCTCCAGCGCGGCGCGGACCTGATCCACGCAGGGCGTGGTGACACCGAACATGGTCAGGCCGATGGCGGGCTTGTCCTCGGCCGCCGGCGCCTCGCCCCGCATCATGCCGGCGAGCGCGTGCGCCGCGTTGGCGAGCACCACCCGCGAAATCCGGTTGAGCCCGGCGATGTCCACCACCGAGTACATCATGGTGATGTCGTTGGGACCGACGTAGGGCGCGACGTTGCCCGAGGCGACGGTGGAGACCAGCACCCTCGGCACCCCGATGGGGAGCGCCTGCATGCCGATGGAGACCAGCGCGGTGTTGCCGGACCCTCCGGCCCCGATCACCCCGCCGATGTCGTCCCGCGTGGGCAGGAAGCGCGCCAGCGCCTCGCCCATGGCGGCGACCGCCTGGCCGCGGTCGTCGAGGCTGAGCACCGCGTCGGCGCCGTCGGGATGATGGGCGGCGACCTCGGCGGCGCCCACGTCCACGCCGGCGGGCCGGTCTCCGCTCCCGGTGCCGACATCCACGACGCAGGCCCGCACGCCGTCCGCCGCAAGCAGGTCGCGCACATAGAGCAGCTCATCGCCCTTGGTGTCGAGGGTGCCGACGATATAGGCCCGCGTCATCCTCTCGCTCCCAAACTCGTCCTGCACGATTGCACGCTTCCTCACGCTCGTCGCAGTCGATCTAACTCAGTTTCCGGGAGATCACCTCTTCACTTGGGAGGCACTTCTGGATTAATCCGCCCAACCAGAGCTCTATCTATCTTAGATTGAACATTTTCGTCTACGAGTATTGAATTCGTTGGGGCTTGGTTTATGCCCAAACCCAAGCGGAACAATTCAAATCCCGACCGAGTTGGCGCGACAACGATTCCAGGCCTCTTGACCCACTTATACTTTACATGATCTGGGGGGCCCCACGCAACGTTATTCGAAATCAGCCCATCATCTTTTAGGCCATGAAGCGAATGCGGAATCGTATCCGCGATATGGCTGGCTACAATTTCCAATCTCTCGGCAGCTAAAACGCCCATTGCACTCAGATAAGATTCAAAAGACAGAAGGACTTGTAGCTTATCACTTTCACTACTGTCGTTAATATTCGCAGGATAGCCAAAATAGCATGATACTAGGCAAGAGTACACTATGTAAGAGGAATGTGCGCTGTGGCGATTTTCGGGCGCGCGTCACTGATCTTTGGCAGCCGGATATCGACTGCCTGACCCCCACCGGGCGAGCAGAATGCAGCGATTTGGCGCGAGACCGGAACGTTACGGGTACATGATGACGC
>JAJDVB010000140.1 GCA_022826345.1 Alphaproteobacteria bacterium
AAGCGCAAGCTCGCGGGTCGCGACATCGGGGATGCCGCGAACGATGAGCCTGTCGACCCTGGGAATCCGATTGGGGTCCCAATAGTCGGCGTTGCGCTCCATCACGATCTTCTCGCCGAAGACACGCTCCGTCAGCTTGAACGGGCCGGTGCCGGCGCCGTGCAGATGCGCCTCCTCGTTGCCGTGGGTCTCCACGACCTTGGGGCTGATCATGCCCGAAGAGCCGAAACCACCCTGCGAGAGCCGCCGGATGAACTCGGAGTTCGGCTGCTTCATGTTGACCCGGAACGTGTACTCATCGACCACTTCGTAGCTCTCGATATCGCCGTGCCACCAGCCGTTGAAGGCGTTGGCCAGCGGGTAGAAGTGCTCGAAGTCCTCGTTCATTACGCGGTCGAAGTTGAACTTCGCGACCTCGGCGTTCCAGGGCGTTCCATCGTGGAATGTCACGCCCTCACGCAGATGGAACGTGTAGTGCAGCTTGTCCTCGGAAACATCCCAACTCGTGGCGAGAGCAGGGATGACCGGCGGACGATCGACGTCCTTGATGGTCAGGTCCTGCTGCACGAAGCTTTCGTAAATGTGGAACGTTTCGCGATAGGTGAGCCACAGCACATGTGTATGAGGATCGAGACGACTGGGCTCGCCTTCGACAGCAAGAACGATCGTTTTTTCCTGCGCCTGCACCGGCTTGTCCGCCGCGAACAGCGAACCGGCGGCAAGCGCCATCAAGGCCAGGAGGCTCACGGCGTGGCGACACAGCCACGTCGGGCTCACCTGGCCCATACCTTTCAACCACCCTCTCATGATCCTATCCTCCCTTCATGTTGTGAGCTGGCGCGCACTTTCGTCGCGCGCCTGCCGGAGAGTGTGTTCGCTTTCACGTCGTGCGTCCCCGGCGGCCGCCGACGCGTTCCGGTCTTTCTTTGAGCCCTCGTAAAGATGACAGGCCACGGCGTGGCCCGTCTCGATTTCCTGCAGATCGGGCATCTGCGTGGCACACGGTTCGAAGCGCTCCGTGCAGGTTCCGGAATAGATACAGCCGGTCCTGGCCGCCGCAGAGGCGCGCATGGCGCTCTCAAGGTCTTCGTCGTCGGCAAGCACGCCAGTTCGACTTGCGACTCTCTCCCACGCGTCGTCCTTCTTGAGGCCCAGCACCGCATCGAGGAGCGTCCTGGTGTAGGGATGCTTCGGGTGATGATAGACCGCGTCGCTGCCGCCGATTTCGACGGCGCGGCCATGGTAAAGAACGAGAATGCGGTCGGAGAAATTCTTCACGAGCTTCAGGTCGTGAGAGACGAAGAGATAAGTCAGCTGAAGGGTCTCTTGCAGCTCCTTCAGCAGATTGAGGATCTGCCCCTGAATTGAGACATCGAGCGCCGAGACCGGCTCGTCAAGAAAGAGAAAGCGCGGCTCGAGGGCCAGTGCGCGGGCGATGCCGATGCGCTGACATTGCCCCCCGCTGAACTCGTGCGGATAGCGATTGGTATGCGCCGGGTTGAGGCCGACGATGTCGAAGAGGTACTGCACCCTCTCTCTGGCCTCCTGGCGCGAGATATCGAAGTTGAGCATTGAGCGCGTGACGTTCTCCGCAACGGTGCGCCGCGGGTTGAGCGTGTGCAGGGGGTCTTGGAAGACGATCTGCAAATCCTTGCGATAGGGACGCATCTCAGCCGGAGAGAGGCCAACCAGATCGGCATCGCCGAATTGGACGCTTCCCACATCGGCACGAATCAGGTTGAGGATCAGCCGCCCGAGGGTGGACTTGCCCGATCCCGAGCCACCGACACAGCCCAGGGTCTCGCCCTCGAAGACATCGAAGCTGACGTCGTCCACCGCCACGATCTCGCCGACCTTCTTGCGCAGGACCGTTCCCTCTCGCACGGGGAAGGCTTTGCGCAGGCCGCGCACCTTGATAAGGGGTTCGCTCACTGGTGCGCGCTCGCTTCCGGCCCGAACAGGTGACAGCGAACGTCGGTCCCCGCAGCGGCCTCGTAGAGTTCCGGGCGCTCGCTCCGACACTTGGGCATGACGAAGGCGCAGCGATCGGCGAAGCTGCAACCGGCGGCCAGGTTCAGCAGATCGGGCGGCTGACCCTCGATCTGGTGAAGCCGTTGGTCGGTGCTATCCGGATCAGGCACCGCCTGGATCAGCGCCTTCGTGTAAGGGTGCTGCGGATTGGCGAGAACGTCGTCGACCCGTCCTTGCTCCTGTATCTGCCCCGCGTACATGACGATGACCCGGGTGGCCAGCGCCCGCAGGACGCCGAAGTCATGGGTGATCAGGATGATCGAGAGTCCGCGCTCCGCATGCGCGCGCTTCAGGAGAAGAAGAATTGTCGCCTGCACCAGAACGTCGAGGGCAGTCGTCGGCTCGTCGGCGATCAGCACTTCCGGCTCGCAGGCCATGCTGAGCGCCACACCCACCCGCTGGCACATGCCGCCGCTCATCTGATGGGGATAGCTCGCGGCAACCCGCTCGGGATCGGGAAAATCCACTGCACGCAATAGGGTAGCGGCGCGCTTGACCGCCTCCGCTTTTGAGAGCGAAGAATCGTGGCGGCGCAGAGTCTCTACCATCAGCGTCGAGACGGTGAAGGCAGGGTTGAGCGCGGCGCGCGGGTTCTGAAAAATCATCGAGATGCGCTTACCGCGTATCGCGCCGAGTGCCCTTTCGCTCTGCGACAGGAGGTCGATCCCGTCCAGAACCACTCGGCCGCTGGCGTAACGGCCCGGCGGCATGGCGACCAGCTTCATGATCGACTGCGCGGTGACGCTCTTGCCCGAGCCGGACTCGCCGACGATGGCGAGGATGTCTCCGCGGTTCAGGCCGAAGGAAACATCGTCCACCGCCTTCACCACGCCGGCCGGCGTGTCGAAATAGGTCCGTAGACGCTCGACCGAAAGGACGGCGTCTCCGGACCGGGCGGGACTTGTGGCGTCCCATCGTTGCGGCTCGGCACCCGCCCTTCCCATCGCTGCGCCCCAGCACGGTCGAACGGCTTCAAGCGGACGACTCTACAGTGAGTTGGGGTGAAGCGCCTATGCAATTCGCCGCCCCTTGTTCGAGCCGGGTACACCGCCCTCATCGGTCAGAAGGCGCGCACCGTCTCCCATCGCTCAGTGTCCGCTCCCGACCTGGATGTCTAGCGGCGCTCCGCCCAGCATGATGTGCAGATTATCCTGGCAACATTCGTGATAGCCTCGACCCGGGCCCGGTCGAATGGGAGACGACGCCATGGCGGTACTCATCAAGAATGCGCGTGTACTCACAATGGATGACAACGACACCGAGTTTGAACGGGCCGATATTCTTGTCCGCGGGACAAAGATTGAGGCACTCGAACCCGAAATCCGGCCTTCCGATAGCGAGCGTGATCTTCGTGTGATCGATGCCGAAGGGCTCCTCGCCATGCCGGGCCTTGTCAACGGACATCTCCACTCCGGAAGCAACTTGATGCGTGGCGTGGATCTGGACGTACCGCTCTCCGTCCTCATGCTTTACGGGTACGGAAGCACAGAGCCGCCGGACCGGCATCTCCATTACGTACGCGCACTTTGGGGCGCTATCGAAATGCTGAAGAACGGCATCACGGCCGTTCACGACGACCCGCATTACGCGCCGGTACCAACGGAGGCTTCAATTGACGGAACCATGCAGGCCTATCTGGATTCCGGAATGCGTGCGACTGCGACGATCGCCTATCCCATCGTTCCGGAATACGAGAAGTATCCGTACGTAAAGGACATGCTGCCCAACGAGATTTTGCAGCGAATGGACGAGGCTGCCGCAGCAATCTCGCCGGACCACCTGTTAGGGTTGTACGATCGCTATATCGAGCGATGGCACGGTGCTGGAAGCGGCCGCTTGCGTGCCGCAGTGTCAATATCTACCCCGGAACGCGTAACACCCGATTATTTCAGGGCGCTTTCTCGTTTGAGCCGGCAGCATGAATTGGCGTTTGACATGCATATCGGCGAACAGAAGTACCAAAGAGTTCTGGCACTCCATAAACATGGAAAGTCGTTCTTCCAATATGCGAAGGATCTCGGATGTCTGGATGAACATGTCATGATCATTCACGCCATCTGGGCGGACGAACACGACATCGATGCCATCGCCGACTGCGGCTGCTCGGTGGTTCACAACCCTGTAAGCAACCTGTGGATCGGTAGCGGTATCATGCCTTATCGGCGCCTTTGGGACAGAGGAATTCCCATTGGCCTCGGAATAGATGACATGGCGGTTGATGGCACCTTCAATCTCTGGGGTGTAGCGAAAACCGCCGGCGTGATGCACAGGATTTCGGAGCCGGATTGGCTGAAGTGGCCCAAGGCATCCGAGCTTCTATGGTCTTTGACTCGTGGCGGGGCCCGCGGGATGTGCCTCCAGGACGAGCTCGGAATGCTGGCACCGGGTTACCAGGCCGATCTGATTCTGCTGGACCTCAGTACAACGGCCTTTACGCCGCTCAACGACTTACGGAGGCAACTGATTTATAGCGAGAACGGCTCGTCCGTGGTCCTGACGATGGTGGGCGGCGAGGTTGTCGTAGAGAACGGAAAGGTGCTCACGGTGGACGAGGAGTGGGTCAAGGAGGAAGTGCGTCACCTCTCCGCCGGGTTCCGGCAGGATCTCGCCCGGGTTGCCAAAAGTGCCGACAGGCTACTGCCATATTGGCGCGAGATGCACTTGCGCGTTGCGGACGACGACGTTGGCCTCAATCGGTGGGCTGGGCCGATGGTGCCCTGACAACTGCTGGTTCCAAGAGGCCCCTGCGCAGGTGCCGGCCTCGCACTTATCCGCCCAAATCCTGATCAGGGTGCGGGAGAGTTCGTGACGGCACGCCAAGCCTTGGGAGGTTCCCGCCAGCAAGCTACACCTGAGCGACTTGGCACTAGAAGTCGATGCCGTGGGTGCGTGAAGGCTCCGGGCCTCAAGCCCTCGATTGCCCGGCGCACCGATTAAATCACTTCAATCCAATTGTTTGGCCCCAGTGTCCCACTCCACGTTCGCATCCATCCGTTCTGCTGTCGCTCGCCGACGGGTGCGGCTCTACTTCAAGAAGATCATACCCCACTGTTGTCGACCACCTCCCCGGAGCTGCTTACCGTGAAATTGGAGGTGATGATCCCCGTCGCGCCATCAAATATGCCGGTGCCGAAGTCGACCTGCCAGCAGATCCCGCCGTGCGTCAGATTCTAACCCGCGCTCGGCCCCATCGCCTCCGTTCCGCCCTCATCGATCGTATCGCTATCGATCATTCGTGGCCGACTCGACACAGCTCCCGTGGATGCCTCGGTCACGTGGCTGCTTGCCCAACAGCCTGCTTGCCCGCACTGGCACAGTCAGCCGAACGGAGTACCCTGCGACGGTGCCTCCGACACGTTCAAGGGGCGCGCAGCAGCCTCCGCTCGCCAACCAGCTTGGGCCCCGAAACGGTCGCGATCAACGCCACCGCGCCCATGAATACTGCTGCCGCCAGCAAATCCATCAGCATGCTCCTCGATAAGCAACTGGTCGAATCGCTCGTTGATTCCAAATGCCTCTATCCGGGAGGCGCCACCCTGGTACGCTTACGAGAAGATGCCATCTGGGGTCGAGCGTTCCGCATAGCAACCATGGCAATATGACTTCTTCAGCGGACAGGACAGTTCTTTCGCTATTTCGACTTTCTGCTCCGGGTCCACGGGCCGATGTCCGGGTCGGTCCTAGCCATCGGGTTCTCGTCTGAGTTCGTGGCACGAGCAATGCACGCCACCGCCGCCCAATGCAAACATGTCGTAGTCGACCGCGAAGACTTGGAAGCCCTCCTGTTCGAGTTGCGCGTTGACATTTGTGTTATGGGACATTGACAAGACACGTTTGTTGCCGAGGCTAACAAGATTGCCGCCGAGCTTGACGCAGTCGGCGTAGGACACAGTGATCCGTTCAATACCTTCTTGATTCAGCCAATCGATAGCATAGCCGGGAAGGGCGTCTTCGCAGACCAGTGCCAGATCCCTCTCCAGCATGACGACTACAGCGTCCATGTGCACAAACTGGGGTGGAATGGGAACGATGAAGGATCGCCAATCTTTCTCGCGTAGCCATCCGGCGACCTGTTCCGCTCCTGCCTTGGTTGATCGATCGCCGGTGTAGCCTATAAGCGCCAAGCCGGGCCGCAAGATGACGAAATCGCCGCCTTCGAAGTGGTCGGCCGTTACCCACTTCCAGATCGGGATCCCGGAGTTTCGATAGAATTCCGAAATCACAGCATAGTCCCGTCGGCGGGGTGGAGTTTGAATGCTAGTGATCACTGCCCCCCAAGGGGTCATGAAGCTGGAATCCCGCGTGAAGACGCTGCTCGGCAGACCCTCGTCGGCTTCGACGAAATGACATCGAACACCGTTGGCTTCGTACGCATCGACCATCTCCCGGTGCTGTCGCATCGCCTTTTGCTTATCGAATCTTACGCCTGTCCTGTCTTGAGTACTGAAGGTCACGGCAGATATTGCATTCAAAGGCACCCAGCGAAAGTGGTCTGGCTTTCCCAAGAGGACGTCGGTCAATACGCCCGATTGCGCTTCGACACCCCAACGAATCTCCTCCTTCGGAAATGCTGCGCACTCGGTTTTCTCGACGCTGTCGTTCGTGCGGTTCATGCAAGTCCTCCCTGATCGATCACTGCCAAGCTATCCGGATTCCCTGACGACTGTCTCTTCAAATCAGAGAAAACGCGCTGTGGGATAAGTCAGCGATTCCGATGAGCATTCAATCACCTAGCAGGTGCACAAGAGGCACAGTACTCCCCTGCCTGCAGAAAGTCGAGATGGACTTCACCGACGCACAGCTCGACCGCGCCTGCGCGCCGTGACGGTCAGGGAGGAGACAAGCCGTTGTGAGCTCTCGGAGCGAACCAGAGTATCGACCATTTCGCCGGCAGCCGTTCTCGACAGGTGCCAGCCGGTCATCTGGCGCACCGTAAGCCTCCGGCGGAGGCCGCAGGTCATGCGGCCAGGGCTTTGTGGCGGTAGGCCTTCCAATGCCAGGGCACACGCTCCTGCAGTCGGGTCTGCGGCAGATCGGCTGTTTGAATCTGCCTGTCCGAAGAGCTCCACTCCGCGTGGTAGAGACTAGATTGCCCCACAGACATCCGCGATCTGGCCGGACCTGACCATTTGGCGAGCGGCTTCGTAGTCGGGTGCGAACCAACGGTCTTTGTTCATGCGTCCCACGCGGGAGCGGACCAGGTCTTTGACAGCCGCCAGCCTAGGCGACAACGTCAGGCCGATATGGTCAGTACCCTCGACGCCGGCCAGAAGCTCGATCGCCAGAATGTTGTTCAGCGTCTCGGCCATGCCCGTCAGCCGGCGCGCACCGTGGGTAGCCATGGATACGTGATCTTCCTGATTGGCCACAGTGGGGACACTGTCCACCGACGCCGGGTGCGCCTTTTGGCGGTTCTCGGCGACCATGGCAGCCGCGGCGATCTGGCCGCTCATGAAGCCCGAGCTAAGGCCGGCATCGCTTGTCAGGAAGGCGGGCAGGCCCGACAGGCCGGGGTCCACCATCATCGCCAGCCGGCGTTCGGCCAAGGCACCGATCTCACAGATCGCAAGCGCCGTCTGGTCGGCCGCGAAGGCAACCGGTTCGGCGTGGAAATTTCCGCCCGTCAAGATGTCGCCGGTATCGGAAAATACGATCGGATTGTCGGTCACCGCGTCCGCCTCGCGCTCCAGCGTCTGATCCACGCTGTCCAGCAGATCGAGGCAAGCGCCCAGGATCTGTGGCTGGCAACGAATGCAGTATGGGTCTTGGCGGCGCCCATCGGTCAGCGCCTTGTCGCGGAATTCACTACCGGCGGTCAGGTCGCGCAAGCGCCGGGCGATCTCGATTTGTCCGGGGTGACGGCGGATTTGGTGCAGACGATCCTCAAACGGCTGGACCGAGCCCAACACGGCCTCGCTGGTCAGCGCCCCGACGATGACGGCGATGTCGAGCGCCTGGCGGGCTTCGAAGGCTCCGGTCAATGCGAGTGCAGTGGATACCTGCGTGCCGTTCAGCAGGGCCAGGCCCTCCTTGGGATGCAGCATCACCGGGGTCAGTCCGATGCGCGCAAGGGCCTCCCCGGCCGGCATCACGTTACCGAAGGCGTGCACAAGACCCATACCAATCAACGGGGCCGCCATATGGGCATGCGGAGCCAGATCCCCCGATGCTCCGACCGAGCCCTGGCAGGGGATCGCCGGCAGGACATCGCGATTGACCATGGCAATCATCAGGTCCACCAATTCGGGCCGCACCCCGGAATACCCTTGTGCCAGCGAGGCAATCTTCATGGCCATGACCAGACGGGTTTCGGGCAGCGACAGGGCCATGCCGGAGCCGACGGTGTGGGACAGCACAAGATTGGTTTGCAGGGTTGCCAGCGCCTCCTGCGGTATCAAGGTGTCGGCCATTTTGCCAAAGCCGGTATTGATGCCGTAGACCGCTTCGCCGCTGTCGACGATCCCGGCAATGGTCTGATGTGACTGTTCGACAGCCGCCCGCGCCCGGACGCTGAGGCTCAGTTTGGCCGGAGCA
>JAJDVB010000038.1 GCA_022826345.1 Alphaproteobacteria bacterium
CGCTCCCAGTCGTCCACCAGACGGGTGAGGGTCTTCTCCTCGTCGTGGCAGAGATGAAGCCGGTTGCGGAGATGCCACGCCTCGATGGCCTTCTCAGCTTCGCCGTCCCTGAGCGCCTCCGAGACCGCCACCTGCCACGGCGTGAACAGGGGCTTTCTCTCCATCGCCTCGTAGTCGGCGAGGATGGCGTCGCGCTCCTGCGGGTTCGTGAGTCCGGCCCGGAACCGCGCGTGGTCCGGTGTCTCGCCGTGAACATGCGTAAGCACGTCCTCCAGGTCCGCCTTCTGCCGCCGGATGCGGTCGACGCGGACGCTGCCCGCGACGTCCCGGATCAGCCGCAAACCGGGTCCTGCCTCCACCGGCTGCTGCTGGCGCGTGTCGCCGGCGAACACCACCTTGGCGCCGTGCCTCTCCGAGAGCTGAAGGATGTGATGGGCCTGGCGCGTCGACAGCATCCCCGCCTCGTCCACCACGATCAGGGTCTTGGCGCCGATCTCCACCTGCTCCCTGGCGGCGAGCTTGAGAAGCTTGTCGACGCAGAAGGCGCGCGCGTCGCAGTCGTCGCCCAGCGCCACCGCCGTCCGCCACGCGACGGCGGTCGGCACGATCTCGTAGCCGTGCTCCCTGTGAAGGTCGGTAATCGGTCTCAAGGTGGTGGTCTTGCCCGAGCCTGCCGCGCCCTCGATCACGGCGACGCGGCCGCCCCTTATCGTCGCGTGGCGAATCGCCAACGACTGCTCCTGGCTCAGGGGATAGCCCTGCTCCAACAGGGTCTCCACCTTCTCCTTCACCGCCTCCTCCGGCAGCCCGTGGCCGGTATCGGCGGCCATGGCCGCCGTCATGTCCTTGACCGCCTGCTCCAGTCCCAGGTTGTGGCGGGTGGAATAGATCTCGGTGTGGGCCATGCCGGCGAGCGACTCTGCCGTGGGCTTCTTCGGCGCAAGCCGCTCGATCTCCGGGTTACGGCGCAGCCGCTCGATGGCGGTCTTCAGCGCTTCAGGACCGATCAGGCCCGCTGACACGTTCGCGGCTGCTTCCACCATGTCGGGACGGCGGAAGACGGCCTCCTGCCGGGCGAGGTGGGCGGGCAGATCGTCCAACCTGTCCGTCAGCTCCCGGATCGCCTCACGGCCGATCTTCACGTCATGGCCCGTCACGGACCGGATCAGCGCCTCTCGCTCGGCGAAGCCTTGGGCCTCGTCCTTCCAGCGCCGGTGCCTGATATTGGGGTCGTTGTCATGCGATTTGCCGGCCCTGGTGATCTTGTTGACGCCGGCCATGCGCGAGGCGTTGCCCAATGACGGAATGCCCAGCTCCCCCGCCTTGGCCACGATCGCCTTCCGCCGCTTCGACCAGAAGGCCTGCAGGTCCTCCGGCATGCCCTGGATACGGGCGAGCCCGCCATCGGGACCGTATTGCTCCATGCGGATACCGAGGCGCTCGTGGAGGTTCCAGGCGAGCGCATTGCGGTAGACCGCGCCCGCGGCCTTGGCCCAGCTGTAGACCGGGTACTGGTGCATGGCCCGCCACTTGCCGTCCTCGTGGGTGCGGGCCGCGTTGAAGATGACGCAGTGGGTATGAAGCTGCGGGTCGTTCTCCCGGCTGGTGCCGTGTTGGAACATTGCCACGGAGATATCGGCAGGCAGGACCCTGATGCGCCCCTCCCTGTCCCGGATACGCGTATACGCGCAGAAACGGAACACGGTCTCTTCCAGCGCCACCCGGGCGGCGTCGTTGTGCGCCTGCTCGATCTCACCGCGCAGCGCGGGATCGGCGATGGCCCAGAGCGCGGACACGCTCTTGTCGGCCGAGAAGGTCATGTCCACTCCCGGCGAGCGGTTCTCGCTGCCCGCGTTTCTCGTGAGTTTCTGGGGGCCGTCAGGCGCGAAGCCGTGATAGAGGCGGTGGAAGTCTCCGCTGTCGACCTTGCCGCCGTTCTCGAGGCCGAGCAGGCCCTTGGGGTTGAACCACACCCCGTCCGGCTCCTCGCCCGCCGTATAGTACTCGTTGGGATGGCGGAACGAGCGCTGGCTCTCCAGGTAGTACGCCGCCGAGGCGGCCTGGGCGATGGTGGCTACCATGATGCGGTGTCTCTGCCCGGAAGACACGCAGCGACCGCACTTGCACGCGAAGCTTCTGCCGTGAGTGCCAATGGACGACGCCTCATAGGCTTCGCGTCACTGCACAATGAGATCGCGACCTCTGTCAATTGCCGACGGTATCATTCGCTATGTACTTCGGCCACTCGCACTTTAGTGCATAGGTGTGCGCAGAAGTCGTTTCTTCCGCTTCTTCCATCGAAAGGGAGAATATCATGTCTGACGGAGATTCCAACGCGGAACCGTGGCGACCGATCCGTGAGTCGGACGCAAAACGAGGCCGGGACGGGCTCGTCGTAGACAGGATGGGGCCATGGGGCGATCATCGCGACCTGCTGAATGTAGTGGTCGAAGCAAGAGGGAGGCACAATGGTGGCGAGACGCTTCAACGAATCCGATGTGGACTTCGAGGCCATAGACGGGGACCTGGCTAAGCTGGCGCCTCCGAAGCTGACCCTGAAGGACGTCCTGGACCGTCTGCGAGACCGCATGGTCGAGCAACGGGCCAAGGGCGTCACGGTGGCGCAGATGCACGAAGTGCTGAAAGCACGAGGCATCGAGATCGGAGAGAGAAGCCTGAAGGCGTTCATCGACAAGGGCGAGCTGCCGGGACGGAAGGCCGCGACGTCCGTGGCGAATGCCACGGCTTCGGAAGAAGGCCGGGACCCGTTCTGAGCGCGATGGCGCGAAGTGCCGGGCGCGGAAGGGCGATATCGCTCGAAGAGCGATGAGCCGTCGCTTGTACCCGATACGGTCGATGTGGGGAGCGGGTGCGAGCAACGACGATGGCGCGCAAGCGCCGAGCCTGTTGCGAGGTGACGGTGACAGGCGAGCCGCCGAAGGGCGGCGAGAGGGGCGCGAGCGGCGGAGGAGCGAAGCGACGCGCCGCGAAGCGGGCCTCGACGGAGAGAGGGAGCCGCCGGCGACGGGAGCGGAGCGACCGAGTAACGGTGGCGGGAGCACGGGGTCTTGCCGTCTGCACCAGGAAGCGAAGCGCGCAGCGAGCGTCAGCGAGCGAAGGCGCCAGGGATCGTCACCGGAACGGCGAAGACCGCGTAGCGGGCTTCGTGGAGCCGGGCGTGGCAAAGCCGCGCCCGGCGGAATAGAGCCCGGCGACCGGTCGGAAGGACCGGGCGGGCGCCCAGACCTTCCGACCGGAGGATCGGACGACAGGGGTCTGTCGTCGACAACGACGGAAGATGGACCACAAACGGCAGGGTTGGGGGAATGCCGGACCGGGACTGCGACAGATGAAACGGTGGCGGCGTTCAATGCGGGTTCGGGATGAGGAAAGGCAGAGACCGGTCCGATGGCGGCGTGCGAGGCGCGTCGGCGAAAGGCCGTCCGCAGGACGGCGAGCCGGGGCGCTGAGGACGGAAAGGCCGTGGTGAGAAAGGAAGGACCGGCGAGCGTCCGGGGATGGCGCGTCAGCAGCGCGCTGCCGCCGCGCCGCGACGCGCGGCTCACGCCGAGCGTGGGACGGGACACGGAGAAAAAAGGGGGCCGGTCCCTCTCCGAAGCGAGAGACCGGCCCTGGTGGACGGGAAAGCGCCGCGTCATGGGCTGACGCTGTACACGGGTATGCCGAGCTGCTTCGCCTTGTCGACGAGGTTCCCGGTGATGCCGCTGCCGGGGAACGCGATGACGCCCTTCGGCAGCAGGTTGAGCAGCTCGTCGTTCCTGCGGAAAGGGGCGGCCTTGCCGTGCGCGCTCCAGTCCGGGCGGCAGATCACCTGGTCGACGCCTCTGGCCTCGGCCCAGCTCGCGGCGATCTTCTCGACGCCGGGGCCGCCGCCGTGCAGCAGAACCATGTCGCCGTGCTTCTCGCGCGTGCGGTCGAGCGTGGTCCAGACCGCGTCCGCGTCCGCGACGGTCTTGCCGCCGGTGATCGCCACCAGGGTGCCCTCCGGCAAGTGCGCGCGGGTCTCGCGGTCCTTGCGTGCGCGCCGAAAGTCGCGGGCGTCGATGGCGGCCGAGGTCAGCGTCCCGGTCTGCGAAACGTGCGATCCGTGGCGCGGGCGCCAGACGTCGCCGGTGTGGACGCGGTAGGCGTCGGCGACGACGTCGCGCATCTTCTCGAACGCGTCCCTGCGATCGCCGAGGTTGCGCGCGCGGTCGGTGAGGGTCTCCAGCTCGTGTGCCTTCACCTCCGATCCGTCCTGGGCCTTCTCGAGGTCCTTCATCTCCGGGACGATCCGGTCGACGGCGCGGTCGAGGCGGCTCACCTGCGAATGGAAGCAGTTGACGAAGCTCCAGAGCAGCGCCTCGCGCTCGTCGGCGAGCTGGGTGCCGTCCACGGTGATGCCGTCCACCATGACGCGGAGAGCCTCGGTCAGCGCCCCGGTGGCGTCGTCCTCGTCCCAGACCTCGCGGCTGTCGACCTCTCCGCGCTCAGGGCTGGCTCCGTAGAGGGCGAGGCTCTCGCAGATGGCGGCGGTCTGTGAAGCGCTTGCGGTGGTGTCGATGATCTCGTGCATGACGATCTCCCTTCGGTTCACCCTCCGAGGCGGAACGCCCCGTCGTGGTTTCTCGTTGGGTCACGTGCGCGCAGTGGAAGCACCTGGCCTTAGCAGGTCCTGGGCGGGAGTCGGTGCGGAAAGTCGCCGATTTCGGTGCGGAAGATCGCGTTCGCGGTGCCCGGGAGGGCCGGCGCGCCGCCTCGCCGGTTGGCCGCGTTTCGAGTTGGCCCTCTCAACGACATATAGCGCCGGCCCGACACGCCGGCCCCGCGTCAGGGGGCGGCGTGCCCCACGCGCGGTGTGTGTGATTGGAGGCAAGCGATCTTCACGGTCGGCGACTTTCACGGCCCGCCCTGGACCTGGTTGGGCCAGGCCGTAGCGAGCGCAGCGAGCGAAGGACCCGCAGGGTTGCTGGCGCGAGCACACGTGGCACGATGAGAAGCCACGACGGGGTGCGACCTCCCTATCCACCCGCACCGGCCCCCTTCTTCTTTTCCTGTCTGCGGCACGGCCCTGTGAGCGGCCGGGGGGAGCGCCGGGCTCCGGCTTGCCTGCAAGAAAGAGGGGAGCGGTCCGCCGTCGAAGCGTGACGGAGGACCGCTCCCCAGGCGGCGGGAGGGAGAGAATCAGGGGCGGTGCTGCCGGCGGAACGCGTGATCGGGATGCACCGGCGGCGGCGTCCAGGGCACGAGGTCGCGCTCGACCAGCATGGAGGCGATCTCGCTGCGGACCTCGTCGCGGTCGTCGAGCTGCCTGGGGCCGCGCCGGTCGTCGTACAGGTGTATGACGAAGTACCAGCCGCCATCGGGGTTCGCGATGTCGGGCCGGCGCATGACGGTGCCGACGGTCTGGCCGTAGACGACGATGTCGCATTCGCCGGCGGCGCGCCGGCGGAACTTGACGTCGCCGATCGAGAGGTTCGTGCTCGGCATGGGCGATCTCCCGGAGCGAAGCGGAAGCGCGGCCGCGGCCGTCACGGCGCCGCGCCGCGTTCCGGCAGACGACAAGAAGAAGGGCCGATCCCGAGGCCCGGGGGACGGGCGGGATCGGCCCAAGAGCGGGCGGGAGGGAACCCGCTCAGAACGGAATTGTGCTGTCCGATTCGGACGGCTCGGTGCCGGAGGCTGCGGCGGTCTGTGCCGCCTCGCCGTTCGACGCAGGGGCGCCGTTGCCGTTGGCGGGGCGTTCGAGGAACTGAACCCTCCCGCCGGGGACGAGGATGATCTCGGTCGAGTAGCGGTCGCTGTCCTCGCCGTCCTTGCGCCACTTCCTGGTCTGCAGCTTGCCCGCGATG
>JAJDVB010000018.1 GCA_022826345.1 Alphaproteobacteria bacterium
GCGCCACGATCGCGGGTGGGGCCCCGGCCGCGAGCGGGGCCGCCCCGGTCACTCCCAGGCGGCGTAGCGGGTCATCGCCGAGGTGTCGGAAACGATCTCCACCTGGTCTGGCGTGAGCCTGGCGAAGACCAGGCAGGCGGCGACTTCGGCTTCGCTGTCGAAGCTGCCGTGGCACTCCCCCGTGTCGATCTCGATCACGGTGAAGCGCGCGGGCCAGGCCGGCAGCCCGCGATGCTCCCCCGAGCGGACATACGAGCGGCGCGCGCAAGGCGGACACCGCGACGCGCCCATCGAAGGCTGGCCGCAATCCGTGCAGAGATTGCGCGCCCTGCGGCGGGCATACATCTTCCTGGCGTAGGCTCTGCGCGACGGCCGGCCCGCCTGCAGCACCGCGCAGCTCGGGCAGCGCGACGCGCCGTCCGGCGCGGGATCGCCGCACGATCCACACAGCCCCGTCTCGCGCCGGGCATCCCACCTGGCGCGCTCGTGCGCGTTGCGGGAGGCACGGCACTCCTCGCACGATGGGCTGCCTGCGGCCGGCGGGCGCTTGCCGCAGCGGACGCATAGCCCCGCGTCCAAGCGGGCGTGGTAGCGCTGCTTGCTCCTGGCGCGCCCGTTGCGGCGGCGGAGCTCGGCGCCCTTGCCGCCGTACAGGGCGCCGGAGGCCCTGGCCTCGGCGTAGCGCCGGCGGTCGCCTGCGCGCTTCTTCTCGGCGCAACCGGCGCACTGCCGGCGCCCGGGCTCCGGCGGGGCCTTGCCGCAAGCGACACAGAGCCCGGCCGCAATGCGCTCCGCAGTCTTCCGCCTGTAGCGGCGGCGCTCACAGGCGCGCGCCTTCTCGGGGTCCCTGCGGCACTTCCTGCGGGCCGCGCGGTGCTTCGCGTCCCAGGCGCGCCCGGCGATACGACGCTTCTCGGCGCACGGCGCGCACAGGCTGCGCTCGGACTCGGGCGGGCGCTTGCCGCAGCGGGGGCACAGGCCTGCGGCTTTGCGCACGGCGGTGCGCCTCCGGAAGCGTTCGCTGTCGTGCGCACGCCCGACCTCCGGGTCTCGGTAGGTCACGTCGTCCTCCCTGGAATGGGTGGGGCGAAGGATGGCGGCGGGAGCGCCCCGGTCGGACGCCCCCGCCGGAGTGCCGTCAGCGATGCCGGCCGCTGGCGAACAGGCCGCAAGCCCAGGTGCCCCAGTACTGCACGCCGCTGTCTTCCAGGTTAACGGCGGTGCAGACGATGATCTCGTCGCGCGCCGGCCGCATCTGCTTGACGTTGCTCAGGCTCGTGACCGTGTGCGGCGTCCGCCGCGTCTTGCGCTTGCGTCCCCGCACGGCGGGTGCCGCGATGGGCACGGGACGGATCTCGCCATCGGCCATCGAGCGGAAGCGCTCGACGACGTAGTGCTCGTCGTCGAGGCCGCGCCCGAAGATGTGGACGAGGAAGGTTTCGGAGTTGCCGCGCTGCGCGCTGCCGATCTGCATGGTGCCGCCTCCCGTTGGCCGGTCGATGAAGACGGCGGGCACGACCCTCGCTGGAAGCCCGCGCCCACCGCCCCGTTACCGGCCAGGCTCTCCCTCTCGCCGGCGTGCGGGCGGGAAGGCGCGATCCGGCGACTGGAGCGGGGCGGGACGCAAAGGCGATGGAGGACGACGGCCGGGAGCAGCGCGGGCGCAGCAGTCCGGATGGAAGGAAGGGGTGGCAGGGATCGCACAGGCGGGGCGTCAGTCGCCGCGCGCGGACACGGAGTGGGGCGCGATGCGGGCGCGGCGAGCGCGGGTGGAGCCTGGCGGGCACCGGGCAACGCCACACATGGCGCCGGCGAAAGTCCCATGCTCGGGGCTTGATCGCATCCCCGCCCCGGATACGCTGGTGCGTCGATCAGAGGGGCGTTCCGCCATGGCCACGGTGACGCGAGCCGACCTGACAGACGCGGTGCACAGGGAGATCGGACTTCCACGCCGCGACGCGGCGGTGTTGGTGGACACGGTGATCGAGACGATCGCGGAACGGCTCGAGGCCGGAGAGGACGTGAAGATATCGTCGTTCGGGCGCTTCACCGTGCGCGACAAGGGCTTGCGCGTGGGCCGCAATCCGAAGACGGGAGAGGCAGTGCCGATCCTGCCGCGCCGGGTCGTAGCGTTCCGTGCTTCAGCGGTTCTGAAGAAGCTGATCAACGACGCAAGGGGGGGGCAGCGGTGACGACGGGTAGGCAATCCAGCGCCTTGGACACTATATAGTTGGCTGGAAAACCGAGTCGGCTGAGGTGGATGGAACCATGGACGGGATCGACGAGAGCGGCCTGACGAAGGGTCAGATGAGGAAGCTCGGGGCGCTGCGCAAATCGGTGGGTGAGGAGATCGCCGAGCGCGCCTTCTCGGAGTGGCTTGCGAAGCAGCAGGCAGTTACAGGGAAAGCGGATGGCAACGCGGCGACGATCGTGGACAGCCTGTGGCCGTTGGTCGAGCAGGGCAGCCTGGCGATCCCGCGCGGCGGCTACCTGATCAGACGGGGCCGTGGGCGCATCATCGTCGAGCCGGCACGATCGTAGATTGTGGCCCCGCTGGCTTGTCCGGCGCGGACACGGTGATATAGCATCGACGCGGCCATGGCCTCATGGCCTGCGCAACGATGTTGTTCGGCGGCCAACTTTGACCCCACTGGGTCACGCAAAACCAACGAGCTAGCAGGCCGATCGGCGCCCAATCAACGCGCCGATCAACATACCGCTGCGCGGGGCGCCACCAGTCCCCAATTTAAGGTCCTCGGTGTCGCAATTGCGGAGTGCATTGGGGTTTGCGTGCATGTTCACGTGACGTTGCGCTATGCTCATGTCGGCGAAGGCGAGATCGGGACCGGGCTCAGAAGGCATCGGCACCATTTGCGCGGGCATCGGGCCCCATGTCACGATGAACTCGATGAGAGAACTGGCGCCCAAGCTCGATTGACGCCCCGGCCGGCGAAAAGTTGCGTATTTCACAATCAAGCAGGGGGTCTGACTATGAGGCCTGTAGTCGCAGCGCTCGCAGTTTGCGGGCTCGTGCTGACCTCGCTGCCGGTTGTGGCCTTGGACGCCACCGATGCCGCAGCCGAAGAAGCGGCGCCACAGGACGCGCCCATGTCGCGCGAGCAACGCATCCAGGTACAACAAGGTCTCGCCGCGCTTGGCTTCGATCCCGGCCCCGCCGATGGTCTGTTCGGCCCCAAGACTCGGGCTGCAATCTGGGACTGGCAGAACGCGAAGGGACTGGAGGCGTCAGGCTTCCTTACGCGGGAAGAGGCGGTGGCGCTTGGCGCAATGGGTCAGGCAGCCGATGCGTACGACGAGGAGTCCGATGCGGAGGTTGCGGAGCCGAGCGAACCGGCGTTTGAGGAAGGCACGCCGGAACCGTCCGGCTCTCAGAACCGGGTGCTTTACTTCCCACAATGCAGTGGCCTGGACGAACTCCCACCCGGCAAAACGGGATGCTGGCAAGCTATTTCCAACCACCAAGAGTGCGATTGCTTTCTGCCGCGATCGGAATTCTGGGCCCGCAATGAACAATTCACGTGGTCCGGCGACTGTCAACACAATGCAGCCCATGGAAAGGGCACCCTGAAGTTTGACTATGAGACCGGTGGCGGAGTGAGTGGTTCTATCAGTCTATCTGGGACATTTTTCGAGGGAAAGAGGCGGGGTGATTGGGTCGGGCATGACCGCGAGTCCGACGGAACAGAGCACACTTTAAAGGGGCCTTTTGTAGACGGCGAAGTGAACGGCCACTGGATCATGCGGTCTCGGCTTTCCGACGGAACCGAGCGAACTGGGGAAGGCCATTATGTAGACGGCGTACAGCACGGTCATTGGGTCCAACGCCATCGCAATCCCGACGGAACCGAGGACACTTTTGAAGGCCCTTATGTAGACGGCGAAAGGCACGGCCATTGGGTAATTCGGTCTCGCTATTCCGACGGAACTGAGAAAAATTTAGAAGGACCTTACGTGAACGGCAAAATGCACGGTCTTTGGATCGGACGGTCTCGCTATCCCAATGGAACCGAGCAGATTGTAGACTTGGAGTGCCAACACGGTGAATGTGAGGTTATGGCACGACGATACGAGTGAGAGCCTCATCCGGTTTGTCGCGCCGCAGTGAGGAGCGGCGAGTCCCGCATGGCAATAGTTGATGTCAAGCAGCAGTTGCGGAGTCCTCAGAATGACCGAAGTTGTCGCTGGAAGGTCCAGATCGGACGCCCATGAGTGCAGCCCATGTCCGGTCGAGCAGTCCGGACTTGATCAGCGCACAGATGGTCCAAGCCGCCAGTTCTCGGCTTGTCTGCCAGAGCATGCCCGAGCGCTTCAGGTGCTGCGCAACGAGGGTCGTGAAGACCGCCTGGACGACGCTTGAGCCGATGGCGATGCCCTTTGCCATCAGGCGGTGGTGCCACACGCGATCGCAGTGCCCGAATTCGGTACGAGGCCAACCCGCATGGTCCTTCACGTTCCGATAGGCCGTGCTGGGCGGCACGTGGGGCTGGCGAACAAGAAGACGAGAAAAATTCGCCCTCACAGTAGTTTACCCGAGGCGACGACTCCCACTCCGGCGCACCTCGACAGGGGCCGGGCCTTCCGCGACGTGCCGCGAAAGGGAGACGCGAGTTTGACGGCACCTGGACACGTGAGGCAGTGGGGGCCTTCTTCTGGAGCGGATACGCGTCCCAAGGGGCCTTGCATGCCTGACTCGCCAAGCCGTTCCCGTGGGGCGATTCTACCGCTGCGCGGTACGCGCTGGGGTCGTGCAGGCGCTGCAAGGCGGCGACCGGACGGGTCGGGCTCGCGGTCGCGGCTGCGCTCCATGGGCGCCGGTGCAGGTGCGCTTCGCTGCGGAATCCGACGCATTTGACCGCCGAATCTGATTTTATTTGACCGCGGTTCCGGGACACTTGACCGCTGTGCGGGCGCGCGCCAGCGCGCTTTCTCTCCCGGACTGGGTGGCGGTGTCCCTCCCTGGTTGTTGTCGAGGGGCTGGCCTTTGGCCAGCCCGAGCCGAGCGTATGCGAGGCCTCTTGGGCATGCAAACGGCCGGCGGGGCGCGGCGGCAAGCTCTCACACAGCATGCCGCCGCGCACCTCCGTCCTCGCAACCTGAAAGGCGCCGCAGGCGCCCATGGACCCCGGCCATCAGGCCGGGGCTCTGTTGCCGCCGCCGTCGAGTGGCGGGGGCTTGTTGCTCTTGCGCTGGGACTCTCCCTTGAGCTCGATGCGATAGGCGTTGTGGACGATGCGGTCGAGCACCGCGTCCGCGATCGTTGGCTCTCCGATTACCTTCGGCCAGCCCTCCACGGGGATTTGGCTGGCGACGAGGATGGACTTGCGTCCGTGGCGCGCCTCGACGATCTCCAGCAGGTCGCGCCGGCCCTCGGCGGAGAAGCCCTGCAGGCCCCAGTCGTCGAGGACCAGCAGGGAGACCCTGCCCAGGCGGCCCATCAGGCGC
>JAJDVB010000211.1 GCA_022826345.1 Alphaproteobacteria bacterium
GAGTTCTGCATTGACCCTGTCGACCACCTCGTCGTCGACGACCTGGCGGTAGATGACGGCGCCGTCCTCTTCCAGGATCGCCATCGCTTCGTCGGCCGACGCATGCCGGTCGATGGAACGCACTTCGTTCATGGTTGCCTCTTTCTGCTCGGTTGGACGATTCTAGCTCGAAACATTTGCCGCGGTCACGGCCCGCCGCCCCGGCTCCAGAGGGCGCGCGGTGGGTTCAAGAAGTCCGACTACGGCAAGGACAGGACGCACCGCACGCGCGAGACGTTCCGCGAATTCAGGAACACCTGGATCGAGCTTTTGAACTGAGCCACGCGACAGGTATGGCTCTCGATCAGGCGACCGCGCTTTCGAGACGAACGTATTCCACCTTGTAGGGCACGTCGGCGACCGCGCCGGCGTCGAGCTCGCGGGCGAACTTGTGTCCTTCGTAGACCGCATGCTGGATGGTGCCGGCCGCTACGCAATCGCCGATGCGCGCGAGCTTGGCGATGCCGGCCTTCTCCAGCTTATCCGGCGCGGCCGCAAGCTCCCGATAGAGCGCATCGTTCGGCAGGCGCGAGGTGGCGAGCACGAGTGACTGATATCCGAGATGCTGCCGCCTCTCTTCGTGATAAACGTTGTAGATCTCGATGCTGTTGTCGCCGATGTGGGCGATGTTGTGATCGGTGATCAACTCGATCCCCATGGAGAGAACCCGGCTCATGATCTTCTCCATCTCCAGGGTGTATTCCGACCAGCGCGAGAGCTCCATCAGCGGCGTGACGATAGTCACCTCGTGACCGGCGGCGCGCAGCTTCTCGGCAATGACGCCGCCCATGTAGTAGTGATCGTCGTCGAACACGACGATGGGGCCCTCGAACTCCTTCCCGTCCATCACGTCGTCGGGAGTGAAGATTTTTTTGCCATCGCTGCCGGAGATCGGATGGGTGTTGGTGTAGGCGGCACCGTCGCCGCGCCAGTGCGAGCCTGTCGCGATGACCACGGTCTCGGCACCGTAGTCGAGCACGTCCTGCGCCGACAGGCGCGAGCCCGTGTGCACCTCGACATTCTTCATCTTCGCGATCTGGCCGACGCGGTAATCGCGCACACGACCCCATGCGGCGAGGCCGGGGAGTGCGCTCTCGCGAATCACCCGGCCGCCGACGTCCTGCTCCGCCTCGACGAGGTGAACCGTGTAACCCCGCTCTCCGAGAGCGCGCGCGCATTCCAGCCCGGCCGGGCCGGCGCCGACGATGAGCACGCCGCTGTCAGACCCTTTCGATTCGATTCTTTCCGGGTGCCAGCCCCGCCGCCACTCCTCGCCCGCAGTCGGGTTTTGCGTGCAGCGGAACAGGCTCGTCGTGTTTTCCGAGGCCACGCACATGTTGCAGCCGATACACTCGCGAATATCGTCGTTCCGCCCCTCCTCGATCTTCTTCGGCAGGAAGGGATCGGCGATCGAGGGGCGGGCCGCGCCGATGAAATCGGTAATCCCGCGGCCGATCTGGGAGATCATAGTATCCGGCGACGTGTAGCGTCCGACCGTCACGACCGGCATGTCGGTCTTCTGCTTGACGAAGGCGACGTAAGGCTCCTGGTATGCTTCGTCGGTAAAGCGCGACGTGGCGGAATCCTCGGCCCAGTCGCTGATGTTCACGTCCCAGAGGTCAGGCAGGTCGGAGAACATCTCGACCACCGCCTGGCCTTCCTCCTGCCACGTGATGCCGTGCTCGCCCCGGTTCTCATCGACGGCGAGCCTGAGCGCTACGGCCGCGCGGTCGCCGACGGCCTCCTTGGTGTCCTCCAGAAGCTCGCCGATCAGACGGGCGCGGTTTTCCACGCTCCCGCCGTACTCGTCGGTGCGGTGATTGGTGTGAGGCGAGAGGAAGTGCTGCGGCAGGGCGATGTCGTGCCCAGCATAGACGTAGACGATGTCGTAGCCCACATTGACCGCGCGCTTCGCCGCCTCGACCTGCCAGCGCCGGAACTCGCGGATGTCGGCCTTGTCCATCTCGCGGCCCATGATCGGGTCCCAGTTGTAGTGCACCATGTTGGGCGAGGGCCCGAGCGGAAACTCCTTCGTCTTGCGGTTGGAGAAGCCGAGCCCGTTGTGCACCAGCTCCACGGCCGCGAGCGCGCCGTACTCGTGCATGGTCTCCACCCAGCCGCGCAGCTGCTCCGCGTACTCGTCGTTCCAGAGCCGGCGTTCGCCGTAGGGTGCGGCGCAGGAACTCGGATGGATACTGCATTGCTCGGTGCAGATGACGGCCCAGCCGCCTTCGGCCTTCATGCGCCGATGCGCGACATCGCCGTGGTGCTCGCCGTATCCCATGGCATTGCAGTGAGGCACTTGATAGAAGCGGTTTTTGGCGATCTTCGGTCCGATCTTGATCGGCGTGAACAGGATGTCGTAACGGGGATCGCGGGCCATTGTTACCTCCCTGCACCGTATATGGGGCAGCGCCTCTTGGCGCGCCCTCATGCATCCACCAAATGACCATACAGCGGCGGGCGCGCCACGCGCATGAGCGCACGGCGCGGCGCCGCCGGGATGTGAGCCCCTCGCCTAGGCGGCGAGCTGCTCGGACTCGGGATCGTGAATGAAGAAGACCTTCCGGACGGTCTCCTCGATGACCCAGGTCACCTTCTCGCCCTTGTTCGTGTAGAAGATGTCGCCGGCCGTATAGGTGTGGGTGGTGCCGTCCTGCTCGGTGACGTGGATCTTGCCCTTGAGCAGGGTGCAGATCTCGTCACCCGGATAGGTGTATTCGAAACTGCCCGGCGTGCACTGCCAGACACCTGCCATCGTGCGCATGCCGAAGCCGCCCAGGTCGAAACGCCCCTCGTGCACCGGGTTGCCGTCGAGCACGTTCACGAACGGCAGCTCTTCCAGCGGCGGCCACGGCTCGAGCCCGCCCTCGTCCTTCAGCGTCACATAGTCAAGCATTCCCTTTCTCCTCTCCCTTGTCGGCCAGTGAGTTGAGCCACTACTGGCATCGCAGAAGCGTGTCGGCGCGATACTAGGACATTCTACGCCGATCAGGCGACCCGCTTGGGAAACGTCTCGTGCCCCCAGACCTGGCGCTCGCGAATCCATGGCAGAGGCTGCTGCGGATCGTCGGATTCGAACTCGCGCGCGAGCCTGTGGCCGTCGAAGATGGCGTTGGCGACGATGCGCGGGGCGTGACAATCGCCGACCCGATAGACTGCCTGGATGCCTTGGCCGGCCCACTCTGCGTTGCGCGCCTTGACCTCACGGAACACTTTGTCGTTGCTCACCCGTGCCGTGCACAGGACGACACTGTCACACTCGAGTTCGGTCACCTCGGTGCCGGCACGACGCGAATATTCGCCCTTCTTTGGCGTCAACGTCCGAACATAACCGTCCCGATAGAGGTAGAAAATCGTCATCTTAACTGCGTTGCCGATCTCCAGTTTTTCTGCCCAATGCAGCGTATGTTGTTTGATGTTCTTCTCGTGCATCATGCGGCGAATATCGTGAATCTCCTCGGTATAGATGCAGTGAGACGCGACGTTATCGAAGTTGGTGACGATACTGACGTCTTTTCCTTGATCGGCAAGCAGCTCCGCCATGCTCACGCCGGTGTAATAGCCCTCGTAGTCGAGCACGACGACGCGCTCGCCGGTCTCCTTGCCGGCCATGATCTGCTCGGGGGTACTAATTTCCGGTAGCGACGCATCGGCCCCGTCGAGCGGGGCCTGGGTCACGCCGCCGAGACCGTTCGTCGACCAACGCGCACCGGTGGCGAAGACCACCTTGTCGGCGCCGTATTCCAGAACGCCGTCGGCGCTCATCTCGCCGACCCCGGTGTGGACCTCGACGTTCTTGAGCTTGTCCAGCTGGCCCTGCCTGTAGCTGATGACGCGGCCCCATTCGGCGAGATGGGGGTAGCGCATAATGTCCTTCATGCAGCCGCCGATCTCGTCCGACGCCTCGCGCAGGTGGACGTCGTAACCCCGCTCGCCCAGGACACGCGCACACTCCATGCCGGCGGGGCCGGCGCCGACGACGAGAACCGAGCAAGGATCCTCTGCGCGCTCGAACTTCTCGGGGTGCCAGCCGCGCCGATATTCCTCCATCGACGTGGCGTTCTGCGTGCAGATCAGGGGCGTCGTCTGCCACCACTTGGAGAGGCACATGTTACAGCCGATGCATTCGCGGATGTCGTTGGTCCGGCCTTCGTCGATCTTGTTGGGGAGGAAGGGATCGGCGATGGAGGGGCGCGCCGCGCCGATCAGGTCGGCCTGCCCGGACTTTATGATCTGCACCATCTCATCGGGGCTGGTGACGCGGCCGGCGCTGACCACCGGAACACTGCAGGCCTTCTTGGCTTCCCTGATCCAGGGCGCCATGTAGTTGGAGGCCGTGGAGCGCGAGGCGGCGATTTCCAACGCGAGCTCGGAGTAGCGGCCGACCTTCATGTCCCAGACGTCGCACAAGCCTTCTCTCTCGTGGAGCTCAATGAAGCGAATGCCGTCCTCCCAGACCTCGAGGCCGTCCGGTCCGTCCATCGTGTCGACCGAATAGCGATAGCCGACCGCGCACTCATCGCCGACGGCCTTTTTGGTCGCCTCCGATACTTCGAGCGCAAAGCGGGCGCGATTCTCCATCGAGCCGCCGTACTTGTCCGTCCTCTTGTTGTAGTAGGGCTGAAGGAACTGGTTCATGATCATTGAGTCCGAAACCAGGTTCTCGATGATGTCGAAGCCCGCATCCCGAGCCCGCTTCGCCGCATCGACGTGCATCTGGATGACGGCGCGGATGTCGTCATCATCCATCTCGCAAGTGCTCGCCAGGGGAATCGCCTCCGACGGCGCTTGACTGGGCGCACGGCTGATCGCGCGGGACTCACCGCTCTGAGAGTGCAAACCGGCGTAGTAGAGCTCGACACCGGCCAACGCCCCGTGCGCGTGAATGCTGTCTGTCACGTGCCGCAGGCTGATCACGTCGCCTTCGTCCCAGAGACGCGCGGACCAATGCGGCGAATCGTCCGATTCCGGGTGGATTGCGGTGTACTCGATAAAGACGGTTCCCCAACCGCCCTCGGCCTTCATACCGCGAAACGCGGCCTGCGTGCCGGGGCGATCCGAGCCCGCGCTGTTGCAATGGGGCGTCTGCCAGAACCGATTCTTCGTTGCTTTTGGACCGACTTTGACCGACTCAAACAAAACGTCGTGTTCTGGATTTCGCGCCATTGTTTACCCCCTCCCCTTGCACAATTGCGCTTCAAATACAGTTGTATCTTGTTGGCAATTTAAGCTTGCACAGCAGAGGCTATCAAGCAAGATTCATCTTTGGCCAGACATCCTGCATTGGCGCGTCAAACCGCACGTCCCACATGACGCATGCAGGCCGCGACGACGACGGAGTCTCAACACGCGCCGCAATTGGAGTATGATCGCGCCCGCCGCGCCGGTGCGTGCGGTGCTGCGAGCGAGGTCACCATGAAGGTCAAGATCGAGATCGACTGCACGCCTGAGGAGGCCCGCGCCTTCTGCGGCATGCCGGACCTGACGGCGGCCCACGATGCCATGGCCAAGGGCCTCGAGGCGCGGATCGCGGAGGCGATCGGCCAGATCGACCCCGAGGCGTTGCTGAAATCGTGGCTCCCCGGCGGGCTCCAGAGCTTCGAGGCCATGCAGAAGGCTTTTTGGGAAGGGTTCGGGCAGGCCGGCGGTGGCGCGCCCAAGGGCGGCAGCGGAGGCGGCGCGGGATGAGCCGGGCGGACCCGCCGCTCTACTACCGGCGCCACGTCTTCTGCTGCGTCAACACCCGCGCGCCCGACCATCCGCGCGGCTGTTGCAGCGCCAAGGACTCGGTCAAGCTCCGCGCCCACATGAAGGCCAGAGCCAAGCAGCGCGGCCTCACCGACGTGCGCATCAACGCGAGCCAGTGCCTGGATCGCTGCGAGTTCGGGCCGACCATGGTGATCTATCCCGAGGGCGTCTGGTATGCGGTCAAGACCGTGGCGGATGTGGACGAGATCATCGAGACCCACCTTGTGGGCGGCGGCCGGGTCGAGCGGCTGATGCTGATGCCCGATCAGCCCTTCCCCGACGAGGCCGAGGCTTCCGAAGACATTAGCCAGGCGGCGGCGACCGCCGCCTCCTGACTTTGCACGGGCCTGCCGCAGGCTCTCGAACGGCACCCTCTCCAAAGACCATGACCGGCGACACCATCTTCGCGCTGTCTTCCGGCGGTGGGCGTGCTGCCATTGCGGTGGTCCGGGTTTCGGGCCCCGCTGCGGCAGAGGCGCTGACGCAGATCGGCGGAAGGCCGTTGCCGGAGGCGCGCCGTGCCGCGCTCCGGCCTTTCCGCGAGCCGGAGACTGGCGCGGCGATCGACCAGGGACTGGCGCTCTGGTTCCCCGCGCCCGGCAGCGCCACCGGCGAGGACATGGCGGAGTTTCACGTGCACGGTGGCGCCGCTGTCATCGCCGCGCTTTGCGATGCGCTCGCGGCGCTCCCCGGCCTGCGCCCGGCGGAGCCGGGCGAGTTCACCCGCCGCGCGTTCGAAGCCGGGCGCCTCGACCTTACGGAAGCGGAGGGAATTGCCGACCTAGTCGCGGCCGAAACCAAGGCCCAGCGCCGCCAGGCGCTCGCTCAGATGGAAGGCGGGCTGCATCGACTCTACGACGGCTGGCGTGAGCGGCTCATGGTGCTCCGGGCCAACGTGGAGGCCGCCATCGATTTTTCGGACCAGGAACTGGGTGACGATCCACTGGCCGCGGCGGCTCCCGGTCTCGCTGCATTGAAGGCCGAGATCGCGACCCACCTCGACGACTCCCGCCGGGGCGAGCGCCTGCGCGAAGGCTTCTGCATCGCCATCGTGGGCGCACCGAATGCCGGAAAATCCAGCCTTCTCAATCGCTTAGCTGGAAGAAACGCGGCCATTGTCTCGACCCGCGCGGGTACCACCCGCGACGTGGTCGAGGTGCGTCTCGACCTTGGCGGTTGGCCGGTCACCCTCGCCGATACTGCCGGCTTGCGCGAGAGCCAGGACGAGATCGAGAGCGAAGGCGTGCGCCGCGCGCTCGCGCGGGCGGCGAGCGCCGACCTCTCGCTGGTGGTCTTCGACGGCGCGTATTGGCCCGAGACCGATGCCCAGAGCCTAACGCTGCTGGGCGGTGACGCGCTCGCGGTGCTGAACAAGACGGACCTGCTCTCAGGCCCCGCCCCTGCCGAAATCGGCGGCCGCGCGGCGATGGGAGTTTCGTGCCTCACCGGCGCCGGCATCGACGCACTGCTGGAAACGCTGACTGAGGAGATCGCGCGGCGCTACCCGCCGGGCGGCGCACCAGCGCTCACCCGTGCCCGGCACCGGCAGGCGGTCGTCGAATGCCACGACGCGCTCGGCCGCGCCATCGCCGGCCCCGCCGACGAGCGGCTCGCGGAGGAGCTTCGGCTCGCGGCCCATGCGCTCGGCCGCATCACTGGCCGGGTCGACGTCGAGGCGATGCTCGATCTCGTCTTTCGCGACTTCTGCATCGGCAAGTAGGGCGCTTGGCGCTTTACGGGCGCGCGCGTGTGCCCTATAGGGGGCGCCGTTCCCTTGAAGCCGTGCCGCAGACCGGGCGGCCGGGAGGGCGGCCATGAGCCGCGAACGCTTCGATGTCATCGTGATCGGGGGCGGCCACGCCGGGTGCGAGGCCGCGGCGGCGGCCGCGCGCGTGGGCGCCGCGACGCTGCTCATCACCCAGAAGCGCGAAACCATCGGCGCGATGTCGTGCAATCCGGCGATAGGCGGGCTCGCCAAGGGCACTCTGGTGCGCGAAGTGGACGCGCTGGACGGGCTCATGGGCCGCATCGCCGACGAGGCGGGGATTCAGTTCCGCGTGCTCAACCGCAGCAAGGGCCCGGCGGTGCGCGGGCCGAGGGCGCAGCAGGACCGCGCGCTCTACCGGGCAGCCGTGCAAACGGCGCTTGCGGCCCAAGAGAACCTCACGATCTGCGAGGGCACGGTCGAGGACCTAGCGCTCGATGCCTCGGCGCAGGTCCAGCCCCGGGTGCGCGGCGTGGTGCTGGGGGACGGCGAACTGATCCCGGCGCCCCAGGTGGTGCTCACCACCGGCACTTTTCTGCGCGGGCTCATCCATATCGGCGAGCGGCAGATCCCGGCGGGCCGCGTCGGCGATGCGCCGGCGACAGGCCTCGCGCTCACGCTGGAGCGGCTCGGCTTCCGCCTGGGCCGGCTGAAGACGGGCACCCCGCCCCGGCTGGACGGCCGCACAATTGACTGGGCCGGGCTGGAGGCGCAGGAGGGCGACGAGCAGCCCGAGCCTTTCTCCTTCCTCACCGATGCGATCACGCGGGCTCAGGTGCGCTGTCACATCACCGCCACCGGGCCCGAGGGCCACGAGCTCATCCGCCGCAACCTCGCGCGCTCGCCCATGTATTCCGGCGCGATCGAGAGCCGCGGGCCGCGCTACTGCCCCTCCATCGAGGACAAGGTGGTGCGCTTCGCAGACCGCGCGTCGCACCAGATTTTCCTCGAGCCTGAGGGGCTTGACGACCACACGGTCTATCCCAACGGGATCTCGACCGCGCTGCCCGAGGACGTGCAGCGGGCTCTGGTGGCGACCATTCCGGGGCTGGAGCGGTCGGCGATCCTGCGGCCGGGCTACGCCATCGAGTACGACCACGTGGACCCGCGCGAGCTAAGCCCGGCGCTGGAGACCGGCCGTATCGGCGGCCTCTACCTCGCCGGCCAGATCAACGGCACCACCGGCTACGAGGAGGCCGCCGCCCAGGGCATCATCGCGGGCATCAACGCCGCGCGCGCAGCAGCCGGCGGCGGGCCGTTCACGCTGGACCGCGCTGAGGGCTACATCGGCGTGCTGATCGACGACCTGGTGACGCAGGGGGTGAGCGAGCCTTACCGCATGTTCTCGTCGCGTGCCGAGTACCGCTTGAGGCTCCGGCCGGACAATGCGGACCGCCGACTCACGGCGCGCGGCATCGAGGCCGGCTGCGTGAGTGGGGAGCGGGCGCGGCGCTTCGCCGCCAAGAACGCGGCGCTCAGCCGGGCGGAGGGTCTGCTGGACTCGCTCGATGCCACGCCTGACGCATTGCGCCGGCACGGCATCGCGGCGAACCGGGACGGGCGCAGGCGTACCGCCCGCGAGCTGATCGGCTACCCCGACGTGACCCTGGGGCAACTCGCGGCGTTCTGGCCGTCGCTGGCGGCGCTGGAACCCGCAATCGTCCAGGCCCTGGAGAACGACGCGCACTATCGGGGCTATGTGGAGCGGCAGGAGGCGGACATTGCGGCTTTTCGCCGGGACGAAGCGCTCAGGTTGCCAGGCGACCTCCGCTTCGATCTGGTGGGCGGCCTTTCCCACGAGATGCGCCAGCGTCTTGCCGCCGCGCGGCCGGCAACCCTCGGCGCGGCGGGGCGGGTGCCGGGCGTGACCCCGGCGGCGCTGACGGCGCTGCTCGCCCACGTCCGCAAGACCGACCACCGCAAGGGTGCGGCGGAGGCTGGGCGCGGCTAAACCGGATGGAGCCGGGCGAGGCCTTCCGGCGCGATGTTTCACGTGAAACACGCGAGCGGCTTGAGATCTACGAGACCCTCCTCCGCCAACGGCAGCGGCACACCAATCTGGTCTCGGCGGCGTCGCTCCCCGCGCTCTGGACCCGCCATTTCCTCGATTCAGCACAACTCGCTCCCCTGCTCGCCGACGATCCCATGGGCCACGCGGTGGACGTCGGCAGCGGCGCGGGTTTCCCCGGCATGGTGCTCGCGATCCTCGACGGCAGCCGTCGGGTCTCCCTGGTCGAGGCCAACGGCAAGCGCTGCGCCTTTCTGCGCGAGGTGGCAGACGCCACCGGCACCCAGGTCACGGTGATCGAGGGCCGCCTTGAGGCGCCGGACACCCAAGCTGCACTCGCGCCGGCCGGCACGATCGTCGCCCGCGCCTGCGCGCCGCTGGTCGATTTGCTAGGTCTTGTTTTCCCCGTGCTGGACTCCCATACATATTGTATATTCCCGAAAGGACGCCGCTACCGGAGCGAGCTGGAGGCAGCCCGCCGCCGGTGGGATTTCGGGGCAGACATCGTCCCCAGCCAGACGGCGGCCGAGGCGCGGATACTGAGGATCAGCGATGTCGAACGGCGCCGCCGCCCCTGAGCCAAGCACCACGCGTGCGCCGGCCCCGGCGGGGCGGCCCCGGATCATCGCGATCGCGAACCAGAAGGGCGGCGTCGGCAAGACCACCACCGCCATCAACCTGGGCACCGCGCTCGCGGCGGCAGGCAGGCCGGTGCTGCTCCTCGACCTCGACCCGCAGGGGAACGCCAGCACCGGCCTCGGCATCCCGCCGGCGGAGCGCGCGCCCGGTTCCTACGGGCTGCTTCAGGGCACGCCGCTCGCCGCAGCCCGGCGGAAGACCGCGGTGCCGGGGCTTACCATTGTGCCGGCGACCCGCGACCTCGCCGGTGCCGAGATCGAGCTATCCCAGAGTCCCCGCCCGCAGCAATGCCTGAAGGAGGCGTTGGCGCCGGCCCTCGACCGCGAGCGGGTGCTGTCCCACGTGCTGATCGATTGCCCGCCCTCCCTTGGCATGCTAACTGTTAACGCTCTGGTCGCCGCGGACTCCGTGCTGGTGCCGCTGCAGTGTGAATTCCTTGCACTTGAAGGACTTAGCCAGGTGCTCAGCATCGTCGAGCGCGTGCGCACCGCCTTCAACCCCACACTCCATGTGCAGGGCATCGTCCTTACCATGTACGACAAGCGGAACAATCTCTCCGCGCAGGTGCGGGACGACGTGCGCGCGCACCTGGGCGATGCGGTGTACGAGACCATCATCCCGCGCAACGTGCGGGTTTCCGAGGCGCCGTCTTACGGTGTTCCCGTTTTGCTCCACGATTTTCGCTGCTCCGGTGCCCAAGCCTACGCGCATTTGGCCGGAGAGCTGCTCCGGCGCGAGCGAATTCAGAAGGAGAGCGCAGCATGACAACCGATGCGAGCGGCCAGCCGCGCCAGCGCGGCCTCGGCAAGGGCCTCGCCGCCCTCCTCGGCGAAACCATGGAGCCGGCCGCGACCGGCACACGGGAGGGTGCGCTGCTCTCCATCCCCATCGAGCACTTGGCGCCCCACCCCAACCAGCCGCGCCAACGCTTCGACGAGGCGGAGATCGAGAGCCTGGCCGCCTCGATCCGCGAAAAGGGCGTGGTTCAGCCCCTGGTGGTGCGGCCCGGCCCTGAGGGCGACGACGGCGCGCCCTACCAGATCGTCGCTGGCGAGCGGCGCTGGCGGGCGGCGCAGCGGGCCGGGCTTCACGAGCTGCCGGCGGTGGTGCGCCACCTGAGCGATTCCGAGAGCGTCGAGATCGCGCTGGTCGAGAACCTGCAACGCCGCGACCTGAACCCGCTGGAGGAAGCCGCCGCCTACCGCCGCCTGATCCGCGAGTTCGACCACCGGCAGGAGGACGTGGCCAGCGCGCTCGGCAAGTCCCGCAGCCACGTGGCCAACACGGTGCGCCTGCTCGATCTGCCCGAGAAGGTGAAGGCACTGGTCGGCGACGGCACGCTGAGCGCCGGCCACGGCCGCGCGCTGCTGGTGGCCGCCGACCCGGCTGCGCTTTCGGATACCGTGGTGCGACTGGGGCTTACCGTACGCCAGACCGAGGCTCTGGTGCGCCGCGCGGGAGAGGGGCGCGCCCGCAAGCCGAAGCGCCGAACGGACGACCCCAACCTCAAGTCGCTGCAGACCGATCTCAGCAGCGCGCTCGGCCTCAAGGTCACCATCGACCCCGCCGCCCGCGGTGCCGGCGGCCGCCTCACCATCGCCTACAAGGAACCCGAGCAGCTCGACGCGCTCATCGGCCGCCTGCGTGCGAGCCCGCTCCCCCGCCCGCCCCTCAAGGCCGTGTAGGGGTGGCACAACTATTCCCCGTCTAAATCAACGGGTTAGGCGTGTGGCCGCAACAATTCTTATCTAGCTACCCATTACCCGTTGGATCGACTTGGCTTGCGGACCCGCTGCCCTTCATTTTATTATCATGCCACGCTATTTTTCGGCTTTCGGTGCCGATCCCATGCAGCGCGGCGATTCTGCACTCGCCGCGCATAGCTGCAAACTTGGGTTATTGCCCCGGACCAAGGTGCGGTGCACAGCACGAGCCTCCGGCGTCAGTATGTCGATGCGGCAGCGCAGCGAACACCTTCGGTCGGGCAAAGCGCGCGAGTGTGCGTGCCTCTATTCCACGAGCGCGATCCCGTCCCGCGGAATCCCACCTATCCCGGTTAATCTCACTTAATCCCGGCGAGTCCCACATTCGTCACGGGATGCGCTCTTGGCCCACTCATGCTTCCGCGCTGTCGTGACCGGGTTGTTTCCGGCCATCCACATGTGTGTCAGACGAATGGCGAAGCCGGCGGCTATGGATGCGCGGATCAAGTCCGCGCATGACGGCGGGAGTTGTTGGGTTGTAGTGCGCGACGCAGGCTTGCGTGAATATATATGTCGAGCGCAAGGCCCTCCGGGCTTGCACGACTACGTGTTCATCGAGGCGAAGAACTCCTCGTTGGTCTTGGTCGTCTTGAGTTTGTCAACCAAGAACTCCATGGCGTCCACCGTGCCCATGGGCGAAAGGATGCGGCGCAGCACCCACATCTTGGCAAGCGTCGCGCGGTCGACCAGCAGCTCCTCCTTGCGGGTGCCGGAACGCGCGATATCCATGCTGGGCCAAGTGCGCTTGTCGGCGAGCTTGCGGTCCAGAATGATTTCGGAGTTGCCGGTGCCCTTGAACTCCTCGAAGATCACCTCGTCCATGCGCGAGCCCGTGTCGATCAGCGCCGTCGCGATGATAGTGAGCGAGCCGCCGTGCTCGATGTTGCGCGCGGCGCCGAAGAAGCGCTTGGGCCGCTGCAGCGCGTTGGCGTCCACGCCGCCGGTCAGCACCTTGCCCGACGACGGCACCACGGTGTTGTAAGCGCGGGCGAGGCGGGTGATCGAGTCCAGCAGGATCACCACGTCGCGCTTATGCTCCACCAGCCGCTTCGCCTTCTCGATCACCATCTCCGCCACCTGGACGTGGCGCGACGCCGGCTCGTCGAAGGTGGAGCTCACCACCTCGCCCTTGACCGAGCGGTCCATGTCGGTGACCTCTTCGGGCCGCTCATCCACCAGCAGCACGATGAGATAAGCCTCGGGGTGGTTCTCCTCGATCGAGTGCGCGATGTTCTGCAGCATCATGGTCTTGCCGGTGCGCGGCGGGGCGACGATCAACGCTCGCTGCCCTTTGCCGAGCGGCGCCACGATGTCGAGGATGCGGCTGGTGGTGTCCTTCTTCTTGGGGTCGGCGATCTCCATGCTGAAGCGCTGCTCGGGGTAGAGCGGCGTCAGGTTGTCGAAGTTGACCTTGTGGCGGAGGTTCTCCGGCGGGTCGAAGTTGATGTTGTTGAGCTTGAGCAGCGCGAAGTAGCGCTCGCCGTCACGGGGCGCGCGGATCTGGCCCTCCAGCGTGTCGCCGGTGCGGAGCCCGAAGCGGCGGATTTGGCTCGGGCTCACGTAGATGTCGTCGGGGCCGGGCAGGTAATTGGACTCCGGCGAGCGCAGGAAGCCGAAGCCGTCCTGCAAGGTCTCCAGCACGCCCGAGCCGAAGATCGCCTGATCGTTCTCGGCAAGTTGCCGGAGGATCGCGAACATCAGGTCCTGCCGGCGCATCGAGTTTGCGTTCTCGATCTCGAGCTCTTCGGCGTAGTCGATCAGCTGAGTCGGGGTCTGGGTCTTGAGCTCTTGCAGGTGCATGACGGGAGCTGCCGTTGTGGAGCGGAAACCGCACCGCCGGCCGGCGGCACGCTGAGGGCGCAAACCTAGTGAGAACGGCGTGCGGTTTATTTTTCCGAGAGAATGCGCCGAAGACGGGCAGGGAGCCCGCCCGCTGCGGCGGACGCGTACGCTACCCTATCGGGTGGCGTTCCGCCGTGTCAAACGAAGATTCCATGTCGGTATTCCAAGCACTCATGGGGCCCCGCCGTCATCGGACAGGGGCCGCTTGAACTGCTTGGCGAGCGCGAGCCCCTGGCGCTGGTAGGAGGAACCGATGCCGTGACCGTAGAGCTCGGCGGGGCGTTCGGTCAGCGGCTCGAACAGGAGGCGGCCGATGGTCTGGCCGTCCTCGATCACGAAGGGCACGTCGTGGGAGCGCACTTCGAGCACCGCGCGCGTGCCACCGCCGCCGGCCTCGTCGTGCCCGAAGCCCGGATCGAAGAAGCCCGCGTAGTGCGCGCGGAACTCGCCCACGAGGGTGTCGTAGGCCACCATCTCTGCGGCGTGGTCCGGTGGGATGCGCACGGCTTCCTTGGACGCCAGGATGTAGAAATCGTCCGGGTTCAGGATCACGCCGCCGCCGAAGGGGCGCGCGATCGACTCCCAGAAATCGGCGGGCTCGTAGCGGCCGACCACGTCGATGTCGATCAGATCGGCGTGGCGCTTGGCCTTCCAACCCACGAGGCCAGCACCAACGCCGGCGAGATCGACGGAGAGCGGCAGGCCGCCGGCAAACCCCCCGCGCGCGACCTCGCCCTCGACCAGCTGCCGCTCGGCGTGCAGACGCTCGAGCGCGCCTTCGGAATAGCTGGGGTCGCCTCGCTTGAAGCGGATCTGGTTGAGCCGGCTGCCAGCGCGGACCACGATGCTGAAGGTGCGGGGTGAGACCTCGGCATAAAGCGGGCCCCCGTAACCGGCCTGCACCCGGTCGAACTCGTGCGCCTCGTCGGCGATCAACCGGGTGAAGATGTCGAGCCGCCCGGTGGAACTCTTGGGGTTGGCGTGTGCGGCGACATCGGCCGCGAGCGCGAGGCGTTCCATCAGCGGCACGATGTAGACGCAGCCCCGCTCCAGCACGGCGCTGGGTGTGAGGTCGATCTCGTGCATGCCGAGGCGCGCGATCTTGGCGCTCACGCTCTCGCGGCCCGGCAGGAAGCTCGCGCGCACCCGGTATGCGATCGGCCCGAGCCTGAGATCGAGGCTCGCGGGCTGGATCTGGGGCGCGCCGATGGGCTCGTCCGCAGCGACGCCACCGCGCTCGATCAACGCCGCGATCGCAGTGCTGGAGAGGACCCCGGCTCGCTCAGTCACGCCTCTCGCTCCCCACCCGGCTCAGAACGGCCTGACGATGACCATGATGACAATAGCGATCATCGCGAGCGTGGGCACCTCGTTCACCCAGCGGTAGAAGCGGGCGCTACGGCGGTTGCGGTCGGCGGCGAAGTCGCGGCGCCAGCGCGCGAGCAACCCGTGGAAGGCGGCGAGCAGCGCCACCAGCACAAGCTTGACGTAGACCCAGATGTCGCCCGACCAGTCCACCACGCCGGGCTGGGCCAGCAGGGCGCCGCCGAAGCCGAAGCTCGCCACCATCGCCGGGTTGATGATGATCCGGAGCAGTCGGCGCTCCATGACCTTCAGGGTCTCGGAGAGTTCGGAGCCCGGCTCGGCATCGGCGTGATAGACGTAGAGCCGGGGCAGATAGAGCATCCCCGCCATCCAGGCGATCACAGCGATCACGTGGAGCGCCCTGAGCCAGATGTAGAGATCGTCGGCCATCAGGGCGCCACCAGCGGGCAGCCGCGATGGGCCGTGGGGCATATCCGCCCGCCTTCGCCGGAATCGAGGCCGCTGCCGTCGAGGGCGCGGCGCACGAGGGCCGCAAGCGCTTCAATGAAGGCCGGATGCGTACCGAGTGCGGGCACGCGATGGTAGGCGGGGATACCTGCTCTCTCGGCGTGCTGGCGGTAGGTGATGTCGAGCTCCACCAGGGTCTCGCTGTGCTCGGAGACGAAGGCGATGGGCACCACAACCACGGGTACGCGGTCGCGCCCGGCGCGGTCGAGCTCGAGGGCGGTGGAGGGCTCCAGCCAGGCGAGCGGCCCGACCTTGCTCTGGTAGCAGACGGTCCAGTCCAGATCGTCGCGGCCGAGGCGGGCAACGACCTGGCGTACGGTCTCCTCCACCTGCCACTGGTAAGAGTCGCCGCGCGCGACCACGCGCCTGGGCAGACCGTGGGCGGAGAAGAGAAGCCGAGGTGGCCCGGCCTCGGCCGCCGCCGCCAGCAAGGGCTCGATCAACGCCGCATGGGCCGCGATCAACCCGTCTGACTGCGGATAGCAGCAGACGGCCCGCGTCGGCGCGGCGATGCCGGCAGCGTCGGCAGCCTTTTGCCACGCGCCGAGGGATGACGCCGTGGTCGTGGTCGAGAACTGCGGGTAGAGCGGCAGCAGCACGATCCGATCCGGCCCGAATGCGGCCACCTGCTGCGCCGCCGCATCGCTCACCGGGTGCCAGTAGCGCATCGCGATAACCACCTCGACCTCACCGAGATCGCCGAGAGCAGCCTGCAACGCCGCCGCCTGCACCTCGGTCTCCTCGAGCAATGGCGAACGTCCACCGATGGAGCGGTAGATCTCACGCGCTTCCGGCCCGCGGCGCTTGGCGATGAGGCGCGCGAGCAGCCGGCGCAAAGGCCCCGGCGCACCGATGATCGCCGGATCACGGAACAGGTTGCGCAGAAAGGGCTCGACGGCATCGAGCGAGTCCGGGCCACCGAGGTTCATGAGAACCACCGCAACGCGGCTCATCGCCCGTTCCCGCCCGGCCAAGCGTGCACGAGGTCAACGAGTTCCGCGACGTGTTCGGGCGGGGTTTGAGGCAGCACGCCTTCGCCTAAGTTGAAAACGAAAGAACTGTTTCCGAGCGCCTCCAGAATGCTGCTGGTGGCATCGCGCAGCGCGTCGCCGCCCGCCAACAGCGCCACGGGATCGAGGTTGCCCTGCACCGTGCAGTGCGGCTGCAAACGTGCTGCCGCCCAGGCCGGCGGGATAGTGCTGTCGATGGAGACCGCATCCACGCCGGTCTCGGCCGCGAAGCGCTCAAAGGCTACACCGGCCCCGCGCGGGTAGCCGATGATCGGGGCCGCTGGGTGCGTGGCCTTCACCTCGGCCACGATCCTTTTGATGGGTTCGATGCTCCAGCGTGCGAATTCGCTCTCGGGCAAAGCGCCCGCCCAGCTGTCGAAGACTTGCACCGCGTCGGCCCCGGCATCGAGCTGGGCGATCAGGTGCGCCGTCACCGCCTCGCGCACGGTCTCGATCAGCCGCCCGAAGCTCTCGGGATCGCGATAGGCCCATCCCTTGACTGTCGCAAAGTCCCGGCTCCGGCCGCCACCGACCATGTAGGTCGCAAGGGTCCACGGCGCCCCAGCGAAGCCCAATACCGTTGCCCGTGGAGACGACGACGCCACGACCCGTTCCATCGCCTCATAGACAGGTGCGAGATGGCACCTCTGGCGTTCCGCATCGAACACGAGCAGGGGCCCGCCCTCTGGAATCGGCTCAAGGCGGGGTCCTTCTCCTTCCTCGAACCAGAGCTTCACGCCAAGCGCCTGAGCCACCACCAGGATGTCTGAGAACAGGATGATCCCATCGAAGGGAAAACGGCGCACGGGTTGAAGCGTAGCCTCCACTGCCAGCGCTGGGTCGTAGCAGAGATCGAGGAAGGACCCCGCCTCTGCCCGCAGCGCGCGGTATTCTGGCAAGTAGCGCCCAGCCTGCCGCATCAGCCAGAGCGGCGGCGGGTGCTGTGCTTCCCCCCGAAGTGCCGCGAGAAGCGGTTTGTAGTGCGTGTCTACGGTCACGAGTCAGCTCTTGTCCCCGGCTTCGTCAGACTATCTTCATTAAATGAGTCTTAGTAAGGGTGGATGATGTTGTTGGAGTGGAGGAGGGGATTCCGGTGTTCATCCCACGGGTCAGGTGAGTGGTCGCTTGGCTCTTGCTGCGGACGGGCTCGAACTGAAAAAGCCGTGAACAGCCAGCGCTATTGGGTCCCTCAGAGGTAATGGGAAAATGAGGATATCGGGGAAGATCACCCGCTGGGGGCGGCCATAAGGGCCTTATCCCCGCTATGACAGTCTTGTGACATGGATGATTGGATAAGTTGGGGATAGGCTGAGGATCGACGGGCCGGGCAGCGTTGCCCAGGCTTTTTCCACATAAAGGCGTTGAGGACTCGCGACTGTGCGGGCGCAGCGCGAAGAGTCGTGGCGGGTTCATGCGAAGGTTTCATCTACATCTGGTCTCGGATGCTACCGGCGAGACCTGCATCACGATAGCGCGCGCGGCGGCGGCGCAGTTTCAGGGCGTGGAAGCCGTCGAGCACCTGTGGTCGTTGGTGCGCACGGAGAGCCAGCTGCGGGGCGTTCTCGCCCACGTCGAGGCGGAGCCCGGCGTGGTGATGTTCACACTCGTGGACCCACAGCTTCAAGCCCTCCTGCACGAGGAGTGCCGGCGCATCGAAGTTCCGTGTATCCCACTGCTCGACACGGCGATCACGGCGTTGAGCGGCTTCCTCGGCATCGAGAGCCGCAATCAGCCGGGCAGCCAGCACGTCATGGATGAAGCCTATCTCAAGCGCATCGAGGCGATGAACTACGCGCTCGCCCACGACGACGGGCACTCGCCGACATCGCTGCGCGAGGCGGACATCGTGCTGGTCGGCGTATCGCGGACCTCGAAGACACCGACCTGCTTCTACTTGGCCAATCGCGGCCTCAAGGCGGCCAATGTGCCAGTGGTGCCGGGTAGCCTGCTCCCACCGGAGCTTGCGGCGCCGCAGGATGTGCTGGTCGTTGGTCTCACCTGTCACCCGGAACAGCTGATCGATATCCGGCGCAGCCGCATGCGCATGATCGGCGACATCGGCGAGACCGCTTATGTGGATCCACTCCAGGTCGAGCAGGAGGTGCGGCAGGCGCGGCGATTATACGCAGAGGCGGGATGGCCGGTGATCGATGTGACCCACCGCTCGATCGAGGAAACCGCTGCCGCGATCCTCCAGCTGCACGACCGGCGCGCACTTTCCCCTTGAGCGGTTGGCGCGGCGCGGGAAGCGTATATTCTGCGCCGCAGCAAGGACGAGCCGGGAGAGGAAGGCATATCCATGGCCGCTGTCGAGGCTAGCCCGGCCCCTCACGGAGAGGTTGGCGAAAGAAATGTGGTGCTCGCCTCTCAGGCGGCGGTGCGGGCGGCGATACTGCGGGCCGCGGGCCTCTCCTTCTCGGTCCAGCCGGCGCGGGTGGACGAAGGCGCGATCAAGGACGCCATGCGGGCCGAGGATCCCGAGGGGCGGGAGACTGCGCGGGCGCTCGCCTCTCTCAAGGCGCGGCGGGTGAGCGCCGGCGCGGCGGGCGCCTTCGTCATCGGCGCGGATCAGCTCCTGGTCTGCGGCGACGAGTGGTTCGACAAGCCGGTAGATGTGGCCGACGCTAGGGGACAGCTTCAGCGGTTGCGCGGCCGCCGCCATACGCTGGTGACCGCGGTTTCCGTGGTGTGTGACGGGGCCGAGATCTGGGGCGACTTGGCCTGCCCCGCGTTGACCATGCGCCCGTTCTCCGATGCCTTTTTGGAGCGCTATCTGGAGCGCGCGGGCGACGGAATTCTTGCCTGTGTCGGCGGCTACGAGGCCGAGGGTCTGGGCGCGCAGCTTCTCGCGGAGATCGAGGGAGACTGGTTCGCGGTGCTGGGTCTGCCGCTGCTGCCGCTGTTGGCGTTCCTCCGCGAACACGGGCTGGTGGAAACATGATCATCACCGGCGCGGCACGACTGGCCGGGGTCATGGGCTGGCCGGTGGCGCATTCGCGCTCGCCGCGCATCCACGGCTACTGGCTCGAGGAGAAGGGGATTGACGGCGCCTACCTGCCGCTTGCAGTCCGGCCCGAGGCTTTGGACGCCGCCCTCGCTGCGCTGCCCGCCCTGGGCTTTCGTGGGTGCAACCTGACCGCACCGCACAAGGAGGCCGCGCTCGCGCGCATGGACACGCTGTCGGAGACCGCGCGCCGGATCGGCGCGGTCAACACCGTGACGGTCGGGAACGACGGGGCGCTGCACGGCGACAACACCGATGGCTATGGCTTCATCAGCCACCTGCGTCAGGAGGCGCCGGGCTGGGAGGCTGGGGCACCGGTCACGGTGCTGGGGGCCGGCGGTGCTGCGCGGGCGGTGGTGGATGCGCTCTCAGCCGCAGGGGTCTCCGAAATCCGCCTGCTCAACCGTTCCGGCGAGCGCGCGGCGGCGCTCGCGAGGGGGGCGGGCGAGACGGTGCGCCCCCTCCCGTGGGACCAGCGGGACGAGGCGCTGGCCGGCTGCGGCTTGCTCGTCAACACCACTAATCTCGGCCAAGTGGGCAAGCCGGCCCTCAATCTCGCTCTCGACCGGCTGCCGGTCGATGCGGTGGTCTACGATCTGGTCTATGCGCCGCTTGAAACCGATCTGCTCAATGCAGCTCGCGCCAGGGGACACGTTGCGGTGGACGGGCTCGGCATGTTAATTCACCAGGCCCGGCCCGGCTTCGCGGCCTGGTTTGGCGCCGAAGCGGAGGCCACGGCGGCACTCCGCACCTTCGCCGCCGAAGGGCTGTGACGGGGGCCGGCCGTGGTCATCCTCGGCCTTACCGGCTCCATCGGCATGGGCAAGACCACCGTCGCGAACGCCCTGCGCGCCTCGGGCGCCGCGGTCTTCGACGCCGATGCGGCGGTCCACCGGCTGCTCGCGGCTGGCGGGGCCGCGGTGGGGCCGGTGCTCGCGCGCTTTCCCGATGCCGGGGTGGGCGAGGGTGCCGCGCGCGCCGTCGACCGGGGGGCGCTCGGCGCGACGGTCTTCGCGGACCCTGAAGCCCTGGCGGAACTTGAGGCGATCCTTCACCCTCTGGTCCGTGCGGGCGAGCGGCACTTCCTCTCGACCAGCCAGCGGCGCGGCTGCCGTCTCGCGGTGCTCGATGTGCCGCTACTGTTCGAGACCGGCGGTGAGGCCCGCTGCGACGCGACGCTGGTGGTCTCGGCGCCGGCCTTCGTACAACGGGCGCGGGTGCTGGGCCGGTCCCGGATGACCGAGGATCGCCTGGCCGCTATCCTTGCCCGTCAGATGCCGGATTGGGAGAAGCGCAGGCGCGCGGATTTCGTGATCCGCACCGGGCTCGACAGGCGGGTCTCGCGGCTCGCCGCGCGGCGGATCGCAGCCCGCCTCTCCAGCGAGCGCGGCACCCGTTGGCCGCGCTGCTGGGCCGGGGCGCTGGTTAGAGCTGGAGGCCGTGGCCATGCGTGAGGTCGTGCTCGACACGGAAACCACCGGCATCGATCCGGCGGCAGGCCACAGGATCGTCGAGGTCGGTGCGGTCGAGCTGGTCAACCACATCCCCTCCGGCCGGCGCTTCCAGCGCTATCTCGACCCCGAGCGCGACATGCCGGAGGACGCCGAGCGCGTGCACGGGCTCAACCGCGCCTTCCTCGCCAAGCACCGGCGCTTCGCCGACGAGGCCGACGCGCTGCTCGAATTCATCGGCGATGCAAGGCTCGTCATGCACAACGCGCCCTTCGATCTTGGCTTCCTCAATGCCGAGTTGGAGCGCATCCGCAGGGCCCCCATCCTGGCGGAGCGGACGGTGGATACGCTCTCCATCGCGCGGCGCAAGTATCCCGGCGCGCCGGCGAGCCTCGATGCTCTCTGCAAGCGCTTCGGGATCGATCGCTCCATGCGGGAGAAGCACGGCGCGCTGCTGGACGCCGAGCTGCTCACCGAGGTCTATCTGGAGCTCACCGGCGGCCGCCAGCCTGGGCTTGAGCTGCAGCGGGCGGCGCCGGTGCGGGATGCTGCGCCGGTGCCCCGTGCCGACCGCGCCGCCCGTGCGCCGAGGCCGCACGAACCCACGGCGGAAGAGGCCGCAGCCCACGCCGCCTTCGTCGCCACGCTCAAAGATCCGATCTGGAACGACTGAGCACGCTCGCCTCGACACCTTTCTGGCGATGCGGCAGGATCGCGCCGCTGCTGCGAAGAGGGAGAGGCCACCATGACCTACACGGTGCTTGCCAGCAATCCGGACACCGGCGAGATCGGAATCGCGTCCACGACGATCACCATCAACTTCAGCCGAACCTTCCCGGTGCATCGGCATCTTGTGCCTGACCTGAAGGATCGGGGGATCATCGTCGCCCCGATGGCGACCATCCATCCGCAGAACGGGCACCGCCTCTGCGACCTGCGGGATGTCGGGGTCGGCTGGGACGACATGGAGACCGAGCTGGAGAAGCACGACGAGCACTGGAGCTGGCGGCAGATCGGCGCGGTGACGGCCACCGGCGAGACCTGGGTTCGCACCGGCTCCGACGCCTGGAACCATGCGAGCCATGTCGTGGCCGAGGGCTCGATCGCGATGGGCAACTACATGGACGGCCCCGGGCCGGTGCAGGCCATGGCCAAGGCGCTCGAAGACAACCGGGGTGAGGCCATGGACGAGCGGCTGCTGCGCGCCATCGAGGCCGGCAAGGCGGCCGGCGGGCAGGGCCAGCCGGATATCGGGCCGGTGCCGGAATCCTGGGCGATGATCCAGGTGTTCAACGGCAAACAACCGTGGCCGGCGGTCGATGTGCGGGTGGACTTTGACGTGGACCCGGTGCCGAAACTCCGCCGTCTGGTGACGCAGCTCAAGAACATGGACAAGGTGCTGCACACGATGTCGTTCGACCCGTCACGGACCTTTGACGTCTACGGCGTGGTCTTCGACATGTACAACGCCCAGGTTTAGACGCGGCTCCTTTCAGGGGTCAGCTACGGCTTACTGCGGTGGTAGGTCCTGTTCCGCCCGATTAGCTGATGAAGCTCGGGCTCTTCCGCCAGAGCTCCTCCCTCGCGTAGGCCTCGCCCCGGTGCTCGTATTCGGCTAGGTCGATCACCGCTGCCGCGAGCTCCTCGGGATGGCAGTTGAAGCAGCAGTGAGCTCCGGGCACCTCGCCGTAGGTGAATTCCTCAAGCCGGCCTGAGAGTCGTGGGTCCCAGGCCCAACGCCACTCCCAGTCGAACGTCATGTCCTTCACGCCGTTGATGTAACTTCTCGGAATCTGCTTGATCCGGGGGTCTTCGTAGAAGCGCTTCAGGTCGGCCTTGTCGGTGAATGAGCGGAGTGGCTGCGGCTGCCAACGTTCGAGATCGGCAGTCTGTTGCTCGGCTGTCATGTCTTGCATCCAGCGCGCACGCACCACGTCGTGGGGCGGGATCGGGTATCGGTTGTCATGGATTTCGGGGACGATGGTCGAGAACTCCGGCGGGCAGGTATCCAAAAGGCATTCCCCGTCGGCCAGAACGAAGGCCATGTACCAGATGCCGTGCACGACCCTTTCTGGAATTTCCTGCATGGTGAGTTGGACCATGAGACCGCCGATCGAGTTTCCGACGAGCACCACCCGGTCGAGCTTCTTGTCGGCGATGAATTCGGCGTAAACCCTGGGGTAGTCGGTGAGCGTGACGCTTTCGATCTCTGATATTCTGCTGCCGTGCCCCGGTCCATCGGGCGCATACGCCTCCCGCCCCCAGGCGGTCATGACCGCGAGGACTTTGTCCCAACACCAACCCGCCCGCCACGAGGGGTGGATGAATACGTATTGCAGGTCTTGCTTGATCCTCGCCATGTTCAACGCTCCCTCGTCGAGGCCGCAGTCGAGGTAAGAGTGTGTGTCCTCTCCCAGCCCCCGCCGCGTGGGTGCGGACAGGCGAGCCCGTCAGCCGATCCGGGCCATGACGCCGCCGTCCACCGGCAACGCCACGCCAGTAATGAAGCGGCCGGCGTCGGAGGCGAGGAAGAGCGAGGCCTGGGCCACGTCCCAGGCGCTGCCCATGCCGCCCCTGAGCGGGCTCCAGGTATCGCGGTCCGCGGCGATCTCCTCGCGCGGCTTGCCGTAGCGGCGGGCCTGCGTGTCCACCGCCATGGGCGTGTCCATGTAGCCCGGAAGAATGGCGTTCACGCGCACGCCGTCGGGCGCGCAGTCGAGCGCGAGCTGGCGTGAGAACGCGATCATCCCCGCCTTGCTCGTCTTGTAGGTGACCGACTTGTAGTCGACCACGGCGGCGATCGACGAGATGTTGGTGATCACGCCGCTGCCCTGGCCGCGCATGACCGGGACCACGTGCTTGCATGTCATCACCGTGCCGCGCAGGTTGATCGCCATGACGCGGTCGAAGCTCGCCTCGTCGAGGTCATCGAGCGGCGAATCCCCACCTGTGTAGGCGACGCCCACGTTGTTTTGCAGCACGTCGATGCGTCCGTGGCGAGAGACGATGGCCTCGACGACCGCGATCAGCGCCTCCTCCTCGGTCACGTCGGCGACCAGCGCCTCGGCGCTGCCGCCCTCGGCCACGATCATGGCGGCGGTTTCCTCGGCGGAAGACCGGTCACGGTCGAGCGCCACCACGTGCGCGCCGGCGCGGGCGAAGAGCACGCAGGTGGCACGGCCGTTGCCGATCACTGGCCCCGGCGTCTGGCCGGCGCCGGCGACGATCGCGACCCGGCCGTCGAGGCTCAGCGTCGGGCTTTGCCAGGGCGCCGCGATCGCGGCAGGGGAGGCTTTGGTCATGGCGACACTCGGGTGGCAGCGGAAACAGGGCGGGAAGGCTGTGAGCGTGCCCGCAGCTTGTCAAGGCAGGCGGTTGCGCCGTAGCGCCACGCGTGAGAGCGTGCGCCGCCCGCTTGGCCCAGGACGCAAGGACGCACGGGGAGCAAAGAGCTATGAAAATCGGCGCCGTCATCTTCGTCACCGACTATTGCATCGCGCTGACCGAACTCGCGCCTGCGCTCGAGGAACGCGGGTTCGACTCGCTCTTTGTGCCCGAGCACACCCACATCCCCGCCAGCCGGCGCTCGCCCTGGCGGGGCGGCGGAGAGTTGCCGCGGGAGTATTCCCACACGCTCGACCCCTTCGTGAGCCTCGCGGCGGCCGCGGCAGTCACCAGCACGCTCAGGCTCGGCACGGGCATCTGCCTGGTCACCGAGCGCGACCCCATCGTCACCGCCAAGGCGGTGGCGAGCCTCGATCTGGTCTCCGGCGGGCGCTTCGACTTCGGCATCGGCGCGGGCTGGAACGCCGAGGAGATGGAGCACCACGGCACCCGCTTCGAGACTCGCTTTCGGGTCATGGAGGATCGGGTCAAGGCGATGCAGGCGCTCTGGGCCGCCGACGAGGCGAGCTACGAGGGCGAATTCACGTCCTTCGAGCCGAGCTGGTCGTGGCCCAAGCCGGTGCAGAAGCCGCACCCGCCGATCCTGCTGGGCGGCGAGTCCGTGCACACCATGCGCCGGATCATGGATTTCTGCTCGGGCTGGTTCCCGCGCGGGCCGTTGTTGCCCGATCCGGCCGAGGGCATGGCCAGGCTCCGCGCCGCCGCCGAGGACGCCGGGCGCGACCCAGCGACTGTCTCCACAACGGTCTTTGGCGCCAAGCCCGAGGAGGGTTATCTCGCGGCCTGCCGGGAGGCCGACGTGGACCGTGCGCTGCTGATCCTGCCGCCGGAAGGGCGCGACGGGGTGATGCCGGTCGTCGACCGTTACGCGGCCCTCATCGGCTGAGCGGACGCCGGCTTAGGTGCGCCGGAGTCAGCGAGCGGAAAGCCTCTCTCGCAGCCTCGGCGCCGAGCGCGCCCCACAGCGCGCCGCCGAGCACGGCTCCCCCAAGCGCGCCCCATGGCTTCCGTTCCGCAAGCGGCTGCGCAGCCCCGCGCCGGCCCTTGACGCGGACCTTGAAGGATTCGGCCGGCGCGGGCATGGGAAACTGCGTGGTCTTCAGGTTGTAGGCGGCCCGGTCGAGGTCGAGATCGACCTCGTGCAGGATGGTCGCCATGGTGACGGCGATCTGCACCTCGGCGAAGCCGTTGCCGAGGCAGCGATGGGGGCCGAGGCCGAAGGGCGCGTAGACGTAGGGCTGCTTGTGCTCCGCTCGCTCCGGCGTGTAGCGGTCAATGTCGAAGCGCTCGGGCTCGGGGAAGAATTCCGGCAGGTAGTGGGGCACGGCGGTGGCGATGATCAGCCGCTCGCCGGCGGGGATGCGGTGGCCCGCAAACTCGAAGGAGTTGGCGGCGGTGCGGATGAGCATCGGGGTCACCGGATACATCCGCATGGTTTCCATCGCGGCCCGGTGCGTGACGTCCATCTCGCGCAGCGCATGCTCCGCCGGCACGTCGCCGGCAAGGAGGGCGTCGGCCTCGTCGCGCACGCGCTCCAGCACGTCCGGGTTGCGCAGCAGCGCGTAGAGCATGAAGGCGGTCGTGCCCGCCACCGTATCGAGCGCCGCGACGAAGGGGCCCATTGCCGCGATCTTCAGGTCCGCCTCGGGGAAGAACTTCGGGTCCGCTTCGTGCATGTCCAGCAGGTCGTCGATCAGGTCGGGCTCCGCGCCGTGCCGCTCCCGCATCGTGCCGGAATGGCGCTCGATCACCTCGTGGTAGAGCTTGTCCACGCGCGCGGACGCGCGGCGGAAGCGGGGCGACCAGCGCACGTAGGGGCCGGGGACCATGGTGGCCGAGAGCAGCCCGTGGACGTAGCGGACGAGGTCGTCGTTGTAGGGGCGGGGCGAGACGCCGGCCACCAGGGTGCCCACCTGGTCGGTGACGATGCGCTGCAGCGCCGGCAGCGCGGGCATCGGCTTGCCCTCTGGCCACGCCGCGATCTCGCGCCGGGCGATATCCACGAGGCCGTCGATGTGCTCCACGGCGTACTCGCGCGAATAGCCCCGCTTCAGCGTGCGCCGGAACGCCGCATGCTCCGGCCCGTCGGCGCTCAGCGTCGACCGTGCCGCGCCGAACCAGGCGTTGAAGCCGCTCCAGAACTCGAACGAGCGAACGTGCTTCGTGCCCTCGCGCGCGAGGAAGCGGTTGGCCTCCATCCCGGCCAGCACGGTGAAGCGCCGGTTGAACAGGCGCATGCCGTAGACCGGCCCGTGCTCCAGGTAGTTGTCGGTCATGAAGGCGCGCACGTCCCGCGCCAAGTCGAAGACGCTGCCGACGACCGGCAGGCCCCGCGCCATCGGTATCGT
>JAJDVB010000214.1 GCA_022826345.1 Alphaproteobacteria bacterium
GACCTCCGCCACAGCCACGCCTCGGAGGCGCTCGCGCTCGGCGAGAGCCTGAGCATGATCGGCAAGCTTCTCGGGCATTCGAAGGTGGGCACCACCGCCCGCTACGCGCATCTGGTGCAGGACGCCGAGAAGGCCGCCGCCGCGCGCACCGGCGACAGCATCGGCGCCCACCTCGCGCCGAACGGCGCAGAGGCGGCGTAGGGGGAGGGACGGGCGATGGCGGTGCTGCAATACAGGACGATCTCCAACCGCACGGTGACGGCGCTCGCGGTCGAGCGCGACACCGTGTTCTGGGACCGCGAGCTGAAGGGCTTCGGGGTACGGGTCTATCCCACCGGCGGCAAGCTCTACCTCGCCCAGGCGCGCGGGCCGGACGGGCCGGGCGGGCGGCGCAAGGCGCGACGGATCACCGTCGGCCGCCATCCGGTGCTGGGCGCCGAGGAGGCGCGCCAGCGGGCCGCGCTCATCATCGCGCGCATCAAGGCCGGCGAGGACCCGGTGCCGCTGCCGCTGCCGGCGAAGCACCACGGCAGCCCGACCGTGGCGGACCTCGCCGCGCGCTATCTCGAACGGCATGTCGCGGTGCGCTGCAAGCCGAAGACGCAGCGCACCACCCGCAGCGTCGTCAACCGCCACATCGTGCCGGCGCTGGGCAAGCTGCCGCTCGCAGCAGTCGAGCGGCGCCACGTCATGGCGCTGCACGAGAGCCTGTGCGAGACCCCCGCAATGGCGAACATGGTGGTCGCCACCCTGAGCCACATGTACGGCCTCGCCGCCGACTGGGAGATGACGCCCGAGGACTTCGACAATCCCTGCCAGGCTATCCCGGCGAACCCCGAGCGCAAGCGGGAGCGGTTCCTGACCGACGCCGAGTTCACCCGCCTCGGGCAGGTGCTGGACGAGGTCTCAAGCAACGGAAGCCAGATTTCGGCCGGGGCGGTGACGACGATCCGCCTGCTGATGCTGACGGGCTGCCGCAAGACCGAGATCATGACGTTGCGGTGGGAGCACGTCGATCTGGACAGGGCCGAGATGCGCATCGTCGACGGCAAGACGGGCAGCCGCACCGTCCACCTGTCGCCGTCTGCCGTCGGCGTGCTGAAAGCCCTGCCGCGCGCGCCCGGCAACCCGTGGGTTGTCCCGGGCGCGAAGCCGGGCACGCACATGACCGACATCTACACGGCTTGGCAGAGCATCCGGGTGCGGGCCGGGCTGGACGACGTTCGCATCCACGACATCCGGCACAGCTACGCCTCGCGGGCGCTCGCGCTCGGCGAGGGCTTGCCCATCATCGGCCGCCTGCTCGGTCACCGCCAGGCCGAGACGACCGCGCGCTATGCGCATCTCGACCGCGGCGCGGTCAGGAACTCCGCCGAGCGGATCGCCGTCAGGATCGCCGAGTACGTCCTGTAGGAGATACACGCTCGCCCGTGCGCTATGTGACTGCATCGACACAGGGTGTCTGGCATGCCGTTTACTGCTTTCGCTCAATCGGCCCCGCCGATCTGGACTGGCGGACCGCAATCCGTCCTACCAGGCATCGCCATGGTGCCCATGATCGGCGTTCGGAGATTCTCCCGAAGATACCCACATCGTTCAGCGAGCGCCGCTCTGAGACCTCATTCGGCATCCCTGCGTTGAGCACCACATATCGCTGGAGTAGACTGCCGACTGCTGGAAACAGCCAACGTTGGCAGCGAGCACAGGACAGCGCGATGTGTGGTGATGAGGCCGTCTCCATTGAGGTCTTTCAGGATCTGACCCTGACTTCCCGCGATGGGCAGCGCCCGGCCCTCCGCGATGCGCTGCACAGAAATGCCACGCCCCCCTGGCGCCATGCCGAGGAAAGGGAGCGAGAGTTTCCGAACACGTCGTCCGAGTTCCTGGCTTTCCAACGCGCCCCCGGAGACAACCTTGCCGCGTCCGGCCTGACGCTCTGCGCGCGGGAGGATGGGTATGAGGTCGTGAACATCGTTCCCCTCGAGGCCGACGAACTTGGCGTCTCCGGGTACAACGACATCCTCAACGACTTCATTGAGCGGGTTGTCGGTCCTGCCTCTCGGGAACTGGCATTCGATGTGGGCGTCACGCCACGGAAGCAGTCGATCACCGACTGGACATCCGATGAAGTCGCCTCTGCGCTTCACACGTTTTCGATATGCGCCAACAAGTCGACCGGGGCCGGGCATCCCGCCGACAGGAAGCGATGGTTCGAATTTCTGTTTGCGGCTCACGCCGCGAACACCAGACTCGATACCGAGCTTCTGGGCCGGTGGCTGGTGGAGGCGGAGGAATGGCCCCCCGAGGTCGCATACGACCTTGTCGACAGATATCAATATTCAATGGACTTGCTGAAGTCCTCCACGGCCGCTCCGTAATCGCGCCATTGTCAACCCTGACATAGCGGGATTTCGCGTCCTATGGATATCCCTGTCCTGTGTCTGGACACCTGCGTCGTTCTGGACATTCTCCGCGACCCGGCCCGAAAGGACGTTCGCGTCCACGAGCATGAGGCATCTCTGGCGCTACTTTCGGCCGCGCAATCCGGAACGGCCCTGGAGACCCTGGTCGCGGAACAGGTGAGCCGCGAATTTCAGGATAATGTGGAACAAGTTCACCAAGACGCCAAGCGAAGCATCGGGGCGCTGACACGGCAAATTGGCAAACTGAACGCATTGGTGGCGCTGTACGGAGCGCCGCGCCCGATCGATCTCGGTCACTGGAACGATCACGACCTGCGTTCCCGGAATGCGGCGGAGCGCTGGCTTCAGGTCGGCACGACAGTCCGGCAAACCTCCAACACCGTCTCCAACGCCTTCCTCCGCCTCAACCAGGCGCTCACTCCAGCAAGCAGGGGAAAGCAATCCATGAAGGATTGCGTGATTCTGGAAACCTATCTGGAACACATACAGTCGTTGCGGGCCAGGGGCCGGACCGCGCCCGCCGTCTTCGTTTCCTCCAACACCAAGGATTACGCCGCCGCCGACAAGACGACGATCAGGGACGACATCAAGGGTGAATTTCAATCCCTGGGTCTGGAGTACGCTCCCAGTATGGGTGCAGCCAGAGGCATCCTGAAATTGTGATCGCGGAGCTCACGCAGGCCGGCTCATGGGACGAGGCAGCGCATCGAGGTGCTGCCCTGGCGCTGGGGCGTCGAATGTATCTTCGGATAAATGTTCGTGGCGTGCAGCCATAAGGAGCCAGGACTGTGCCCAAGGACAAAGAGCACGGGAAGCCCAACAGACTGGGGCAAACTTTAGAGCTCGTAGAAGTCATCGACAAATTCGTCAACGACTTCGGACCGCTTATGGATGCAGCAGGCGGGGTCTTCCAAATTTGGAAGGCTACGCTTCAACCCGTGTTTCGGGACCTGGAACCCATTCTGGAGGGTTTGAACGATTTAATAGAGGCGACCGGCCCTCATATCGAGAAACTGGTTCGCCACCAAAGAATAGAGAGACAATTCAGCAATTCTGGGTGGCTCCCGTATTACTCAGAGCTGATTGAGCGCGTTGAAGGACACAAGGGAGACGCGATTTCCCTGGACAAGATGATATCGGCATATTATCGGGAACACTGGACAGACATCCGAAGAGATATCGAAGGTCGAATGGAGACGTACGAAATTGATGGAGAAACGAGGGAGACAATTCATGAGGTTCTATCTGCACACGAAGATGAAAATTACCGTTGCGTTTGCCGCACCTTGTTTCCTGAAATAGAACGAATGATTAAACGCAACTACTTCAATGACACGGGTCGCATCAAGACAAGGGAAATGGTCAGAAAGCTAGCCGAGCATCTCACCGAAGGTGAAATATTTTCCCGGCAGGGATTTTGCTTGGTAACGATTGGCCGTCATGTTGAACACATGTACGCACGGGTAGATGACGATATGCGAGAGCGGCTTGAAGAAAACTCAATTCCAAATCGTCATGCGGCCCTTCACGGGCTGGTACCTTATTCGACCCACAAGCACAGCATGAACATGATAATAATGACCGACTATATTTTTCAGATGCTACCACCAAAGGCCATCGGGCCACATCATGACGACACAGGATAGATGACGATCGACACGCGTTCTCAGTCGAACTCCAGCAGCAGCCTTTGGGCGATGTCCACGACGATCTCGAAGTCCGTCATCATTTGAAACTGAATGACCCCCTTCTTCGCGTTCTCGCCGAACGCGCGCTCCATGATCGGGAAGAACGAAACCAGCGCGCTCCGCTCGCGCGTCAGGCTGTCGGCCTCGTCATGATCCCCGCTGAGCTCGGCGTCCCCGATCCGCTCGCCCATCTCCTCGAATATGCGCAGCGTCTCTTGCGAAACCGTGTTCCCCGGCACGTAGAGCGGAACATGGTGCTCGAGCGCATGCCGGAACCGCGCGAGATACTCGAACCACGGCCCGAGTTCTCGCAGACGGCCCGCGAATTCCGGCGACAGGGAGTTGAGCACCGCCTCGTTGCCCGGCCCGAAACCCACCTGGGAGGCCGCCAGCGGCGCGCCGTCCTCTCCCGAGAGTCGCTTCTCCCGGACCCAGAGGTGAGCGAGATTGTCGGTGCAGCCCCGCACGTTCACCGCGAAGGCCTGAAGATAGATCATCGCGTCGAGAATATTGAACGGACTCGGCACCCAGGAGATACGGGGCGGGAACGGCTCCATCGATCCCAAGATGCACTGTTTCATGAGTTCAAGCCGGCGGGGGAACCCCCGGCTTGCGAACTCCCGCGCGGTTTCATCTTCGAAACCCTTGTTGGCATAGGCGGCCACGAGCGCGTCGTACTTGCCCTCGGCAAGCGCCACGAGCGCATCGTTGTACCGCTCGTTGTCCGCGCAGCTGAAGCTCATCGCCGGTCTCCCGTCTTTCCGGGCAGCCTGCCGCCCCTCGTCTCGCCCGTCTCGTTCATGCCCTGTGTCGTTCGACCCCTCCATGCCGGCCGGCCGGTCGACAGAGACACCCGGTCTTCATCCCGCGCGTGGCCGTTCCGGTTCCGCGAGAACCCGCGTTCGAACGACGGCGGCACCGATCCATGGATCCGTTTCATGAAGCCATCGAAGAGTGGCACGGTGCACGCCGCAGACCCGTATCGCCAGCCGCGCTGCGAACGCCGGACCCGCGCACGTGCCGCCGGCCCGTCGACGACGATTCCAGGCCCGGTCCGCCCGCACCAGGCCGACGGTCGGCCGCGTGCCGGTCGCTTCGGCGCAACGGCGCGGCGCGGCGAAGAGCGGTGACGGCGACGCGCGCGTATTCCTCCCCGAACCGCACCTTCAGCTCCTTCGGTGCGAATTTGTCCCGCCCAGCGGCGGCGTTTGCCGTCGATGCCGATGGCTGCTCTACCGAACAGCCGAGGCATGGGGAACACTCTCCCGGATGTCCGGGATACCGCTCAGGAAGATCGCCTCGGCCTGATGCCCCGAATAGGCGCAGAGGATGTATTCGTTCCAGTGGTTGGGGTCCGGACCGTATTTCATCAGATGACCGTGCAGGTCGTCCGTCCGGGGCGGTTTCCCCGCCTTCATCCGCGCGAGCTCGCGCTCCAGATAGTCGACGAAGGCGCGTTCGGGCCAGTCCCGGATGACGTAGGGCGTGTTGATCACGATATGCCGGGGGCACAAGGGGTGGGGCGGTGGGAGCACGCGTACGAACCAGACCTCCCCCTCGTGGCCGGCGTAGCCGGCCGGCACCGTGCAGGAGACGGTCTCCCGCGTGCCGACCTCGCGCAGCAGGACCCCCTCGCTTTCGCTGCCGCAATGGACGTAGAAACCCATCCTCGAGTGCTGCATCCGCTCGACGGCGTCGATCAGCCAGGACGGACAGTCGAACTCGGGAGCGATGCGCAGGATGCAGCTCCCCATGGTCTCCCGGCTGCTTCCGAACCTCACGTCGAACATCGCCCACATCGTGAAATAGCTGACGGTCAGCGGGCTCATCGGCGGCCCGCTCGGCAAATACTCGTCCTCGGCGGCGCCGGCGATCCTGACGTAACCCTTCGCCTCTCTCATCTCCGACATGGATTCGGCCATGAGGGAGGCGACGTTCTGCGCCATCGCGTAGATGCCGTGGCACGGGTCAAGGTCCGCGAACCTGGCGGGAACCGGACCCTCGCCACCGAAACCGGCTTCGAGGGCCATCTTCCTGCCCTCCCGCCAGCCTGCCAGATCGACGACCTTCGACCCGCGGGAGGAGAGAAGATTCCTTGCGATCCTGTCGGCGACGGAACCCATGGTGCGCTTTCGATCGTTCTCGCTCGCGGGGATCGGTTCATCCTGTCCCGCAACTCGGGCGCGCCGTCCGACCGGCATCAGTTCAGCGCGTCCTTCAGCTCCTTGGTGGCCTTGAACGACACCCCGGACGACGGGCCGATGGCGATCCGCTCGCCGGTGCGCGCGAACCTGCCGAAGCTCGCTACGGCGACGTCCTCGCCGCGCACCAGAATTACGCTTCTTACTAAATCTCCGCTGTTCCGCTCCTGGCGCGGTTGCTCTATCGGCTACCGTCCCGAGAGCAATTGCCTCGGTAACTTGCTTTTCATCTACTCGAATCGAGAAACGCGCATACTCATTGTCGACCAACTCGACGCACTCGATTACGAAGAGCTGTTCATTCTGAAAGGGTGGCTGTACCAGCGTGAAATACGAACCATCTTCGGGAACACACCAACCGCCCCGATATAGCGACCCTCCCAATGCTGATGTCGCGAATAGTCCGACAGTAAGGAATCCATCGAGACCTAATCATCGTCATCGTAGCTTACTTCACGTTCCTGTGTTTCTACTTCTTTCGGCAGCCTGACGCTCAAGACGCCGTGTTCCGTTCTTCGACCAGCGCTTGGGCCAGACGCAACTCATCCCGCGGCACGCGGTGCTCGTCTCTCGGCATATGACGTGACTCCATACACAACTCTCTGTCAACACTTTCCGATACTCAGTGTGCGACCGCCCACGTTCACGACATGCTTATGGTAGTTTCCACCGGTGACAGCGCTACCCTGGTTCATAAGAACATATACTGCTCGTATCGCGGAATTACAACCGTCTCCCTTTTGGTTTGGAGCTCCAAGAATCAACTTGTACTTGTTTGAAACATTCATTCCAGCATGGTAACTGTGTTTTTCCCTTTCAATAGGTTCTCCCAACTCGGTCTCTAAGTCATTCTCTACATACAATGTACCAATCCCCCCTGTTATTCCGATCTTGTTTGAGAGAACATTCCTGTGCAATGAGAGGTAATGTTCAAGTCGTTCTCCAGAGTGTAGCTCCTTGAGATACACCTCGTCTATATCGTCGAGTGTGCGGGGGTATAGAGATACAAACCGAATTGGTAGCTCATACCTTGTCCAACTTTTCCCTTCACCATACGACAACAGATATGCAAATTCTCCTGGTATGTACAAGACAACGCCCTTTCTGAAAAACTGATACCACAGTACAGGTATGGCAGAATTGTTCAGATCAGGCGCACCATGTTGTTTTGCGAATTCGTTATGTCGTTTCATCCAGTCGTCAAATACTATGTTGTAGGCTTCTTCTCCGATGCAAATTCCCTTATTCGAGACTGTTTTCACGTACACGCAAATCTGATAGTTCGAGAATTCAGCAACATGGTCGGTCACCCATCCGACCGCAGATCCTATGACGGTGATGATTGCAAAGATCCTGAGCAACACATTGCGCCAGATAATCCTTATCCACCGCCGCAGGAAGTTTGCTCTTGCAGCACTCATCTTGGATCAGCACTGCCCATCGCCGTCCCGCATCGTCAGTCTCGCCCGAATGAACTTCACCACCTCGGCGCGCGTGTCCAGGTCAACGCGCTCCCCTGCCGCGAACGCGGCAATCTGAGAGAGCGACCGGCGTTCTTCCGATATGAACGCCTCGGTCGGCCACTCGGTATCGAGGATTCCCACGCCCATGGCGAGACCCTGCGCCCATGCTCTGAGCTCCCGCTCGTCGAGACCCGCGAACATCTCCGCGACGAACCTCGCCTCCCGGTAGCCTGTCTCCAATTCCCTGTAGCGTGCCGTCAGGGCGCTCGCGAGGCGCTCTCCCGCCCGGCCGCCGGCACCCGACCCCGCACGTTGCGCCGCCGCCGCAAACAAGACATCGGGCCTGGCGCCGAGGGGCGAAAGTATAGCGGCTGACAGATACCCGTCGGCCCAGGCGGAACTCTCTTCCGACAGGATGCCGCCTTCCGGCCATGCCGCGGCCGCAATCAGCCGAACCAGCTCCGCAGTGCCGTCGTCGCCTTCGGACAGGCGCCCGTATTCCTCGTCCATCCAGACGGCGGCCGTCTCGCCGACGATGTGGCCCATGATGGGGACGGTACGAAGCTCGCAACCGTCGAGCAGGGCGCACGCCGTCGCGGCGAACGAGCGCCACCCCTCGTCTCCGGCACCCTTCAGGACATGCGCAGCGCGCAGCATCAGCAGCGCCCAGCCGTCCCGCCGCTGCTCCATCTTCGACCAGAACACCGCCTCCAACTCGTTCCCGGAGACGTACTCTTCCAGCACGTCCTGCATCATGGCCGTGCCTTCCGACCAGTACTCGACGTCCAGATACCGCATCGGCCAGTCCGCGCTCGCCTCGACCAGCGCGTCGCGCTCCGCCGCGGTCAGCCGGGCGGTCTCGCCGTCGGGGTCCACGCAGCGCAGCCAGTCCAGCGCCGTCATCGGCCGGGGCCGGAGCTCCACCATTCCGCAGGCCAGCGCGACATCGATCAGTCCCGCTGGCGGCGGGCGGCCCGCCGCCAGCCCTGCCGCGATGGCCGCCGACAGCCCCGCCTCGAAGACCTCGCGCGAGACATCGAACAGCTCCGCGTCGCCGTCCTGTCCCGGCATCGCCGCCAGCGCCCCGGCGCCCGAGACGATGAACGACTCCCCGATACCACGCCGGCCGTCGGTGACCACGGAGGCCGCGGCCGGCTCCGGTCCGCCTTCCAGCATGGCGATGAACGCCTGGTTCCCGGCACGGTCCGGCAGCGAGGCGACGAACCGCACCGGTCGCCACGCGGGATGCGGCAGGGGCGCGAACAGGCTCCGCTTGCGCGCCTCGCGCAGGGCCTGGTCGAGCACCGCGCGGGCCGGGTCCGCCGGAATCCAGTTGCGCACCAGCGGCACCAGCGCGGCCGACACGGGCTCGACGATCCCCTGCAGGGCCCGTTCGACGAAGCCGTCCGCCGCACCCGTCCGGACCTCTTCGGACCGGTCGAGCAGCCAGTAGAGCGCGATCCGCCCGCAGGCCTCCTCGTCCCGGCACGCGACCTCGCAGGCGAAGGCCGCACGCGCCGCGTCCGGAAAGACGCCGATCCGCTCGTCGAGCATTCGGTGCAGCGTCCAGGGTTCGGACTCCAGCACCGGCCGCAGCGCGTCGATCTCCGTGTCCGTGTCGAACGGTAGCCGCCCGGACTCCCTGAGCGGTCCGATCTGCCCGATCAGCCGCTCGACGAGCGGCGCCGGCACCTCGGCCTCGGCCCGGGCGTAGGCCATGGTCAGGCCATGGGTTGCGGCCGGCGCGATGCCGTCCAGCAGCACCAGACCCCCGATCGCCGCCGACGCCTCCTCGAGGAAGCGCGTCCCGAGACGTCCGCGGCTCTCCTCGTCCATGCGGGCCTGCTCGAGCAGGGCCTCGAACAGGTCCAGGCCGAGTCGCCGGTCGCCGTCCGGCCCGTCCACCGCGACAGCGACCAAGCCGGACGCGACGCCCGCGGTCCCGAGCAGCGCGGTCCTGTGCTCCTGCGCCAACGCCCGGGCGGCGCCCGGCTCGCCGCTGTTGCGCAGCGCGTCCAGACAGACCCGTACCGGAACGTCTTCCACCATGGCCGCGTCTTCCGCTGTCCCTCGACCGGCGCCGCCTCTCGGCGTCAGGTCCGCAATGTCGCACGCCACGGCCCCGGGTCGATAGCCCCCCGGCCGCATTCGCCGCCTCAGTAGCACCCCGGTTCCCGGTTCCACGCTGGGCGCGCTGCGCCGGCAGGAGGCAGTGGCCGGCCTGTTCCGGACGCAGTCCGGGGCCGCGGAGCGGCCCTCCGCACCGCCGCCTGGGAGCCGCCCATGTCCACCGACCTCACCGCCAGTCCCGTCCCGCCCGCGTGCCGGGCGATGCTCCGCGCCGGCGCGCTCGTCGCGGTCAATACCAGCGGAGGCAAGGACAGCCAGGCGATGACCATCGTGCTGTCCCGCATCGTCCCCCGCGCCCAGCTCGTGGCGGTCCACGCGCCGCTCGGCGAGGTCGAATGGCCGGGCACGGTCGAGCACATCGAGGCGACGCTCCCCGGCGGCGTTCCGCTGGTGTTCGCGCCGGTCTCCTCCGGCAAGACGCTGCTCGACCGCGCCGAGGAGCGCGGCATGTTCCCCGGGATCCGCCAGAGGTGGTGTACCGCCGAGCACAAGCGCGGGCCCATCGAGCGTGAGCTGCGCCGGTATCTGAAGGCGCATCCCCGCTTCGGCGGGCGGCTCGTCAACTGCCTCGGCCTGCGCCGCGACGAGAGCGCCGCGCGCGCGAGACGCGTCCCCTGGCGGCGCAACGAGCGCATGAGCGCCGCCGGGCGCGAGGTCTTCGACTGGCTGCCGATCTTCGACCTCTCGACCGACGAGGTGTTCCGCGTCATCCGCCGCGCGGGCCAGTCCCCGCACTGGATCTACCGCCATCTCTCGCGGTGCAGCTGCTCGTTCTGCATCTTCTCCTCGCCCGAGGACTTGCGCCGGGCGGCCGAACTCCGCCCCGCCCTCTACCGGCGCTACTGCGAGACCGAGCGCCGCATCGGCCACACCCTGTCTCCGTCCGGCATTCCCCTGCCGGCGCTCACCGGCGTTTCCCCGTCCGCGGCCGGCGACAGCGAAGACCCCGCCGCTCTCGACCGCCCGCGATCCGGGTCGCGGGCGGCGCGGCGGACCCTCACGCGGCGCAGCGGCCCCGAGCCCCCCGGCGAAACGAGCAGAGCGGTGCCGGCGGTCCGGTGAGGGACGGGCGCGCCCGGAGGGAGCGCCCGCGCCGCCTGTCCGCCATTCCGGAGCCCGCCCATGACCTTGCCCGAGAAGACTTCCGCCGACTACACGCTGCGCCCGAGCGAGCTCGCCCCGGTGCTTGCCTTGTTGGTCGAGGCCCGCCAGCCCTGCATCGTCTGGGGACCGCCCGGCGCCGCAAAGTCGATGATCGCCCAGCAGGTCGCGGCGGGGACGAACCGCCGCTACGTCGACGTCCGCGCGCTGCTGCTCGATCCGGTCGACCTGCGCGGCATCCCCTGGCGCGATTCCGCCGACCGCACCCGCTGGGCGCCGCCGGCCTTCCTGCCGCCGTCGAACGATCCCGGCCGCTGGCTCATCAACCTCGAGGAGCTGCCGTCCGCCGTCCCCATGGTGCAGGCGGCGCTCTACCAGCTCGTGCTCGACCGCAAGGTCGGCGAGTACGCGCTGCCGGAGGGCGCATCGCTCATCGCCTGCGGCAACCGCGAGACCGACCGCGGCGTGGTGCACCGCATGCCGACGCCGCTGGCGTCCCGCTTCGTCCACCTCGAAATTCGGGTCGACGCCGAGGACTGGCTCGCCTGGGGCGCGGCCAACGGGATCGCGCCCGAGGTGCTGTTCTTCATCACCTACGAGCCCGACCTGCTGCACCGGTTCGACCCGCAGTCGAAGGAGCGCGCCTTCCCGTGTCCGAGGACCTGGGAGCTATGTTGAGCTCAACATAGCTCCCAATATCGCGGCTTCATGGATATGGCGAGAACAGGGTGACAGCCCCCGGAACGCTTGCTCCGGAGGCTGAATCTCACAACATATTCACGGGCAGGGTACGTGCTTGAGAA
>JAJDVB010000028.1 GCA_022826345.1 Alphaproteobacteria bacterium
CAGGACGCCGGCCACAAGCGGGCGCGCCATCTGAGGCAGCCAATCTGTGACTGGTTTGCTTGAGCTGTGTGAAGGGAAACTTTCATGCACAGTTCTGAGGGGAGGGGGCTGCCAGCAATGGCACCTCCTTACCCGACTAAATAATCCAGATATTTCTGTTTGCGAGAAAATGGGCTGAGGAGGTGTTTTTCGGACGATCGCGTTGTCTCGCTCCTTACGTATCGGCTCGGTGAAAGAACAATCGGGAACCGATACACGGATGATCAGCAATGATGCGGCTAACATGAAGACCAGCGTGTGCGTTGCGCGCAGCACGTCTGGCGACAACTGCGGAGGTAGCAGGATGAGCTTTATGGACACGGTACGGGTTGCACTGCGCGGAACAGGAGTGACGGTCGTGAAGGTGCCGGGGATGAACGGCAAGGCGAACGAAATACCTTCGTACGAGGGCTTGACATCCTCGCCTGACCCGGGTGGTAAAATGGCCGCCGAGCCGCCGAGCCGCCGAGCCGCCGAGCCGCCGAGCCGCCGAGCCGCCGAGCCGCCGAGCCGCCGAGCCGCTCCATCTGCGTTCGGGCTTCGGCCATGAGCGCGCCTGCATGGGACCGCTCCCGCCCGCCGGTCTTTCCGTCTGATTGTTCCGCTTCCGCCCGCCGGAGCCCAGCATCCGGTCAGTCCCCTTCTTCCTCCGACAGGCTCGACTGTTCCGCGCCCCGCACCGCCGCGGGCGTTCGTCATGCCGCCCGCCGCCTGCGACGTGGCCTGCTGTCGGTCCTGCTCTGCCTCCCGCTACTGACGGTCTTCGCTGCCTCGGCCGCCGCGCAAGGCACCGTGACATTCACCGGCCTCGCCCAATCGGTGTCTTCGGGGTTTTACCCCGGGTCGGACGACGGGAGCGGGACCTACTCCGTGAGCGAGAGCGTCGGCTCCGTATGGGTGGAGGTCGAGTTGAGCGATGCCCCGGAGGGGGGCGATCCTCTCTCCGTCCTTGTCCGGGTGAAGAAGTCCGGCACGACAGCCACATCCGGGCAAGACTACATCAATGGCAATGGAGCGCTTGGCTGGTCTGCGCAATTCAGCGGCACCAGACGCAAGGCGCGTTTCCAGGTCCCGATCGTCGACGACGGGATCGCCGACGACAAGGAGACGCTGACGCTCGAGATCTACAATGTCAGCGCCTGTTGCGACAGCAGGTTCAGCCCGGTTGTCGGCACGGACTCCAATGGCCAGCCCTCGCACGGCTTCGGCGCCAACACCGGCGCGCTCGGGGAATACACGATCACCATCCGCGACTACACGAGCACCACCGCCGGCGACCATGTCGCGGTGTGGCTGTCGAAGGGCACCTACGAAGTGACCGAGGGCGAGGCGCTTGAGGCGACCGTCCACTTGGAGCATCCGCGGGATGCGGATACCACGATCAGCCTGACCGAGAGGTCCGGCACGGCCACGTCCGGGACCGACTACACCGCCGGCCCGTACTCCGTCACGATCCCGGCGGGCAGGACGAGCGCCGCGTTCACGTTTCAGACCACGCAGGATACGGAAGAAGAAACAGCTCCGGAGACGTTTCACCTGCGGATCGACGATAGCAGCCTGCCGGCAGGGTTCGTGACGCCGGACGGGACCGGCACGCCGGAGGAGGCCGCCGTCAACATCGTCGACGACGAATACACCTTCTGTTTCGACAAAGATAGCTATTTGGTTTACGAGGGCGAGGAAGTGGTTGCGAGGGTCGATTTCTCGCGGCCGTTACCGCAGGATGGCCTCTTCCGGTTCCGCTACGTCAATCGGAACGCCAGCGACAGCGACTACACGCGAGTGCTCGACTACCCGAACTTTGTCCAACTCCCCGCGGGGACGGAGAGTTATACGCTCAGGCTCCCGGTCGCCGAGGACACCCTGTACGAGATCAACGAGCTTCTCAATATCGCGGCCCTTCCGCCAGTTTTTCCGGATGGAACACCCGAATGCACAGCGGACATCATCATCAAGGATAAGAGCCGCGACGTGGATTTCCAGGCCGCCGCCTACACGGCCCATGAGGGCCGGGAGGCGGAGGTGGGGATCCGCGTGGTCGAACGGGAAACCGACGACCTCATGGGGCTCCGCAAGCCGGTCACGCTGCACATCGCCGCAAAGGGCACGGGCAGTGCCACCGCGGGCACGGACTACGCGGCGGGCCCGTGGACCCTGACCATCCCGGCGGGGGCCTCCAGAGGCATCCTGCGGATTCCGATCCATGCGGACGGGGCCAATGACGACGGGGAGACCATCGATCTGGAGATCAAGCGGGCGACAGGGGGCACCGGCGTGCAGTCCTCTCGACAGCTTGGCGACCAGGCCGGCAACGTGCTGTCCGGGAGCCTCCACGTCCGGGTGAGGGACTACGGAACGCCGGCCTGGGCCGAGGGCGACGCGACGGTGACGATCCAGGGCGCGTCGGGGGCCCCGTCGGGCACGCCGATGGTGTGGATCGAGGCCGGCCCGCAGGTGTCCGAGGGCAATCCCGCCACCTTCACGCTGAAGGCCAGCCCGGCGCCGCTTGCGCCCCTGGATGTCAGCGTCCATGTCGGGGAATCCGAGGTGTCCCACGACCTGACCGATCCGTTCAGCACGATCAGGCGGCATCTGGCGAAGGAGCATCAGGGCCTGCGAGTGGCGACCATCGGCACCACCGGGAGCACCGTCTTCGAGGTACCGACGCAGACGAACGGATCGGCCAACACCAGCACGGTCCGGGTGATACTGATGGACCCGTCCCTGATATTCAACGGCCGGAAGGCCGACTACCAGCCGGGCCGGCCGAGCGTGGCGTATGTCGGGGTGGACGCGGCCGTGACCCCGCGCGGGCAGCGGTCGGAGGCGCAGCAGGTGGCGGTGGCGCAGGCGCCGAGCGCGCCGGTCTCGAACCTCCGGGCGACGGCCGTCGACGCCACGAGCGCGAGTGTATCCTGGGACGCGGTACCCCACGCCACGGCCTACTCGCTGGATTGGGAAGGGGGCAGCGGGGGCGACTACATCGGCGGGGGCTCGAACGGCATCACCGGCACCTCGAAGACGATCCACCACAATGCCCCGGCGGCGATGACGCTGACGATCCGGGTGGTCCCGTGGCATGTGGACGATGACGGCCAGGTGCAGGTCCATGACGCGCTCGCGGCCACGGTGACGCTCGCCGTGGGGCCGGCCGATCCGCTGACCGCCGCGCGGAACGCCTGCGTGCCGGCGGACGTCCGCTCGGCCGTGGAGGGCTATGCGGGCGAGACGCATTACGGCGCGGCGCATGTGAAACGCTGGAACAGGGCGCTTGCGGCCTTCGGCGACGACACCGGCGAGACGGCGATGACCGGCGACGAGGCGCAGGACATGATGGACAAATACACGGCGAAGCGCTGGCGGCCGATCGTCGAGGCCATTGAGTGCATCGAGGAGGCGGAGAAGGCTTCCAAAACAGCGTCCCTCCCCGAAATCGCGGTCTCCGGCGGCAGCGGCGTGACGGAGGGGGCGTCGGCGTCCTTCACCGTCACGGCGACGCCCGCGCCGTCTTCGCCGCTTGCGGTGACGCTGACGGTCGGCCAGAGCGGCGATTTCGCCGCGTCGGGCGAGACCGGCACGCGGCAGGTGACCGTGCCCACGGGGGGCAGCGTGACCGTCCAGGTCGCCACGGTGGACGATGCGGTGCTGGAGGCCGACGGCTCGATGAGCGCGACCGTCGCAGCCGGGACCGGCTACCGGGTAGCGGCGCCGCCGGGGGATACGGCCTCGGTGGCGGTCGCCGATGACGACACGCCGGTGGTGAGCATCGCCGCCGGCGCCGGAGTGACGGAGGGCAGCCCGGCATCCTTCACCGTCACGGCCAGTCCCGCGCCCGCCGCGCCGCTGACAGTGGCGCTGACAGTGGGCCAGAGCGGGGACTATGCCGCCGCCGGCGAGACCGGCGCCAAGGAGGTGACCGTTCCGACCGGGGGCAGCGCGACCGTGCAGGTGGCGACGGTGAACGACAGCGCGGACGAGCCGGACGGTTCGGTGAGCGTGACCGTCGGGGCCGGAACCGGCTACGCGGTGGCGGCGACGCCGAAGGATACGGCTTCGGTGGCGGTGGCCGACGACGATGCCGCGCCCCCGGTGCCCGAACTCACCATTGGCGATGTGACGGCCAATGAGAGCGACCAGCTGATGTGGTTCACGGTCACGCTGAGCCCGGCCTCGGACCGTGCGGTATCGGTCGACTACCGGACCCGGGAGTCGACTCCGGTGTCGGCGCGCAAGAACGATGACTTTCTGCAGATCGACTTCGGGGATGTCACCTTCAGTCCGGGCGAGACGAGCAAGCGGTTCTGGGTCTACATGTTCGACGACAACCACGACGAGGGATCGGAGACTTTCGAGGTCGTGCTGTCGCGCCCGACGGGCGGCGCGAGGATCGCCGACGGTGTGGGGGTGGGCACCATCGTGAACGACGACCCGATGCCGGCGGCGTTCCTGGCTCGCTTCGGTCGCACGGTGGCGGAGCAGGCGCTGGGCGGTATCAAGGATCGCATGGCAGCCCCCCGTACACCGGGCCTGCAGGCTACCGTGGCAGGTACTGCGGTCGGTGGCGGCGACCCGTCAGGCGGTGCTGCTGCGTCCAATCCAACGGTGGATCAGAGCGCCCTGATGCCTGGATTCGGTGGCGAAGGCGCGCAGCCGGGCCAGGCCCGGCTTGGCATGCCGTCCCTGACGGCGCGCGAGGCGCTTCTGGGCACCTCGTTTTCGCTCACCGACGAACAGGACGGCTTCGCCTTCTGGGGCCGGGCCTCGCATTCGACCTTCGATGGCCGTGAGGGGGACTTTTCGCTTGACGGCGAGGCGGTGACGGCCCTGCTGGGCACGGACTACGCGCGGGGCAGGTGGCTCATGGGCCTGGCGCTTTTGCAAAGTGAGGGAAGCGGCGGCTACCGCGATACGGACGTCTATCCCCGCCTGGCCAGCCAGGACTGCCCGGCGGAGATGCAGGTCCTGTGCGAGGGCGCGGTGCGCGCGGGCGACGGCGACGTGGAGGCGTCGCTGACCGCGGCGCTTCCCTACGCAGCCCTCCAGGTTTCCGAGCGTCTGCAACTTTGGGGCGTTGTCGGCTACGGCATGGGGTCCCTGACCCTGACGCCACAGACGTCGAGGGGTGCCATGACGACGGACCTTGACTGGCAGATGGTGGCGCCGGGTTTGCGGGGCGACCTGTTTGCGCCGGGCGGTGGCACGGCGTTGGCGGTGGTATCGGACGCCCTGTGGATGCGCACGGGTTCGGACAGGACGCGTGACCTGGCGGCCTCGGAATCCGAGGTGACCCGGCTGCGGCTGGGTCTGGAGGGCAGTTGGCGTCTCAGCCTTGGAAGTGGGGCTGTGCTGATACCAAGGCTTGAGACGGGTGTTCGCCATGACGGTGGCGACGCCGAGACGGGCTTTGGCTGGGAATTGGGCGGCGGTCTGGGCTGGACGCATGTCAGGCTGGGCTTGTCGCTGCACGTCGAGGGCCGGGTGTTGCTGGCGCACGAGTCGGCGGACTTCCGGGACTGGGGTTTGTCGGGATCGCTTCGTTTCGACCCGGCGCCGGAAACGGACCGGGGTCTGTCGGCGTCGCTGACGCCGCATTGGGGTACATCGTCAGGTGGCCTGGCGGCGCTTCTGGGCGACGGTACGGCGCCTGGCCTGTCGGGGTCCGATCTCTCTACACTGGGGAGTGGCGGTCGTCTTGACGCGGAGGTGGCGTATGGCCTGGCGATCCTGGGCGGCCGTGCCACGGGGACGCCGTACCTGGGCATGGCGATGCTGGATGAGGCGCGCGAGGCGCGCTTGGGGTGGCGCATGACTCTGAGCGGTGCTGATCCTTCGATGAACTCAGGATCAGGAGTCGAAGGACGCAGGCGGCCGCATCAGGGAAGCGTGCAGTTGGGCATCGAGGGGACACGGCGCGAGGGGATGACAGGTGACGCCTCCCTGGAGCACGGCGTGATGCTGCGCCTGTCCGTACAGTGATCTCCAACGTCACCCGCCTTTTCCTCGTCGGGTCTGGAGCATATCCGGCAGCACTGATCAGGGTGTGTTGCCGTCCCAGTCCTCGATGGTGGCATCCGCGCCGGCGTCCAGGAGTTGTTGTCTCACGCCTTCGGCTCCCGTAGAAGTTGCGTAATGCAGTGGCGTCTTCCCCTGAACGTTCTGCACGTCTGTCTCCGCCCCCGCCTCCAGCAGGATGGCGGTCATACTGGCGTTTGCCGTCAAAGCGGCATAATGCAGCGGCGTTTCGCCCATGGCGTTTCGCGCTTCGGTGGAAGCGCCCTCTACCAGCAGAAATCTCGCCACGGCCGGCCGATTCGCGAGCACGGCGGTGTGCAAAGGGGTATTGGCGATGAGGTTGCTGCGCGTCTCCACGGAGGCACCTTGGTCCAGCAGGGCCTCAATCAGAGCGGGGTCATCCGAATCGGCAACGGCCCGGTGGAAGTCGGCATTCCTGTTGAATGCCTCCAGGCCATTGAGCGCCTTTGCCACGTCTGCATACCCCTCGTCCAGCGCCAGTTGCCGCGGTGTTTTGCCGCTGTTGTTCGGGAAGCTTGATTCTCTGACCGGCGGATTCTTCGGGTCGATCTGTGCGGCGCCTCCCCTGTCCAGGACGTCCGGCCAGTAGGCCACCAGCAGTTCGACCATATCCCGGTCACCCGCCTCGGCGGCGTAATGCAGCGCGGTATCGCCATGGAGGCTCTGGTGGGCCACGAGGGTCGCGTCACCATAATCCTGATAGGCCAGCAGCAATTCGGCCGCTGCCAGATCACCTCGGACGGTAGCGTAATGCAGCGCGCTCCAGTCGTAGGCGAACCCTTGGTAGACGCCCTTTGTCGCGTCTGCCCCGGCCACCAGCAGAGAATGGAGGATTTTGAGGTTGACGTTGGTCTGCATGACGGCAAGATGAAGTGCCGGGAGGTTGTCGCCGATTTTCACATTCACGTCTGCGCCCAAGCGAATCTGACGCTTGATCTCGGCCAGGTCGCCGGCCTTGATGGCCGCCCAGAGTTTATCCGGCGGATGTGGTACGTAGTCGCCGAGCAGCGGAACGATGTCCCTGTGTCCCCACTCGAGTGCCAACTGTTGCGCGGTCCAGCCGCCTGTGGTCTTGGCATCCGTATCGGCGCCGGCATCCAGCAGAGCCTTGACAATCTCAATATGGCCGATCCGGGCAGCGTTGTGCAACGGGGTATGATGCTGCGCGCCTTTGGCATTCACGTCTGCACCGCCACTGAGCAGCAGCGGGACAACGCGAGCTCGGCCACTCAATGCGGCCAGGTGCAGCGCGGTTGAGCCTATGGAATTCGTAGCATTCACATTTGCGCCGCCCTTCAGCAGCGCCGAGACAGCCGCTGGGCGATCCGTGGAGGCGGCCAACATCAGCGGTGTCTGGCCGTCGCCATCTCGCGCATTCACATCCGCGCCATTACGGATCAGGCGTCCGATCAAGGTCGCATCGCTATTCCTGACGGCATCCCAGAGTCTCTTAGGCAACGCCTGCGCGAAGGCAAGAAGGTGGGCGGCGAGGCTCGCGTGGCCTTCCTGATGCGCGAGTTGTTGTGGGGTCTTGTTGTCGCTGTCCACGGCATGCACGTTCGCTCCGTTATTTAGTAGGGCCGTGACGATGGCGGTGTGGCCTTTCTCGACAGCCCGATGCAGGGAAGTCTTGCCATCGTTGTCTGCGGTATGGACATTCGACCCGTTATCCAGCAGGGCCGTGACGATGGCGGCGTGGCCTTTCTCGATAGCCCGATGCAGGGGAGTCTTGCCGTCGCTGTCCGTGATACTCAAGTCGGCACCACGCCTCAACAGTAAATGGACGGTGTCGAGTTGGTTGTATCCGGCGGCGACATGCAGCGCGGTGAGTCCCCTTATGAAGTTGCTTCTGGGGCCGGCTTGGATATTTACGTCGACGCCGTTCAGAGTCAGTCGCAAGAGCTTGTTCGTGTCGCCCGAGCCAGCGGCCGTTAGGAACATGCTGTCCATGAAGTTCAAGAATGCGGACAGGGCAGCGAGGCCCTTGGCGTTGGTTTTGCTTTGTCCGTACTGGAGAGGTGTCTGGCCGGCGTTGTTTTTCGCATGAATGCTCGACCCGATTTCCAGCAGAACCCTGACCGTGTCGCCGTCAGATACCACGGCCAGATGCAAGGGCGTTCTGCCTTGGGCATCCTTTACCAGATAAGTGAACACTCCTGAACCGGCCTTGAGGATGGCCGTGGCAATCGCGGCGTGACCTTGCTTGGCAGCCTCATGCAGTGGGGTCGCACCATCAGCGCTCTTGATTGAGGCCCATGTCCCTGCGCTCAGCAGGAAATTGGTCATGGCGAGGGAACCCTGATAGGCAGCAATGTGCAGTGCCGTGACCCCGGTTTTGAAAAACCCTGATGGCGCTTGCGCATTGACGTCCATGCCGTTCGCCACCATGTTCTTGACCGCGTCCAAGTTACCCGCGAAAACGTATCCCAGGAATTCCGTGACTTTAGCGTTATCCGGTTGCTGCGCGCTTGCTCCCACGACACAACCCAAAAGCACGAAACCAACCGTGATACAGCCCATGATCTTGCGTCTCATGCCCTCGTCTCCTCGTCCAAAAATCACTGCGTTGGCTTTCTTTGGTTGTTTAGTCAACTAATAGATTCCTGAGTTTCCCTGTTCTTTCAGCGGGGAGTAGGCTTACAATTCTTATCTGTTCATGCGTAAGGGGTTACGCTGTTTTTCGACGATTTGTGTGACGCTTTCCCGTCCCCAGGGAATTACTTCCAGACAGGCTGGTTGCCAGTGAAGAGCGATCTTGATGTGCCAGCCCTGATCCGGGAAGGGCAACGACTTCTGAGAGAAGGTGACGAAGAAGGGGCTCGCGACAGGTTTCTTGAGGCCGGACAAAGGCTCTATGACCAGCACAGCGGGAAGATGCTGGCGCAGTGTGCCTGGAGATGGGGTGACGCAGCGAGGGACTTGGTACAAGAGGTCTTTCAGCTGCTGTGGCAGAAGATGCCCGGGCTAGAACACCCCGAAGGCGTGGAAGGCTGGCTGTACGGTGTCCGCGACAACAAGATGCTGCAAAATGGCCGTAATGCCGGGAGGAGGAAGCTGATCCTGGAAGAGAAGCGCCGGCCCATTGCAGAAAGCGCGCACTGCGCCCCGACAGAGTCTCCGGAGAAGATTGAATTATCGAGGGAAGGAGAATGTGAGCATCGGAATATCATGAATCGACTTCCCCATGCCTTGGAGCATCTTGACCCGGCCGAAGTCACGCTGCTTCGAATGCGCTTCTACTTGGGTCTTGGTTTCTCTGATATCGGAATTGCTCTGGGGGTGAGTGAGGCGACGGCTCGCCGGCGTCTGGGAAATGTACTCAAGCGTCTCAATAACGATCTGCGAAAGCATGGGAGGATATGATGAGGGCGACCCGGATTTCGGAGGGTCTTGAGGCCGAAGAGCGACCGTCTACTGATTTTCAGGAGGTTGTACCGACTCTCATAACGACAGGGCAGGACGAAGATGACGCCGAGTCGGATGAGTCGGCAAGCGACAGGGAAGAGCAGGAGATACGCGGTTTGATCCAGGGTTTGGAGGGACTTTGGGGTAAGGGGCCGTTACCCGCTGACTTTCGGGATGTCATCGAGGCCCCGAGGAACGGTTAGGCGAAGACACCAGGGGGTCGGTTGCGGATGGGGGCGGGAAGACACGTTAAGGACTCTGATCGAAATTAAGTTTTCAGCTTCATCGCGGATGCAATTCGTAGTTCCAGTCCCCGTGGAACTCGTTTCAATGTAGCGACAGCGCGTCCATTTCTGCTTTCGTTGTAACCACCCCAGTGGGCTTTTCGCAGGTTCCTGCGGAGACGGTGACGCGGTCCGTGAAACCCTGACGCTCTTGTTCTGGTAGGCGCCTTCCACCGCCAATCCCTACCTCTCCTCGGGCACCAAGGATACCGAGGCTGCCGCTTTGGTGCTTGAGCCATTGGGCGACTTACGACGAAAACGGTGAGCTGGTTCCGCGCCTGGCGGCGTCCATTCCAACGGTGGAAAACGGTGAGGTTTCGGCAGGCAGGACCGCGGTTACCTGGGAGATTGGCGTGGAAACGGAACTGAAAGACATCGACGCAAGCGAACTGTTCGGCGGGGACCCCGGTCTCGACAGCGTAGGCCGGTTCTACGCTGACATCCAGATGTACACGAGCGGACCCGGGATCGACCCGCAGGGATAACTGGGGGGCTGGCGCACGAGCGAAATCGCCCGCGCCGAGAATGACTGGGAGGGCGGCATATCTCCCGCTGGTATAGTGAGATGTATGACGCTGTCTATGGGGGACTGGAGGACGCGCCTCTTAGGCCGGAGCGTGAAGACCTGATCATCGAGTTGAACGATCTGCTGGTCCAAAGCCATGTCCTGATCCCTTTGGTCAATCGCGCCACCGTTTCGTCGGCTGTCAGCAACAGCCTCAAAGGCGTTCGCCTGAACGCTTGGGACGCTGAGTTGTGGAACATCCACGAGTGGTATCGGGAGTGAGGTGCCGCTACTCTGTTCTCTCGCCCCCAGCAGGCCCTGCGCATGCCGGGCCACGTCTCAGTCGGCTCATACTTGTTCCGGCATTTGAGCTGCTGGAGCGCGCTCTGCATGGAGGGCCGGATTCAGGAAGGACCGACATCATGAGGGACCAAGGAATGAGACTTGCCGCCTTGCTGGCGGTATGGGCATGCCTGGGTTGTAGCGACAGCAATCGCGCCGTGCTGGACTACGATCTGACCGGTACCTGGGAGGTGGTGGATGCGGCGTGCGTGTCGGACGTGCCGCCGGAGGTTTTGGAGATCAATCCCCAGTTCTGGGACCCGGCGACGTGGGAACGCGAGCTCGAAGGCTCCGTACGTGTCGTTCAGACGGGCGACATGCTGGAGATCTTCGACTTCGAGGAAGCAGAGACATTTGCCGGCACGGTCACGGGCAACAGCCTGGAATACACGCTTTCTCAAGACGACTTGTTCGTTGAAGGAGAGGGCGTCATCATGACGGCCGACCGCTTGGCGATAGACCATACCTTCACCTTGCCGGCGGTAGGGGCGAGCGTGTCCTGTCATTTCGAGGCTCTGCGGCTCTGATACCCCGCCTACTCGATCACCCCGCAACCGATGCGCGCACCCGCAGCGCCTGAGGGCTGCGAGGTGAAGTCGTCTGCGTCGGCATGAACGATAATGGCTTTGCCAACGATGTCCAGGTCGGAGCCGGTGTCCATCTCCCAGAGGTCTGTCGTCAGCTCGATGTAGCCCGTGCCATCCTGTCCGACCGGAATATTGCCGATGTCTCCAAGATGGAACGTATCGCTTCCCCATCTTCCGTGATCGGTGCCCGTGGGATTCCAGTGACCGCCTGCGGAAGTGCCGTCAGGCGCGCTGCAATCGCCCGTTTCATGGATATGAACGCCGTGGAGTCCGGGAGAGGCGTTCTCGATGTCAATGGTCAGCGTGATGGTGTCCTCGTCCTGCGTGAAAATCGCCATTCCGGTCACGCTGTTTCCACTCGTCGGAGCGATTTCTGCTATCGCCTCCAACTTCGTGTGCTCGTCCTCGCTGTCACAGCCTGTCAACGGAAGGAGGGCGAGCAGACAGGCTTTCAAGCCGAAGGCAATGAAACGCCTTGCCATGATGCGATCCTCCATGAACACAGTGGGATGGGGCCGCCTTGCTGGTCGTTATTCCCGGCGGCAAGCGGGCAGTTGCCCGGCCCTTGGCGGACGGGGCAGCAAGCCACAACAATACTCTGATTTCGCTCCGGGATCACTCGGCTGAAAGAATTGAGGTAGGAAACACCAAAGATCGTGGAGCAATCAGGCAGGGAGAGTCAGATGCAATTCGGCAAGAAATTCACCGTGACCAAGCGGAGAGGCTTTTCAAGGGTGAGGAATGGATCGGTTCTTTTCTTTCGGCGGGCCTCGTCGGTGGTATACCTTGGCGTATTTTGACTTCATCATACCCTGCCAAACGTGCCTAGAACCATCGACCTGTTGATGATGTTGGATAGTGTAGCTAGCGGCTCCAGTGGCACTGACACTCACCGTCATCAAGGGATTTGGGTCAACCTCCGTTGACACCGCCAACTGAAGGTTCGCCTGCTGGGTCTCAGTCCCATGATCTGGCGTCGCGTGCTGGTGCCTGAATCCATGTCGCTGCTGGCCTCAGCGCAAGGCTGTATCTGTAGCAGGTGAAGGGGTTTGAGAAGGCGCTTGAATCGAGCGGCCGTCACGACTCGCGCCATCGTATGCGGCGCAAGCGATAGGGTGCGCCCGAATCCAGTCACCACAAACTCACGAAGGCGCCCACCGCCATGGCCGACATCCATCAACCTCACGACAGGCTCTTCCGGGCCGTCTTCTCCGACGCCGGCGAGGCCGCCAGCCTGTTGCAGACAGCACTGCCCGACACCATCCGAGGCAGCTTCGACTGGACGACCCTGACGTTGCTCGACGGCACCTTCGTCGACGAGGACCTGCAAGGCAGCCAGTCCGATCTGCTCTACCAGGTCGAGCACACCGAAACCGGTCAGCCCGTGTCCATGTATCTGCTCTTCGAGCACCAGTCATCGCCCGATCCTTGGATGCCCTTCCGACTTCTGCGGTATTGTTGCCGCATCTGGGTGCGACCTGAAGTCGCATAACTTGAGTTATTTCAATCCATAAGGAGGAAATACAGGCTCGTGTGTAAGCCAGTCGCCGGTCCCACATGCGTCGCTGGTAACGGCGGCGTGTGAAGCTGGG
>JAJDVB010000136.1 GCA_022826345.1 Alphaproteobacteria bacterium
GCAGACGCGTCGCGAATCGCCATGCTCTGACGCTAGCGCATGGCGAAATTCGTTACCAGCAATTCCTACGGAGCGCGTCTCCAGGCGCGGCCGTTGATGTCAACGCCCAACATGCCATCACTCTATGACCGAAGGATTACGATTTTGGGCATGACGCGTTTTCCAAAGAGGCAGTTCAGGGAACCGAATAGGCACCTGGAGGAAGCGAACTGGCACGTATTCTAGACTATGCTCGCCGCACAGGGAAAGCGTTAATGCACTGAAATACTGCAATTAAGCGTACTTCAGCGTACCCCGATCATATGTTACCAAACACTGCACCATGGTCCGGGGTCTCAGCCGATGACGGCCGTGGCCTCCACCTCGCAGCGGACATCGGGCGAGTAGAGGGCCTGGACGCCCATTAGCGTCATCGAGGGCGGCGTGTGGCCCTCGAAGAGCTTCCTGTTGGCGGCGTTAACCACCTCGCCTTCCTCGAAACGGTAGTTGGCGACGTAGGTGTTGAGGCGGACGATGTCCGCCACTGTCCCGCCGGCCTCGGCGAGCACGCGGCGGATGTTCTCGTGTGCCTGGGCGAGCTGGGCTGCGAGGTCCGGCCCTACCGACTCGCTGTTCGCGTTCCAGCCGACCTGGCCAGAGAGATAGACGGTCTTGCCGCCCTCGGCCACCACCGCGTGGCTCAGGCCATAGGTCAGATAGTCTGGCACGTTGTCCGGGTTGATATGGGTGAACTTGGCCATGGGGTCCTCCGTGGTTGCGGCCGGGCGCGAGGCGGCGCCTCAGGCGGTCTTCTGCTCCGCGAGGTTGAGCTCTTCGATCATGGTCTCGCGCATTTTGAACTTCTGGATCTTGCCGGTGACGGTCATCGGGAACTCGTCCACGAAGCGCACGTAGCGCGGCACCTTGAAGTGGGCGATCTGGTCCTTGCAGAAGGCCTTGATCTCGTCCGCGTTCGCGTCTTCGCCGTCGCGCAGCTTGATCCAGGCGCAAAGCTCCTCGCCGTACTTCTCGTCCGGGACACCGATCACCTGAACGTCCTGCACCTTGGGGTGGCGGTAGAGGAACTCCTCGATCTCGCGCGGATAGACGTTCTCGCCGCCGCGAATGACCATGTCCTTGATACGGCCGACGATGTTGCAATAGCCGTCGGCGTCGATGGTGGCCTGGTCGCCGGTGTGCATCCAGCCCGCGCCGTCGATGGACTCGCGGGTCTTCTCCTCGTCGTTCCAGTAGCCGCGCATGACCGAGTAGCCGCGGGTGAGCAGCTCGCCGGTCTCGCCGCTGGGCACAACCTTGCCGTCCTGGTTCACGACCTTGACCTCGACATGGGGGTGCACACGGCCGACGGTGGAGACCCGCCGCTCGATCGGATCGTCGGTGGCCGACTGGAAGCTCACCGGGCTGGTCTCGGTCATGCCGTAGGCGATGGTCACCTCTTCCATGTGCATCTCGCCGATGACGCGGCGCATGACCTCGATCGGGCAGGGCGAGCCCGCCATCGTGCCGGTCCGAAGCGAGGAGAGGTCGAAGCGCGCGAACTCCGGATGGTCGAGTTCGGCGATGAACATGGTGGGCACGCCGTAGAGCACCGTGCAGCGCTCGGCCTCGACCGCGCGCAGCACCTCCAGCGGGTCGAAGGCCTCGCTCGGGTAGACCATGGTCGCGCCGAATGCGGCCGACATCAGGTTGCCCATGACCATGCCGAAGCAGTGATAGAGCGGCACCGGGATGCAGACCCGGTCGCGCTCGCTCAGGCCCAGCGTGACGCCGTTGAAGTAGCCGTTGTTGAGGATGTTGTGGTGGCTGAGCGTCGCCCCCTTGGGGAAGCCCGTGGTGCCGCTGGTGAACTGGATGTTGATGGGGTCATCGAACTGCAGCTGGCCCGCCAGCGCCTGCAGCCGGTCGCGTTCGGCCGCGCCCGCGAGCCCCGGCACCTCGGCGAAGTTGTACATGCCGGCCGTGGTCTCGGTGCCGAGGCGCACCACCGTCTCCAGATGCGGCAGCGTCGCAGCTTTGAGAGCGCCGGGCCGGGCACCGTCGAGCTCCGGCGCGAGCTTGCGCAGCATCTCGATGTAGCGGCTCGACTTGAAGGCTTCGGCGGTGACCAGCGCGCGGCACTCGACCTTGTTCAGCGCGTACTCGAGCTCGGCCAGGCGGTAGGCGGGATTGATGTTGACCAGGATCAGCCCGGCCTTCGCCGCAGCGAACTGCGTCACCGCCCACTCGCTGTTGTTGGGCGACCAGATGCCGATGCGATCGCCGGGCTCCAGGCCGAGCGCGAGCAGGCCGGCGGCGAACGCGTCCACCTTCTCCGCGAGCGTGCCGTAGCGCCAGCGCACGTCCTGTTGCGGCACCACCAGCGCCTCGTTGTCGGGGAATCGCGCGGCGGTCCGGTCGAGCTGCGCGCCGATGGTAAGGCCGAGCAGCGGCTGCGCGCTCGCACCGCTCACGTAGCTCATGCCCTGCGGCGTCATGGTCCCTACCTCGTCCGGGCTGCCCGCCGCTGCGGACAGGGAGCGCCGGTGCCCAGGGGCGGAATCGAACCACCGACACGCAGATTTTCAGTCCGCTGCTCTACCAACTGAGCTACCTGGGCCTAGGCCGGCACGCGGGCCTGTGTATAGGCCACGGGGCGGCGGCTGTCTACGCGCCGGCCGCGGTCATGGCAACCGTCAAACGGCGAGGTATTGCGCGGCGACGAAGGCGGCGTAGCCGAGCAGCAGGAACACGCCGAAGGGCCGTCCCAGCCGGATGCCCGAGAGCATCGTCGCGATCACGAGGCCGGTGACCCCTGCCAGCACCCAGATGTCGAGGTGGATGATCTCGTCGGGCACCGGCAGCGGCGTCACCACGGTCACGACGCCCAAGATCGCCAGGATGTTGAACACGCTGGAGCCGATCACGTTGCCGATCGCGACTTCGGCGTGCTTGCGATAGGCCGCCACCACGGTGGTCGCGAGCTCCGGCAGCGAGGTGCCGACCGCCACCACGGTGATGCCGATCACGGTCTCGGTGATGCCGAGGCCACGCGCGATGATCGTGGCGGCGCCCACCATCAGATGCGCGCCAAAGCTGACGCCGGCGAGACCGAGCAACGCAGCGAGCGCAGCAAGCCAGATGGGCTTCGGCAGGTGCTGGCGCTCCTCGGCCTCTTGGCTGTGGCGGCCGCCCGTCGCGTTGCCGAGCCGGCGCTCGTGCCAGTAGGAGGCGACGGTGAGCACCCCGAGCAGCACCAGCATCAGCGCGCCCTGCCAGGCGACGAGGGTGCCCAACGAGACGAAGACGACGAGCAGCGCCGTAGCCCCGATCAGCGTCGCGCCGTCCCGCACCGCTGCCTGCCGCGACACCATGACCGGCGTGATCACCACGGCGAGGCCGAAGATGAGAAGCAGGTTGGCAATGTTGCTGCCGATTACGTTGCCAAAGGCGATGCCGGTCGAGCCCCTGAGCGCGGCCTGCAGGGTGACCACCAGCTCGGGCATCGAGGTGCCGAATGCCACGACCGTGGCCCCGATGAGCAGCGGCGAGACATTCAACCGCCGGGCGAGCGCGACCGAGCCCCGCACCAGCGCCTCACCGCCCACGAAGAGCAGAATGAACCCGCCGATGAGCTGGATATGGGTCAGCGGGTCGAGCATCTGCCTCTGTGGCTTGCGGCGGTAGGTGTGCCGTCCCGCTCTAGCAGAAAGCGACCGTGCGGCCGGGCCGGGTCGGGAACGAGCGTGACCGGAATACCGAGCCAACGCGCCAACGCGTCATCGCCAGGCCGGGCGAGCGCTTCCAGCAGCGCCGGCGCTGCGTGGAGGGTGAGCGCCCGCGCCCCGCTCGCCGCCTCGCGCCGGGCGGCCGCTGCCGCCTCGTGCGCTATGGCTTCCAGGTGCAGCCTGCGGCCGCCGAAGGCGCCGCTCGCGGGCTCGGTCAGCGCCTGACGCAGGCTCGGGCCGAGCCGCTGGCGGTTGACCTCCACCACGCCGCCAGCGGTGACGCCGAGCACGCGATGGGGGGTCCGGTCGGCCGCGAGCGCGCGCTTCAGCGCTTTGAGCTGCGCCTCCCGGCGGCGGGCCCCGCCGCGGCCCGCAAAGTCGATCGCGATCAGCCCGCTCAGGTTGCGCAGGACGATCTCGCGGCCTGCCGCCTCGGCGGTCTCGGCCGCTGCGGCGCCGGCGGCCTGGCTCGTGTCGACGTCGATGGCGGTGAGCGCACGGGTCTCCTCGATCGTGAGCCGGGCACCGCCGGGGAGCACCACCTCGGGCTCCAGCCCCGCCTGGAGCCGGCCGGCGCAATCATGGCGCTCGAAGAGCGGGGGTGACGGGTCGGCAAGCGCAAGCGACGGCAACAGGTCAGGTGCCTCCTGCGCCATCAGCTTGCGTGCGTGCTCATGCGCCGCGCGGTCGTCGATGGCGATGCACGCGGCCTCCGGTGCCGCCACGTCGCGCAGCAGGCGGCCGAGCAGCCCGCCCGCGTGCCAGAGGCGCCGGGGCGTCCGGTCGCGCCGCGCCACAGCCTCAATCTCCTGCCAGCGCGCGGCCAACGCGGCGACTTCGGCCGGCACCACGTCCGGGTTCGCTGCGGCGGCCGCAGCCCTGATCGTCAGAGATCCGCCGGGCGCCCCGGCGGGGATTTCGATCCCATCCAGCGCCGCGCTCAGCGCACGCTTGATCTGCGGGTCGCGGAGACGGCGCGAGAAACTGAGCCCCTGCCCGCCGGGGCGGAAGACGGCGTAGCGGCCAGCCAGCGCGGGCTTACGCGTGACCCGCGCGCGCTTGCCTTCGTAAGCGTCGCAGACCACCTGCACGATCGGCGGCGCGCCATCGTCGTCGAGCGCCCGTGCGCCTTGCAGGAACGCCTCTTCGCCCCCGCCGATATCGACGACGCAGGCATCGATGCCCTTCATCCGGCCGAGCGGGCGCGCTACGTGCACGTCGCCGATGCGGCTGGGACTCGCCATCCACTCAACGAAGAACGCGACTGGCCGCCCGCCTGCGACCACCGCCGCCTGGATGCCATAGGGGCTCGCGGTGATGAGTAACTCGTCGCCCATCGCCTCGATCACATGGGGCCGGGAGGCCGGGGCGGCAAGCCGAGGCCCGTCAGCAGCCGGTATGTCTCGTGCAGCGGCAGCCCCACCACGTTGGAATAGGAGCCATTGACGAAGCGGACGAAGGCCGCCGCCCGCCCCTGGATCGCGTAGCCGCCGGCCTTTCCCCGCCACTCGCCGCCGGCGAGATAGATCTCTATTTCCTCCACCGAGAGCCGCTTGAACGCCACGGCGGTGCGTACCAGCCGGCTCACGGCGCGGCCCGCCGGGTCGATCACCGTGACTCCGCCGCAGACCCGGTGGCGCCGGCCCGAGAGCAGCGAGAGGCAGTGCCGAGCGCTCTCCTCGCTCTCCGCCTTGTCCAGGATGCGCCGGCCGCACGCCACCACCGTATCGGCGCCGAGGACGAAGGCTCCCGGATGGCGCGCCGCGACCGCCTCCGCCTTCTCGCGGGCGAGCCGGGCCGCGTGCGCCTCCGGCCGCTCGCCGGGGAGCACGGCCTCGTCGAGCGCCGCAGGCTCGACCGTGTCCGGGGCATAGCCGATTTGCTCCAGCAGGGCACGCCGGCGGGGCGACGCCGAGGCAAGCACCAGAGGCGGGCGCGGCGAAGGGGCGGCCATGCTCAGACCACCGGCGGGCGGGGCGCGCCGAAGCGCTCCGTGAGCTTCGCCATGAGCCCGTCCCGCACCTCGCGGTAGGCGAACAGCCGGGTCTCGCGGTTGCCCTCGACGATGCTGGGATCGAGGGTGTGCCAGAACTCAAGCTCGCAGTGGGCAGTGCGGGTAAGCTCGATCGCCCTGTGCTGGGCCTCCGGCGAGAGCGAGACCACCATGTCGAAGGAATCGCTTTCGAGATCGTCGAAGGTCTTGGGCCGGTGGCCGCCGATATCGATCCCGATCTCCGCCATGACGAGAACCGCGAAGGGATCACGCCCGCCGCCGCTGCGCACGCCTGCCGAATCGACGAAGAGCCGGGTACCGAAGAGGCTCTTCATCAGCCCTTCCGCCATGGGCGAGCGCACGGAGTTCCAGGTGCAGGCGAAGAGGATGCTGCCGGGGAGTATGCCCATGGCGAGGGAGCGGGCTACAGCCGGACATGCAGCGCGTGGACGAGCGTGAACAGCCGCCGCGCCGTCGTCTCGTCGATATCGATGGTGCCGGCGAGCTCGCGCCGGATGATCTCGGCGCCGTCGTTGTGGCAAGACCGCCGGCCCATGTCGATCGCCTCGATTTGCGACCGCGGCGCGGTTCGGATCGCCTCGTGATACGTGTCGCAGATGGTGGCGTAGTCGCGCAGCGTCTGGCGCAGCGCCGCAAGCAGCAGCACGGCTTGAACCTGCGGCACGCCCATGTCGTCCTCGACATCGAGGAGCAGCCGCCCCTCTTCTCGGCCGATGCGCAGCCGATAGGGGCCGCCCGACCCTTCGACCGGCGCGAAGCTGTTCTCCTCCAACAGGTCGTGGATGGCGATGCGGCGCTCGTGTTCGTAATCCGGGCCCCGGCGAAAGCCGGCGCTCGGGTCCAGCGCGACCTCCACCAGCCGGTCCGTGCCGGCCGGGTTGGTGTCCACCCCTTCACTCCGAGCCGCCGCCGAGCCTGAGCGCCACCGAGAGCGCGTGGGCGTGAAGCCCTTCGGCTTCGGCGAGCGTCACGGCCGCCGGGCCGATCTGCGCGAGGCTCGCGGCGTCGCAGCCGACGAAGGTCGTGCGCTTGAGGAAGTCCAGAGGCGAGAGGCCCGAGGAGAAGCGGGCGCTTCGGGCGGTCGGCAACACGTGGTTGGGGCCGGCCACGTAGTCGCCGATGGCCTCCGGCGTGTGCCTGCCGAGGAAGATGGCACCGGCGCTGGTCACGGCCTCGGCCAGCTTGCCGGGTTCAGCCACCGCAAGCTCCAGGTGCTCGGGTGCGAGGCGATTGATCAGCGGCGGCGCCTCGTCGAGGGAGCCGACGACGATAACCGCGCCGTGATCCCGCCAGCTCGCGGCGGCGATGTTGGCACGCGGCAGCCGCGCCAAGTGCGCCGCCGCGGCCTCCGTCACCCGGTCCGCGAACGCCCCGTCGTCGGTAATGAGAATTGCCTGCGCGTCCCCGTCGTGCTCGGCCTGCGAGAGCAGGTCCGCCGCGATCCATTCCGGCTCGTTGACGGCATCCGCAACCACCAGGATTTCGGAGGGGCCCGCAATCATGTCGATGCCGACGATGCCAAAGACCAGTCGCTTGGCAGCGGCGACGTAGGCGTTGCCGGGGCCCACGATCTTGTCCACCGGCGCGATGGTCTCGGTGCCATAGGCGAGCGCGGCAACCGCCTGCGCCCCGCCGACCCGATAGATCTCGGTGACGCCGGCGATCTCGGCGGCAGCCATGACCGCCCTATCGAGCGCCCCGTCCGGCGTCGGCACCACCATGGCGATGCGCTGAACGCCCGCGACCCGTGCGGGAATCGCGTTCATCAAGACGGTACTCGGATAGGCGGCGGTGCCGCCCGGCACGTAGAGCCCGACCGCATCCAGGGGCCGCCAGCGGGCGCCGAGTTGAACGCCCGCCTCGTCGCGGTAGTCGAGGTCCGCCGGCATCAGGCGGGCGTGGAAGGACTCGATCCGCTCCGCCGCCTGCGCGAGCGCGTCGCGCACGGCCTCGGGCGCGGCGGCGGCCTGTGTGGCGGCTTCGTCCGCCGAGAGGCGGATCGTGTCAGGCGTGAGCGCAATGCGGTCGAAGCGCGCGGTGTAGTCGAGCAGAGCCGCATCGCCGCCTTGGCGCACCGCATCCACGATCGCTGCCGCCTCGCGGTCGACATCTTCCGCCACCCCGCGCCGCGCGGCGAGCAGGGCGTCGAAGGCTGCGGCGAAGCCAGCGCCGGCGCTATCCAGCTTGCGTGCCATTCACCGCCTCGCCGAAGCGCCCGATCCAGGCCTGGAGCTCGCCCGCCCTGGTCTTGAGCGCGGTGCGGTTGACCACCAGCCGGGCGGAGACATCGGCAATATGCTCGACCTCGACCAGGCCGTTGGCCCTGAGCGTCGCGCCGGTGCCCACCAGATCCACGATCCTGCGGCAGAGCCCGAGCCCCGGGGCAAGCTCCATCGCGCCGTTGAGCTTGATGCACTCGGCCTGCACCCCGCGCGCGGCGAAATGGCGGCGCGTCACGTGCGGATACTTGGTCGCGACCCGCACGTGACTCCAGCGCGACGGATCGTCCCCGGTCGCGAGTTCCGCCGGCTCCGCCACCACCATGCGGCAGAGGCCGATGCCGAGATCGAGCGGCGCATAGATCTCGCGGTAGTCGAATTCCATCAGCACGTCGTTGCCGACCACGCCGAGCTGGGCCGCGCCGAAGGCGACGAAGGTGGCGACATCGAAACTGCGCACCTGGATCAGGTCGAGGCCCGCATCGGAGGTGGTGAAGCGGAGCTGGCGCGCGTGCTCGTCCGCGAACGCGGTCTCGGGCTCGATGCCAGCACGCGACAGCACGGGCGAAAGCTCGCGAGCGATCCGGCCCTTGGGCAGCGCGAGCAGCAGGCCGGCGCTCATGCCCGATCTTCCTCCCCCTGCACCGCAGCCAGTCGCGGCTCCTCCAGGTCCTGAAACAGGCAGGCCAGTTGCCCAACCTCGATCCATACCTCGGCGCCGTCCTGGAACAGCAGCCGCACCACGGTCGCGGACTGGCCGGGCTCGGCAACCATGCCCGCGAGCTTGAGCAGCCGCGCGGGCTCGGCGCGGTCGATCCCGCGCAGCTTGACCGCGGAGACCGCATCGAAGTGGATCGCGGCCCGTGCCTGGCCCGCAGGGCCGCCCGCGGCTTCGCGGCAGCGGCGCACGACGATGGCCGCGAAGCGGCTATCGGCGGGCTCGAAGGCCATCTCGCCCACCGCGAAGACGGCATCCTCAAGGCATGCCGAGATCACGGCGAGATCGCCGGCATCCTCCGCCCGGAGCTTGAGTCGCTCGCACGCGGTCAATGATGGACCCGGTCGATCTCGGCACCGCAGGCCGCGAGCTTGTCCTCGATCCGCTCGTAGCCGCGGTCGAGGTGATAGACCCGGTGCACCACCGTCTCACCCTCGGCGGCAAGCCCCGCGAGGACCAGCGACGACGAGGCCCGGAGGTCCGTGGCCATCACTTGCGCGCCGGTCAGCGAGTCGACCCCCCGTACCAGAGCAGTGGGGCCGCGCACGGCGATATCCGCGCCCATGCGGCGCAGCTCTTGCACGTGCATGAAGCGGTTCTCGAAGATCGTCTCGGTGATCATCGCGGCGCCGTCGGCGACCGTCATCAGCGCCATCGCCTGCGCCTGCAGGTCGGTGGGAAAGCCGGGATAAGGCCGCGTCGTCACGTCCGCAGCCGTGGGCCGGCCGTTGCCGCGCACCCTGAGCCCGCGCGCCGTCACGGTGATGCTGACCCCGGCGGCCTCCAGATAATCGACCAGCGAGCGCAGCAGCGCAGCCGGCGCGCCGGCAAGCTCGACATCGCCGCCCACGATGGCGGCGGCCAACGCATAGGTGCCGGCCTCGATGCGATCGCCCACCACGTGATGCTCGGCGCCGGAGAGCGCCTCCTTGCCGCGGATCAGCAGCTCGTCGGTGCCGATTCCCGTGATGTCGGCGCCCATCGCGTTCAGGCAAAGGGCGAGATCGGCGATCTCCGGCTCGCGCGCGGCGTTACGGATGACCGTTTCGCCGTCCGCGAGAGTCGCCGCCATCATCAGATTCTCGGTCGCGCCCACCGAGGCGAAGGGCAGCCTAATCTCGGCCCCGCGCAGTCGTCCCCGCGCGTGCGCCCGGATGTCGCCGTCCTCCAGCACGACCTCGGCGCCGAGCCGGGTGAGCCCGTCGATGTGCAGGTCCACGGGCCGCGTGCCGATGGCGCAGCCGCCGGGGAGCGAAACGGTCGCCCGCCCCGTGCGGGCGAGCAGCGGGCCCAGCACCAGGATGGAAGCGCGCATCCGGCTCACCAGCTCGTAGGGCGCCGTGGTGCTGGTGATCTGGCGCGCCCGGAGCGAAAGCACCCGCCCGGCATTGCCGCCCCGCCTCGCGTGGCCGTCCATGCCGATCTCGACGCCGTGTTGGGCGAGCAGGTGCGCGAGCGTCGTGATGTCGGTGAGGTGCGGGATGTTGGCGAGCGTAAGCGTCTCGTCGGTCAGAAGACTCGCCGCCATCAACGGCAGGGCCGCGTTCTTGGCACCAAAGATCTCGATCTCGCCCTCGAGCGGGCGGCCGCCCCTGATGCGAATACTGTCCATGAACCGCCCCTGGCGCCGGGGGCGCGGCGCCGCCGTGCGGCCGCACGCAAGAATCGGCGCGACCGCCCCGTCCGCTTTCGCGGCCGCACCATAGGCGAGCGGCGCCCGAGGGACAAGCCGCGGCTCAGGCCGCGCGGAACTCCGCCATCGCGTCGAGCAGCCAAGTGGCGAGATAGACCGAGAACGAGTTGCGCACCGTAATCTCGTAGCTCGGCGCGTCGCCGGTCTGGTGCAGAATCACGTTCGCCTTGGAGAGTGCGGTCTGCACGCAGGTGCCGGGCGTGAACGCGCGCGGGTGAAGGTCCAACCGGCAGCCCTTCAGCAGCACCTCCCGCGCCAGGGGGCCGGAGAGCGCGAGCGTGGCGTACATGGCGCTCACGTCGGTCAGTGCGTGGTGGCGGCCGTCGAGGCGGCCCCGCAGCGTGTCTTCGAGCGCGGCGCCGTCCTCCGCCGGCCCGGTCACCAGCCACTCGTCGGGACCAAGCCAGAGCAGGATCGTGCCGTTGACGGTGGTGGCCGCGGTGTTGGGCGTGCGCGGCAGCGACCCGCCGAGCACCGCGCCGGCGACGGTGAGCGCCTCCACGTCCTTCTGATCGAGCCTGAGGTTGAGCCTGATGCGCCCCGGCTGCTCGGCGAGGGTGACACCGTCGGCGTGCGCTCCCGCGAGCGCATCTGCGAGGTCCGCAAGGGGGCTGCGCGGTGCCGGCGCCTCAGCCATCCCGCTTCGCTCCTTCCGGATCGTAGAACACCGGCTCGGTGATCTTGCAGGGGCGGAAGCCGCTCTCGGGCGCCGCATAGATGGTCTCGCCCTTGCGTGCCCGGCCGCTCCTCACCAAAGCGAGCGCGATGGAACGGCCAAGCGTCGGGCTCGCGTAGCTCGACGTGACGTGGCCGATCATCGGGATCGGCGGACGGCCGCGCTTGTCCACGAGCTGCGTGCCCTCGGGCAGCACCTTCTTCGGATCGTCGGTGAGGATGCCGACGAGCTGCTTGCGGTTCTCGCGCCGCGAGTCCTCGCGGCTCCAGGCGCGCTTGCCCAGAAAATCCGGCTTCTTCTTCGAGACGATCCAGTCCATGCCGAGGTCGTGGGGCGTGGTGGTGCCGTCGGTCTCCTGGCCAACGATGATGAAGCCGCGTTCGGCGCGAAGCACGTGCATCGCCTCGGTGCCGTAGGGGGTGATGCCGTGCTGGGCGCCCGCCTCCATCAGCGCCTCCCACAGGTGCCGCCCGTGGTGCCAGGGCACGTTGATCTCGAAGCTGAGCTCGCCGGTAAAGCTGATGCGGAAGACCCGCGCTGCCACGCCGGCAACGACGCCCTCCTTCACACTCATGAAAGGGAAGGACTCGCTATCGAGTGCCATCTCCGGCGCCACGGCCGTGAGCACGTCGCGGGCGCGCGGGCCGGCGAGGGCAACGGTCGCCCACTGCTCGGTCACCGAGGTGCAGTAGACCCTGAGCGCCGGCCACTCGGTCTGCAGCCATTCCTCGAGCCACTCCAGCACATGGGCCGCGTTGCCCGTGGTCGTCGTCATCAGATAGTGGTTCTCGCCGAGGCGGGCGGTGGTGCCGTCGTCGAAGACCATGCCGTCGTCGCCGCACATCAGCCCGTAGCGCACCCGGCCCACCTTCAGCGTCGAGAAGGCGTTGGTGTAGACCATGTCGAGCAGGGTCGTCGCGTCCGGCCCCTTGATGTCGATCTTGCCGAGGGTGGAGGCGTCGAGGATGCCCGCAGCCTCCCGCACAGCCCGGCACTCCCGCGCCACCGCCGCGTGCTTGTCCTCGCCTGCCTTGGGATACCACCAGGGCCGGTGCCACTGGCCCACCGGCTCGAACACCGCACCCGCCGCCTCGTGCCACTCGTGCATCGCGGTGCGCCGCACCGGGTCCATCAGCGGGCCGGTATCGCGGCCGGCAAGCGCGCCAAAGGTGACCGGCGTGTAGGGCGGCCGGTAGGTGGTAAAGCCCACCTCGGGCACGGTCTTGCCCAGCGCATCGGCGAGGATGGCGAGGCCGTTGACGTTGGCCGTCTTGCCCTGGTCGGTGCCCATGCCGACGGTGGTGTAACGCTTGACGTGCTCGACCGACCGAAAGCCCTCGCGCGCCGCGAGCCGGATGTCCGCCGCGGTCACGTCGTCCTGGTGGTCGACCATGTGCTTGGCCTTGCCGTGGCCGAGTGGCTTCAGCCCCGGCACGAGCCAGAACGGAGTGATGGTGCCGGGCTCCGGCGCTTCGACAGGCGGTGACGGCGGCGGCGTGCCATCGCCGAAGCCTGCCGCCTCCGCCGCGCGCGCGCCGGCAGCGGCGCCTTCAGCGAGACAGGCGGCGAGGCCGAAGCTGCCGTTGGCGGCACCCACTGCTTCCAGTGCCTGCGTCGCCCTGCCGGGAAGGAAGATGCCCCGCGCCTCCTCGTAAGTGAGCTTGCCGGCCGATTGGCTGAAGAGATGCACCGCCGGGTTCCAACCGCCGGAGACGAGCACGCTGTCGCAGAAGATGCGGTATCGCTCGCCGCCGAGCCCGCCATCCCCGTCGAGCTTCGCAACGGTGACAGAGCGGACCCGCTTGGTCCCGTGGGTGGCGGCGATGACCGAGCCGGTGTGGAGCGCCACGCCGGCCTCCTTGAGCGCAGGCGCCAGCGACGCCGCAGGCTCGGGCCGGCAATCGACCACGGCGCCGACCGTGCCGCCCGCCTCAACGATATCGTGGGCAGCCTCGTAAGCCGCGTCGTTGTTGGTGAAGAGCACCGCGCGCTCGCCCGGCAACGCCGCATAGTGGTTGACATAGCGCTGCGCCGCCGAGGCCAGCATAACGCCGGGGCGGTCGTTGTCGGCGAACACCAATGGCCGCTCGTGGGCGCCGGTGGCGAGCACCACGTGCCCAGCCTTGATGTTCCAGAGGCGCTGGCGGCTCGTGCCGGCCGGCGCGCCCGGCCCCAGGTGGTCGGTGCGGCGCTCGAACGCGCTCAGGGAGTTGTGGTCGTAGTAGCCGAAGAGCGTGGTGCGGGTGAGGACGCGCACCTCCTCCATGGCGGCGAGACGCCCGGCCGCCGCCTGGGCCCAAGCCGCGCCGTCGACGCCATCGACCTTGTGGCGGAGGCCCAGCAGGGCGCCGCCGAGCGCGGCCTCGTCGTCCACCAGCAGGACCCGCGCGCCTGCCTCGCCGGCGGCAAGCGCGGCGGCGATCCCGGCCGGCCCGCCGCCCACCACCAGCACGTCGCAGTGGACGTTCATCTTGTCGTAGGAGTCCGGGTCGGGCGCCTCGGGCGCGCGGCCGAGACCCGCCATGCGCCGGATCGCGGGCTCGTAGAGCGACTTCCAGAACGACGCGGGCCAGAGGAAGGTCTTGTAATAGAAACCGGCGGGGAAGAGCGGCGCGAGCTTCCCTGTCCAGGCAGCGAGGTCGCAGTTGGCGCTCGGCCAGGCGTTGACGCCGGCGGCGGTGAGCCCGTCGTAGAGCTCCACCTGGGTCGCGCGCAGGTTGGGCTCCGACCGCGCGCCTTCGCCGAGCTGCACCAGGGCGGACGGCTCCTCCGCGCCTGCGGTGAGGATGCCGCGCGGCCGGTGGTACTTGAAGCTGCGGCTGGTCAGGTGCGTTCCGCTCGCGATCAGTGCGGACGCCAGCGTATCTCCGGCATAGCCCTCGTAGCTTCGCCCGTTGAAGGTGAAGCGGAGGCGCTGCGCCCTGTCGATCCGCCCGCCCTCCTTGAGACGAAAGCGCACTATCCGCCCTCCGCCCCGTCGCCCGGCGCATCGGGCCGCGGCGTGCCCATGGGATAGATCGTGAGCACGTCGTTGCTGACGGTATCGCGCAGCGCGTTGAACCAGCGCCGGCAGCCTTCCCGGTGCATCCAGCGCTCGGCGTGGGCGCCCTTCGGGTTGGTCCGCATGAAGAGATAGTCTCCCCAGCCAGCATCGTCGGTCGTCGCCGGGTCGGGACGCGCGATGTGGGCCTCACCGCCGTAGCGAAACTCGGTCTCGGGCCGGGCGCCGCACCAGGGGCAATCGATCCAGAGCATCCCTTGCGGCCCCCTAATGCGCCACGGCCGCCGCCGCGTGCTCGTCGATCAGCGCGCCGGAGGTGAAGCGATCGAGAGCAAAGGGCGCGTTGAGCGGGTGCGGCTCACCGGTTGCGATGGTGTGGGCCAACACCCAGCCCGAGCCCGGTGTCGCCTTGAAGCCGCCGGTGCCCCAGCCGCCGTTGATGAAGAGCCCTTCCACCGGCGTCTTGCTGATGATGGGCGAGGCGTCGGGGCAGACGTCCACGATCCCGGCCCAGGAGCGCATCATGCGCACCCGGCTAAAGATCGGGATCAGCTCCACGATCGCCCCCATCTGGTCCTCGATCGTGTGCAGGCCGCCGCGCTGGCTGTATGAGTTTGGCGGGTCGAGGCCGGCGCCGATCACGAGCTCGCCCTTGTCGGACTGGCTGACGTAGACGTGCACGCCGTTCGACATGATGACGCAGTGGAGCACGGGCTTGAGCGGCTCCGAGACCAGCGCCTGCAGCGGGTGGCTCTCGATCGGCAGCCGAAAGCCCGCCATCGCAGCCAGCACCGAGCTATGCCCCGCGACCACAATACCCACCTTCTTCGCGCCGATGGCGCCCTGCGTGGTCTGCACCCCGGTCACCCGGCCGCCCTCCACGTCGATGCCGGTGACCTCGCAGTTCTGGATGATGTCCACGCCGCGCGCGTCCGCCGCCCGCGCAAAACCCCAGGCGACGGCGTCATGGCGCGCGTTGCCGCCGCGCCGCTGCAGGGTGCCGCCCATGATCGGGTAGCGAGTCTTGGACGAAGTGTTGAGGATCGGGCAGAACGCCTTGACCTCTTCCGTCGTCAGGAGCTCGGCATCCACCGCATTGAGCCGGTTGGCGTTGACCCGCCGGGTCGCCTCCTGCATGTCGTGGACGTTGTGGATCAGGTTGAGCACGCCGCGCTGGCTGAACATCAGGTTGTAGTTCAGCTCCTGCGCCAGCCCCTCCCACAGCTTGAGCGAATGCTCGTAAAGGGCGGCGCTCTCGTCCCACAGGTAGTTGGAGCGGATCACCGTGGTGTTGCGCCCGGTGTTGCCGCCGCCGAGCCAGCCCTTCTCCAGCACCGCCACATTGGTGATGCCGTGGAGGGCGGCGAGGTAGTAGGCGGTGGCCAGCCCATGCCCGCCGGCGCCGATGATGACCACGTCGTAGGCGGGCTTCGGCGCGGGGCTGCGCCACTGCTCCGGCCAGCGCTCGTGGTGGCTCAGCGCGTTGCGCGCCAGGCTGAAGATCGAGAACTTTTTCATCTGCGGAAGCCGGAATACAGGAACCGCCCGCCCGTGTCACTCGCAGGTTGGGACGATCCCCGTGCGCAGCTTGACTGACCGGGGCGGGAGGCGTACTTGTGCGCCTCCCACACCCCCGACAGCCGCACGGACCTCTCGCAATGGTCGATGTCGCGATCAAATCGACGGACGGGCATCCGCTCGCCTTCCTGCCCGAGCACGACGGCTACGCCGACGATTACCTGCGCACCATCCTCCGAGGGGTGAAGACCTTCGCCATGGTGGGTGCCAGCACCCACTGGCGCCGGCCCAGTTTCTACGCCATGAAGTACCTGACCAAGAAGGGTTATCGGGTGATCCCCATCAACCCCGGCCGGGCCGGGGAGACGATCCTGGGCGAGACCGTTTACGGCAGCCTTGCCGAATGTCCTCACAAGCTCGACATGGTGGACATCTTCCGTACCTCGGAGGAGGCGCTGGACATCACCAAGGACGTCATCGCGAACAAGGACGAGAAGGGCATCGAGGTGCTGTGGATGCAGCTCACGGTGCGCAACGACCATGCCGCGCAGCTCGCCGAAGAGGCCGGGCTCACGGTCGTCATGAACCGCTGCCCCAAGATCGAGTTCGCCCGGCTCTCGGGCGAGCTGAGCATGAGCGGCATCAACTCGCGGATCGTATCCGCAAAGCGGGTAAGGCCGCTCAACGCATGAACGAGATGCAACCCCTCAAGGCGGAGGCCGCCAAGGCCACGCCGCAGCGCGAGTACGGGATAGAGACGCGGGCGGTCCACGCCGGCGCGCGGCCCGACCCGGTCACCGGCGCCCGGACGACGCCGATCTATCAGACCGCGGCCTACGCTTTCGACGATGCCGACCACGCGGCCGAGCTCTTCAACCTGCAGACCTTCGGCTACATTTATTCGCGCATTACCAATCCCACCGTCGCCGTGCTCGAGGAACGGGTCGCGGCATTGGAGAACGGGCGCGGCGCCGTGGCGGCCGCCACCGGCCACGCGGCGCAGTTCCTGGTGGGCGCCACGCTGCTGGAGAGCGGCGACGAGTTCATCTCGTCCAATAATCTCTACGGCGGTTCGGTCACCCAGTTCGGCTTGAGCTTCAAGAAGCTCGGCTGGACTTGCCACTTCGTCGACATGACGGAGCCCGAGAACGTCGAGCGGGCGATGACCGACAAGGTCAAGTTCGTCTTCTGCGAGGGGCTGGCCAACCCCGGCGGCATCGTGCTCGATCTCGAAGCGATCGCCGAGGTCACGAAGCGCCACGGCGTGCCGCTCATTGTCGACAACACGATGGCCTCGCCCTATCTCTGCCGGCCCTTCGAGCACGGCGCCGACCTCGTGGTCCACTCAACCACGAAGTTCATCGGTGGCCACGGCAATACCATGGGCGGCATAGTGGTCGAATCCGGCCGCTTCGACTGGTGGCAGAACGACAAGTTCCCGAGCATGACCAAGCCGGACCCGGCCTATCACGGCCTCACCTTCGCCGAGACCTTCGGCGACTTCGGCTTCACCATGAAGGTGCGCGCCGTGGCGCTGCGGGACTATGGCCCAAGCATGGCGGCGCAGGCGGCCTGGAACCTGCTGCAGGGGGTGGAGACGCTACCGCTCCGCATGGAACGCCACTGCTCGAATGCGCTTGCGGTCGCCAAGTATCTGGAAGACCACCCTAAGGTCTCCTGGGTTTCCTACGCCGGGCTGAAATCGAACCGCTATTACGAGCTCGCCCAGAGATACCTGCCGCGCGGCGCAGGCGCGGTCTTCACCTTCGGCGTCAAGGGCGGCTACGAGGCTGGCCTCCAGGTGGTGGACAAGGTCAACATGTTCTCGCACCTCGCCAACATCGGCGACACGCGGAGCCTGATCATCCACCCGGCGTCGACCACGCACCGGCAGCTCACCGACGAGCAGAAGGTCAACGCCGGCGCGGGGCCCGACGTGGTGCGGCTCTCGGTCGGCATCGAGAGCCTCGACGACATCATCGCCGATCTCGACCAGGCCCTCGATCAGGCCTGACGGTCGCGTTTCTCTACTGAGTGGGCTTGATTGCCGCTCTCGCGGGCGGACGGGCTATGACCAATACAGGTTGATTCTTGGCCGCTGTATATTCTGTGCCCGGTCTCGAAGCGATTTCACGCGAGACTCATGACCTGGAATTCGCGCCTCATGAGTTTCCACGAAGATGTAGTCAATGCGTTTCATGATCTCAGGCCGGTCAAGCAAGGCTTCGAGCAAATCGACTTCTGCGCCTTCAATATCCATTTTTAGCGTTCCAATGTCTTCGTTGAGGCGCTCGAGATAGGCGATAAAGTCGATCTGGCGAACTTCAACAGCTTCTTGTTCGGCCACATTGGTCTTGCTGGCGATAAGAGAACTCGATCCCGAGTGCGAAGCGGGATTCTCCTTGAAGCGAATATGACGATAGAGCTGCACCCTTCCTTCAAGCGTGCCGGCTGCCACTTTCTCAAGCCTGACGTTTCGGAGATCGGCGACATTGGCTTGTAGTATATCGAAGGTCCTAGGGTCCGGCTCGAAGGCGATAACCTGCTTGGCAACCGACGCCATCATTCTGGTGTAATCACCGACATTTGCGCCCAAATCGATACAGGTCTTGCCTTGTGAGTAGCGTAGAGCCTCCGGAAATCCCCGTGTCCGCGCATGCAATCGAAAATACCTTCGTTGGTAGCCGCGTCCGATCTTTCCGGGCAGACGGCGCAGTAGGTCGTATTTGAAGAGCTTGTCCATCCCGTTTGGCTAACTCTTCGCTGCTGACGCGCCTCGGCTCGCCACCAGAGTGATACTCTTGACCAGCGCCCCCATACAGGCGCGTGTGGCTCGTGGCCTAGGGCACGCCCGAGGCGCGGTCGCGGGCGGCAAGCAGGCCGCGGCAAAGCGCGCCGTTGAATTCCATGGCGATGCGGACGCTTGCGAGCGTGCGCAGATGCTCGTCGAAGCCCGCTTCAGTGAGCGGCGCCCCCTCCGCCGTGGCGAAGGCGCGGTCGTCCGGCCCGGCTGGGCCACCGACGCGGGCTCTCATCTCCAGGTAGCGGCGCAGCAAGTCGGCGCCCTCGGCCTCGGCGACGGCGGTGCTCTCCAGCGCTTCAACGGTCATCGCCACCAGAGCAGCCTTGCCCAACCCTTGCGCCAACAGGGTACGCAACAGCGCCTCCTGCCGCCCCTGAAATGCCTTGCGCCGAAAGGTCGTACGCAAATTCGCCAGGGAATCGTCGTCGCCTGCCTCACCGAAGGCGGCACCGAATTCCAGCCCCTCGGCGACCCCCCGATTGACCTCGTCCGCGCACATGTGCTCCTGCAGGCGCGGGACCACGCGAGTCACCCACGGCAACGTGGCGACGGCATCGCGCATGTCCTCGGCCATCATGTAGGCGAAGTTTGCGGCGCACCAGTAAGTCGGCAGGCGGAAGTCGATGGAGACCGCGCCGTCCGCGCCGACCGTCACCTCTTCCACGAAACCCAAATCGGTCACCGGCTCGTCGAGCTCGGGGTCGGTGACCGTGGCGAGCTGCGCCAGCACCTCGGCCTCGCGCCCTGCCTTAGCCATGCCCTCGCGCGCGCTCATGGGCCGCACCCGCCGCGCAGCCCTAGCCCGGCAAAACGCACGAGCAAATCGGCCTTACACCGTCATGCCCGGACTTGATCCGGGCATCCATGTGAATGCGCCATTTCCTGAGGGTGGCGTGGCGGCACCGTGGATGGCCGGGACAAGCCCGGCCATGACGAAAAAGGAAGATGCCGGCGACAGTCATGCTGGTTTCGCCCCGCCGCCTTAGCTCCAGAGCTTCGCCTTGGCCGCGTCGATGTCGATGTCGTAGAGCCGGGCCGCGTTGAGTCCGAGGATCTTTCGCTTCACCTCGGGCGTGAGGTCGACGCCGCGCTCCTGCTTGATGTCGTCCGGCAACTCGAAGGCCCAGAACTTCTCCACCAGCCACTTGGGCGTCCAGATGGCGTAGTCGCTTGCGAAGGTGAGCTTGTCCTCGCCGACCCAGAAGAGGAGCTCGGCGATCACCTCCGCGAAGTAGCGCGGGCGCGCGTGCATGAAGGGCATCACCACGGCGAGCCCGCCCCAGACGTTCTCCTCCTGCACGGCGATCCAGCAGAAGTCGTCGAGGCGCGGCAGCCCGACGTGTTCCACGATGAATTTGAGATTGGGGAAGTCGGTCGCGGCGTAGTCGACGTCGTGGCAGTCGAATGCGTCCTTCGCCAGCGGCGTGATCGTCGGCCCCTTGTGGACGTGCATGTTGGTGATGCCGAGCTTCTCGCAGAGCTCGAAGCAGCGATAGGCCTCGGTGTCGTTGAGCCGCCAGCCGCGTGAGGCGCCGCGCCATTCCGCCGTGTAGAGCTTGACGCCCCGGATGCCGTAGGCCTCCTTCAGCGCGTGAATGTGCTCCAGCGCGGCCGTCCCCTCGCGCGGGTCGAAGGAGCCGTTGAGGATGAAGCGGTCCGGGTGCGCCTCAGTGATGACGGCGTTCTGCTCGGTGGTGTTGAAGCCCTCGATATAGAACTCCTTGAGGTAGGTCGGCTGGATGATCGCCATGTCCACCGGCCCATCGACGAAGAGGTCGCGGACCATCGTCTCCGCGTCGTACTTCTCGAACTTCTCCTTGGGCCAGACCTCCTGCTCGGGGCTGAGCGCGCTGTGGTAGGCGTAGAAGCAGTCGATGAACTGCTTGCCGTGGATGTTGCGCTGGTTGGCCGGCGCGGCATCCCAGAAGTGGGTGTGCCCGTCGACGATGAACAGCTCTTCCCCGTCGCTGGTCCTGTACATCATGTACCCCCTTAAACTGCGACCGATGGGGAGGGTAGCCGGGCCCGCGCCAAACACAAGCCGCGACGGGCAGGGCGATGTGGCGCGCACATAGCACCGCTGATAAGCTGACCGGAGCGCGGAACGAGAGGGGGAATCCGGGGATGGCTGAGCGGATGGTCGACCTGACGTTGACGCTGACCGACAACATGCCGGCACACAAGCTGTTCCAGCGCCCGGTCATCGTGCCCCACTACACCCACGAGCAGACCCGCGAGCAGTTCTTCTTAGGCGTGGAGGACGACAGGCTCTCCTTCGCCACCACCTACATGGGCATGATCGACCACATCGGCACCCACGTGGACGCCTTCTATCACGTCAATCCCGAGGGCGCGCCGGTGGACCAGATGCCGCTGGATATGTTCATGGGCAAGGCGGTCTGCTGGGATCTGACCCACATCCCCGACCTCGGCGACATCGACGTGGCGGATTTCGAGGAGGCGGAGGAGAAGGGCGGCGTCAAGGTGGACGGCCACATCGTGCTGCTCAACACGGGCCTCCACAACCGCCACTACCCCGACGTGAAGTCGGTGTGGAGCAACCCCGGCATCAC
>JAJDVB010000193.1 GCA_022826345.1 Alphaproteobacteria bacterium
CGCTCACCAGCGCGGTGTAGCCGCCGTCGCGCGGCTCCCGGTTGCGCGAGGCGCTCTCGCGCAGAGCGTCCTCGCCGTCCCGGCGGCGCCTGGCGCGGGCCTCGTCGTCTTCGCTCAACAGCTTGTCGAGATAGTAGTTGAGAAGATGGTGGATGGCGCGCTCCAGCCTCGCGGTCGGCCCGGGGCGGAAGGCGCGCGAGCCGACCCCGTTCTGCAGCGATTCCAGCATCGCCCTGTCCTCGTTCGCGACCAGCCGGATGAAGTCGGCATAGATCCGGTTCTTTTCCTCGAAGGCGGGCGCGTCGAAATACTCGTCCGGCAGCTGCGTGTAGATGATGATCCGGGTGGTGCGGTGGTCGATCGGATGCGCCACCCAGGGCTGGATCATGTCGTGGCGGCCGAAGATGTTCATGGTCGGCCTGATCCAGGTGGTGCAGGCGAACTTGTCGTTCACCTTACCCTTGAGCCAAGGCATGGTGTCGAAGAGCGTCGCTCCCTTCGGCGCCATGGTGTAGCTCTCGTAGGCGGCGTTGTAGCCGTTCCTCTGCAGGTTGAAGCGGAAGTCGTTGACCGGGAAGTGGCCGCCGAATGAGTCCTTGTGGATCACGCCCACGTGGTAGATGTCCATCAGGTTCTCGGGGATGAACTTCCAATTGCAGGGCACGTCGAAGACGTATTTGTCCGATGTGCGCGTGTTCTCCGGTTGGAGGAAGTCGGCGAACTCCCTGACCCCGTCCTCGTCGAGGCAATCGGCGAGGCTCCGGCAGTCCGGGTCGAAATTGACGAAGATGTAGCCGCCCCAGGTGTCGAGGTTCAGCCGCGGCAGCGCGCAGGTCGAAAAGTCGAAGTTCTCCACCTCCTTGGTGTGCGGTGCGCCCAGCAGCTTGCCCTCCAGGTCGTAGACCCAGGCGTGGTAGGGGCAGCGGAAGCTCTTCAGGTTGCCTTCACCGGTCGTGACCTCGACGCCCCGGTGCTGGCAGACGTTGCTGAAGGCGTTGAGCCGGCCCGCACCGTCACGGCAAAGCAGGAGCGGCTCGCCTGCGATGCGGATGGCCCGATAGTCGCCTTCGTTCTCGAACTCTTCCACCCGGCCGACGCAGAGCCACTCCTTCATGAAGATGGTGTCGACTTCGTAGTCGAAGATCTCCGGCGCCGTGTAGAGGAAGCCTGGCAGGTGCCGCGCAGTTCCGAGGCTCCGGCGCGTCTTCCTGATCTCTTCGAGAATGCTCTCGTCGAGCGTGATGCTCCGATGCTGCATCGCTCAACGTCTCCCCTTGTTTGCCGATCCCGCCAGTATAGCGGCCCGCCCCCGGCGAGTCCGCAGGCGCGACCCCCTATCTCCGCCGGGGCCGCCTACAGGTAGAACGCGCGCCCCTGGACGATGTCGGATTCCCCGCTGTCGAGGTGGTGCGGCCCGCTAACCCGGAACCAGTACTCGATGGGGCCACCGAAGTAGACTTGGTAGCAGTTGGTCTCGTGCACCGTGGCCCATCGGCCCGAATAGAGCTGGCCGTCATATCGGCCCGAATAGAGCTGGTCGCCATCGTAGTCGTACCCGCGGCGCTTGCGCAGCTCGTCGACGGTGACGCAGCGGATGCCATCATCATCCACGGTCCACGTGCCGTCCGAGCGGTATTCTCCCTTCAGGGTCGTAAGCTGGACCTTGATCGTTCCATCGGGGAGGTAATACGTCACGAAGGCGCCGCCCCCTCCCGACATGGAGGTGGTGTTGCCGGTAAGCCGGGCGACGACTTCCTCGGCCGTTGCCCGATGGATGCCGCGCGCCTCCAGGGAGTCTCGCAGCTGCTGGGTCACCTGCGCTTCCATCTTGACCAGATTCGCTTGCACGACCTTGGCTTGTTCCGGGGTCAGCGGATCGCCTCTCGGAATGCACGCGGCCAGCACCCCGGCCATGGCCAGCGCGATGACTATGCGGCCGCGCACGAGGCCCTCACACCGGGCAGCGGGTGAGCAGGCGGCCCGTATCGTCGAAGCGGAGCGCCTCGGCCTCGCCTAGCACCTCGCCCGCACCGTTGAGCTCGGCGGCGAGCGGCGGCGAGACCAGGATAGTATCCAGGTGCAAGGTCGAGCGGATCAGGCAGAGCCGCGCGTCGGCGCCGTCGAGATGCCAGGACGTGCCGACCGCGGCCTGCAGCGCCGCCTTGTCGGTGGCGAGCACGGCGGGGATCCGCACCCGCTCGGTGAAGGTCGCCGTGCACGCGTTCATGTACATGGCGTAGAGGTCGAGGCTGTCGGCGACCTCCTTGGTCGTGTAGTCGGCGTTGCCCACGCCGAGACCGTTGCCGTGGGTCTCCGGCGTCAGTCCCAGCACCACCAGCTTGCTGATCACCGGCGCCGGCGGGTTCGGGCGCCCGCGTATGTCGAAGCGCGCGGTGACCGCCGGGTCCATGCCGGTGCCGGAGATGTTCTTGCCGAGCGTCTCCACCGCGAGCACGTCGATCTGCTCGAAGGGGAGCTTGGGGACGCAGCCCTTGGCGGTCTTCAGCAGGCGGGCGTCGGTCTCGTAGAAATCTTCCGGCTCGGCGCCTTCGATCACCGCCGCCTCGCGCGCGGCGTTCTCGACGATGGCGATGCCATAGGCGACCGGCGCCTCACGGATGGTGATGGCCGCCCATTCGGGCAGCACCTCCATGTAGCCGCGCACGCCGAGGCGGTGGACGAAGCGCGCCCCCTCCGCCTTGCCGAGGCCGATGGCGGTCATCTTGGTGAGCCCGCTTTCGACCTCCCGGTCGAAGGAGGTGTGGGACTTGACCCGGCCTACCACTAGCACCGCATCGGCCTCGAAGGCGTGACGGTCGAAATGGACCCCGACGCCGGCGCTGGTCTCTCCCAGCCGCACTACCTCCATGCTGGCTCGAATGGGGCAGCCCATGGCCTCTTCGGTGAATCCAAGCTCGGCCAGCAGCGTCACCTGGCTCGAGGCGACGGCGCCGCCGTGGCTGCCCATCGCGGGCACTATGAAGGGGTCGAGCCCACGCTCCTTGAGCCAGGCGACCGCCGCCTTGACCACGGCGGGCTTGCTCCTGATACCCCGACTGCCGCAGGTGATCGCAACGCGAGAGCCGGCCGCGAGCGCGGTGAGCTGGCGAGATTGATCGAGCGCCGCGCGGGTAGCAGCGTCCACATCGGGAAGCGCCGGCACGTCGGGATGGCGCAGCGCCACCGGCATCACCGGCGGCAGCCGCTCGTTCTCGAACTGCGGCAGCGCGATGGCGGGGAAGGTGGGGCTTGGCGTGTTCAGGGTCATGGCGGCACGATACACCAGAGGCAGGCCGGGCAGAACGCCGCGTTGCGGATCAGTGCAGCGGCCCCGGTGGGCGTTCGCTGGTGGCGGGCGTCGGCTGGCGCTGGGCGGCCGGCCCCGCCTGATGGTGGACCATGCGCCAACCGTCCGGCTCGCGGGCAAAGACGTTGGTGGCGATCAGCCAACCCTGTTGCTCCAGCACCTCGCGGCAGATCACGAAGGCGCTCGGACCGAGGACGAAGGCTCGCGGCGCTTCGCAGCGGATCTGCGGCGCGCCCGGACCGCCCAGGATCGCGGCCCAGCTTTCCATCACCGCCTCGCGCCCGACCAACGCGTCCCACCCCGGATGGATGCAGGCGACCGGCGTCTCCGTGGCCCAGAGCGCATCCATGGCCGCGAGGTCGCGGGCAGCGAAGGCTCGGTAAAACTCCTGGTTTGCGGCGAGCACCGCGTCTTCCTCCGACATCGCTTGCTCCGGCATGGCCACTCTCTCCCGCATCGCTCAGCCGCGCAGCGCCTCATATTGCGCGTTGTAGGCCTCCGGATCGACCGTCACATCGACCAATACCGGCCCGTCGTGCGCGAGGGCTTCCGTCAGCGCCGGCGTCAGCGGCTCGGTGGCGCCCACGCGCCAGCCACGGCAGCCGAGACCCTCCGCGACCTGGGCGTGGTCCATGTCGCCGAAGCGCACCCCCCGGCTCTCCCGCTGCTGCCGTTGCTGCTTGATGTCGATGAGGGAGAGCGCGGAATCATTGAACACGACGACCGCGATCCGGCAACCGAGGCGCGCGGCGGTGGCAAGCTCCGCAAGGCACATGTGCAGGCCGCCGTCGCCGGTCATGGCGATCACCGGGCGCGCGGGCTCCTCCAGCGCTGCGGCGATGGCCGCCGGCAGCGCGAAGCCCATGGTGGAAAGCCCGTTCGACTTCAGCACGTCGTTGGGCTCGTCCGCCTGCCAGAGGCCCATGGCCGAGAACATGTGCGCGCCGGAATCGACCGTGAGCCGCGCGCGCGCCGGCGCTGCGTGGCGCACCGCGCTCACCACATCCTCGGCCGTGCGCCGGCCCAGGCCGGTCATGGCGAAGCCCGCGCGAAGCCGGCTGCGAAGTGCCGCGATCTCAAGCTCCGACCAGCCCACCGGCTGCGCGTCCTCGATGAGCGCCACGGCAGAGCGGTCGAGGGTACCGGTCAACACCGCCGCCGGCGCGGCCGGATAGTCGTAGCCGTCGTGGGCCGCCAGCGCGAGAATCTGCCCCTCGAAGCGCCAGGGGCCGGGCAACAGCTCGATCGGATCGAGGCCGAAGAAGATCAGCAGGTCGGCCCGGTCGAGGTAGCGCGCATCGGCCGAGGCCCCGGTGAAGCACCCGACCACCAGCGGGTCGGCGTCCGCGACCGCGCCCTTGGCCTTGTAGGTGGTCATCACCGGGCAGCCGAGCGATTGCACCAGCACCCTGAGCGCCGCGCTCGCCGCGCGTGACCGCGCCTCCATGCCGGCCACGATGAGCGGGCGCTGAGCTTGGGCGAGCAGCCCCCGCGCCTCGGCCAGTGCGACCAGGTCGAAGCCCTTGTCGGCCTTCTTCGCCGTCTTCCGCTTCCTGGCTGTGGGCGCGGCGGTGCCCGTGGCGGGCGCGGTGGCCGCCGCTGTCGTGAGGTCGAGCTGCACCGGCCCCGCCGGGTGGGTCATGGCCGTGTCGAGCAGGGTGCCGATCCCGTTCGGCCCGTCGCCCGGCTCGGGCCTGTCATAGCCCTTGACCAGCGGCGCGAAGAGGGCGCGCTGGTCGAAGCGCTGGTGCAGCGCATGGTGGCCCGGCGCCGGCTCCGCCAGCGCGTCGGTAATGAGCAGCACGGGCGCGTGCTCCAGCGCGGCGTAGGCGATGCCGTTGACGGCACTGGCCGCGCCCGGCCCCACGCCCGTCACCACCACGCCGGGTGCGCCGCCGAGCTCGGCGGTGACCGCCGCCATCAGGGTGGCGGAGGTCTCGCCATGGGTGAGCACGAAGTCGATGCCCTCGGCGGCGAACGCGTCGATGACATCGAGGCTGCTGGCCCCGCCCGGCACGCCGAAGGCGCGGCGCACGCCGCGCTCACGGCACGCCGCCGCGAGTCCCTGGGCCAGCGTTTCAGCCATGCGATCCGCCGCCGTTATCCCTGGGGGGCGCCTTCAGGGGATCAGCACCGCCCGACCCTTGACCGTCCCGGCATGGAGGTCGTGAAGTGCCTGGTTGGCGTCGGCGAGCGCGTATTCGCGGGTCGCGAGCGTCACCAGCCCCCGGTCGGCCAGCGCCATGAGCTCCACCAGCTCGGCATAGGTGCCGACCAGATTGCCGACGATGGTCTTCTCCGAGACGATCATGTCGATCGCCGGAATCTGGACGCGCCCGCCGTAGCCGACGATGTAGTAGAAGCCGTCGTTGCGGGTCATGGCGAGACCCTTGTCGATGGCATCGCCTTCGCCGACGAAGTCGATCACCGCCTCGGCACCGTGCCCGCCGGTGAGCGCGAGCACCTCGTCGACCGCGCCGTCACCTCCCCGCACCACGTGGTGGGCGCCGCATTCCTTGGCGAGTCCCAGCGCCAGGTCGGAATAGTCGATCACGATGATCTCGGCCGCGCACAGCGCCGCCAGCGACTGGATGCCGATGTGGCCGAGCCCGCCGGCCCCGATGATCACGGCATACTCGCCCGGCACCAGATGAGCGGCGGCCTTCTTGGCGACGCGGTAGGCGGTGAGGCCAGCGTCGGTGTAGGGCGCCACGTCCTTGGGCGCGAGGCTCTGGGGCAACTTGATCAGGGCCCGCTCGCCGGTCAGCAGGTAGTCGGCATAGCCGCCGGCGGCGTTGATGCCGGGGAAGCTGCTCTCGCCCGCGTGCATGTCGTTGCCGCGCCGGCAGGCGAGGCAGTGACCGCTGGTCACCAGCGGGTGGCAGATCACCGGATCGCCGACCTCGACGCTTTCGACGCCCGAGCCGACCTCCTCCACCCAGCCCGCGTTCTCGTGCCCCATGATGTGGGGGAAGGCGACATCCACATGCCCTTTCCACACGCCTTCGATGATGTGCAGGTCGGTGCGGCAGACGCCCGCGCCGCCGATACGGACGACCACGTCCGTGGGCTTCGTGATACTCGGATCGTCCACGTCCTCGTAGGTCACGAATTCGGGGCTGGTAAGAGCCTCGTCGTAGCCATGGAGCGTCGCTGCCTTCATGGGTTCCTCCAGTGGTGTGTTCAGTTCAGTCGCCGCCCGGTTTCCGGGTCGAACAGGTGCACGGCGCCGGCGCGGGGGGCAAGCGCCAGCGTCTCGCCTTCGTGGACCGCCGTGTAGCGCGGCAGGCGGACCGTGAGCTCCTGGCCTTCGCCGGTGGTGCAGAAGACCAGCGTGTCCGCGCCCATGGGCTCGACCAGGGTGACCTTTGCCCGCAGCCTGCCCTTATCCGCCGCGCCGTCGGGCAGCAGGTCCTCGGGCCGGATGCCGACGGTAACCGCGCCGCTCGCCGCGCCGGCCGCGGCCGTCTCCGTCTCGCCGACGCGCACGACGCCGTCCGCCGCAGCGCCTTGCAGGAAGTTCATCGCCGGCGAGCCGATGAAGCCCGCCACGAAATCGTTGACCGGCCGCTCGTAGAGCTCATCCGGCTCACCGATCTGCTCGATCCGCCCGTCGCGGAGTACCACCACGCGGTCCGCCAGCGTCATGGCCTCGACCTGGTCGTGGGTGACGTAGACCGACGTGCGCCGCATTTCCTGGTGCAGCCGCTTGATCACGGTACGGAGCCTGACGCGCAGCTCGGCATCCAGGTTGGAGAGCGGCTCATCGAACAGGAAGATGCGCGGATCGCGCACCAGCGCGCGGCCGATGGCGACCCGCTGGCGCTGGCCGCCCGACATCTGGCGCGGGCGGCGCCTCAGCAGCTCGGTGATCTCCAGCCGCTCGGCGACCTCGCGCACCTTGCGGTCCACGGTCTTGCGATCGACGCCGCGAATGCGCTGGTTGAAGGCGAGATTGTCGAACACGTTCATGTGCGGATAGAGGGCGTGGCTCTGGAACACCATCGCAACGTCGCGGTCCTTGGGCGCGATGCCGGCCATGTCCCGGCCGTCGATGGCAACGGAGCCCTCGCTCTGGCGCTCCAGCCCGGCGATGATCCTGAGCAGGGTGGACTTGCCGCTGCCCGACGGCCCCACCAGCACCACGAACTCGTTGTCGTGGACGGTGAGGTCGATCTCCTCCAGCGCCGCGACTAGGCCGAAGCGCTTGAAGACGCCGCTGACAACGACTTCCGCCACGGACCTACTCCCGGATTACGCCGGCGAGCGTGCCGCGCGCGAGGTAGCGCTCCAGCACGAACGCAATGATGACCAGCGGCAGCACCGAGACCAGCGCGGACGCGCTCAGACTCCACCACGGCACCTTGTTGGAATTGAGGATCACGATGGTGGGCGGCAAGAGCTGCACCTTGGCGAAGGTGAGCGTGAGCGCGAAGAAGAAGTCGCTCCACGAGAAGATGATGCAGAGCAGCGTCGCCACCACCATGCCGGGCGCACAGTTGGGCAGGATGATCCGGTAGAACGCCTGGATCGGGTTGCAGCCGTCGATCAGCGCCGCCTCGTCCAGCTCGATGGGCACGGTGTTGAAGAAATCCACCATCACCCAGACCACAATGGGCAGCAGCATCGCGACATAGACCAGGATCAGGCCGAGATGGGTATCCAGCAGGCCGGTGAAGCGCAGCAGCAGGAAGTAGGGGATCGCGAGCACCGCCGGCGGCATGATCCGCTGGGAGATGAAGAAGAAGGTGATGTCGTTGTTGCCCAAGGGGCCCGCGCGGAAGGTGAAGCGCGAGAGCCCGTAGGCCGCGAGCGTGCCGAGGAAGAGCGCGATCGAGGTCGAGATCAGGCTCACGACAAGGCTCGAGAGATAGGGCCCCTGCATGCTGATCCCGCCGGAGCTGGTATCGCGGAAGAGCGCGGTCCAGCCGTCCACCGTGGGCTCGTATTCGAGGAAGGGGATGTAGGTCGCGCCGCCGACCACGCCGGGGTCGCTCTTGAACGAGGTGGAGAGCGCCCAGAGGAAGGGCGCCACCACGAAGATCGCCCAGGCGATGAGCGCTGCGTACTTGAGCACCCGGTAGAGGTCGGCCTTGAGCCCGGTCATGGCGACGCCGCGCACCCGCTCCCGCACTGCGTCTTGCGCGCTCATGCCCGCACCGGCCCCTGGCGCCCGATCATCAGGCGGCTCAAGCTGCGGGCGAAGATGGTGAGCGCGATGATCATGATCGCCAGATAGATGATCGAGAGCGAGGCGGTGTAGCCGATCTGGAATTCGCGCAAGCCCCTGATATAGAGCAGATAGCTCGTGGTCTCGGTGGACGAGCCGGGGCCGCCGGAGGTGAGCGCGTAGATCGTTTCCATCAGCTTGGAGGACTCGATCAGGCGGATGATCAGTGCGCCCAGCGTGATCGGCGCCATCAGCGGGAAGGTGACGTGGACGAAGGTGCGGATCGGGCCTGCGCCGTCGATCTGGGCCGCTTCGTAGGGCTCGCGCGGCAGCGACATCAGCCCCGCCAGCAGCAGGATGAACATGAAGGAGGTCCACTGCCAGACGTCGATGATGACGACCGCGGCGAAGGCCGGGCCGGTCTTGCTGAGCCACGGCACCGCCGGGATGCCGAACCAGCTCAGCACGTCGTTCAGCGGCCCCAGCGTTTCGTGAAAGATCGTACGCCAGACCACGGCCATCACCACCGGGGTCACGCACATCGGCACGATGAAGAGCACGCGGAAGAAGCGCCCGGCGCGCACGTCCTTCCAGAGCAGGAGCGCCAGCCCGAAGCCCAGCAGGTACTCGAAGACGACGCAGAGGAGCACCATCAGGTAGAGGGTGCCCATGGAATCCCAGAAGCGCCCGTCGGTGATGGCGCGGGCGTAGTTGTCCCAGCCGATATAGTCGAGCTCGGGGAAGTTCACGTCCCAGCCGGAGAGGCTGAGGCGCACCGTGTAGATCAGCGGAAAGATGATGATCGCGACCAGCGCGAGCAGCGCTGGAAGCAGGAAGATGTGCTTGTAGCGCGAGTCCAGCATGGCCGGGCGAAGAACGACCGGCGGGCCTCGGCCCGCCGGTCTCTTCAAGCGTGGTCTGACGTTGTCTCGATGAACCCCGGCCTTATTGGACCTGATCCAGCGGGACGTTGTCCTCCAGCGCGACCACGTTCCTGTAGGCTTGGCGGATGACGTCGACGCCGATCCTGTCGGCGATGCGCGTCCACTCCTCGGCGACCTCGTCGAGCGCGGACTGCGCGTCCATCTCGCCCGCCATCGCCTTGGCCACGCCCGCCATCATGGCGGTGTAGAACTGATTGACGCCAGGCACGCGCAGGTCGAAGACCCGGTTGGTGCTCGTGTCCATGCCCTGCAGCATGACGGTGAAGCTTTCCGCCACCGCGCGATCCCAGCCGGCTTCCTTCTCCCAATAGTCGGGATCCATGTGGCTGGTGCGGAAGGGGTTGACGCCGAAGCGGCCGATCAAGAGGTCGTGGTTGGTGTTGGCGTAATTCGAGAAGAAGCAGAACCAGTCGAACGCCATCTCCTGCTCTTCGCTGTACTTGGAGACGCCGGCGCCCCAGCCCCAGGTCACGTAAGGCGCGACCGAGGGGGTCTCGAACTCGTCCCACTGGCCGCTGACCCGGTTCCACACCTTGTGCGAGCCCATGGAGGGGCCGTACTTGGTGCCGACGCGGATCTTGTTGCGGATCGGCGAATCCGGCTGCATCGCCTGGATGAAGGCGTCGTCCCAGGTGACGCTCATCAGCGACTCACCGCCGCCCCAGGAGAAGATCTCCTCGCCGATGCCGAAGTTGATCCCGCCGGGCGGCATGTAGCGGAGCGCGTCCATCCACATCTCCAGCCCCTTGACGAAGCCCGGGTTGTTGACCTGCGGGGTCATGGTCTCGAGATCGAACCAGAAGCCGCCGGTCACGTTGGGGTTCTTGGCGTAGGAGGCGACGCGGGTGATGAAGTTGGCGAAGGCCACGTCGTCACGCTTGACGATCTCGGTCGAGCCGTACTCAAGCTCGCCGTCGCCGTCCCAGTCCCAGCCGCTGAAGAAGGTGGCGACCTCGGCGTACTCTTCCCAGGTCGTCGGCACTTCCAGGTCGCGGCCGTACTCGGCCTTGAACTTGGCCTGGTTCTCGGCGTCCTCGAAGGGCGGCAGGATGTACTTGAAGTAGTTCCGGTCGCCGTCGAAGGTGTACTGCAGGCGCTGACCGTTCCAGCTGGCGACGCCCTGATAGGCCGGCGTGATGTCCTTCATCTCGTCGGTATCGAGATACTTCTGGGGCACCGGCGCGAGATGCGGCGCCCAGTCGCCGATCCAGTAGGAGCCGCCGTAGACGATGTCGTAGACGTGCTGGCCGGTCTGGAAGGGGATCATCACCTTCTGGTAGAGCTCGCCGAAGGGGGCGTGCACCACGTTCACCGTGCCGCCGGTCAGCTCCTCGAACTGCTTGGAGTGCAGCGCCACCGGCTCGCCCATCACCGGCACGGCGTGAGTCAGGATGGTGATCTCGTGCCCGGTATAGTCCTTCGCGTCTGTCGCTTCGTAGGAGCAAATGCCCGGATGGTCTTGCTTGATCCCGTATTTCGCGACGTAGTCGGTCTCCGCGAAGGCGGGCATGGTCGCGGCCACGCCGAACGCGCCGAGCACGCCGGCCGCCAGAACGGTTTTCGGTTGCATCGTTATCTCCCTGAGTAGCTTGCAGGACGCCGCGCGGCGGCATCGCCCTGCCGGCGCCGGCTCACGGCGGGCGAGTATGCGTCATCGCCCGCGCGCCAAGCAAGAAGCGGCCCGCAGCGCGCCCCGCACACTGTAATTCTTGCTAAGGCGGTGGGCTAGATCTTGCCCTCGACTGCGGCCTCGATCAGGTAGGGGGCGCCCGAGGCGAGGCTTTCCTTCACCGCCTCCGCCAGCTCGTCGGGCTCGGTGACGCGAGTGCCGGCGACACCCATCCCCGCCGCCATCTCGACGAACCCCAAAGGCGGATCGACCAGGTCCATCTGCACGTAGGGGTGGTTCGTGGCCACGTCGAAGCGCCGCCGGTAGATGTCGAGGTTGTGCTTGAGGATGCGATACTCGGCATTGGCGAGGATGACGAAGACGATGGGCAGCCGGTGATGCGCCGCCGTCCACAGCGCCTGGATGCTGTACATCGCCGAGCCGTCGCCCGAGAGGCACACCATCGGGCGCTCCGGCATCGCGAGCTTGACGCCGAGGGCGCCCGCGATCCCCTGGCCGATGCCGCCGCCGCGGCCGCAAAAATAGTCGCCGTGCCCGCCGAAGCTGAAAGCCTTGGGGATCTCGGGGCTGCCGGTGATGGCTTCCTCCACGATCACCACGTCCTCCGGCACCGTCGCCGCCAGCGCTTCCAGCATGATCGGCACCGGCATGGGCCGCCGGTCCCGAATGGCCGTGAGGCGGGCACGCCTGTCCGCCCGCTCATCCTCGTGGAGCGCGGCGAAGCGCGCGTTCCGCTCCGCTGCGGCGGCGGCGTAGGCGGTGGATTGTTCCTCCTGGACCAGCGCGCAGATGGCCTCCAGCGCGGGCGTAAGCCCCGCGATCAGGCCGGCGTCGAGCCCGTGGTTGCGCGCGAGCCGCTCGGTCGACTCCTCGATCTGCAGCACCGTGGCGCCGGGCGGGAAAGGCCCCTCCGGCGCGTACCACACCTCCTCGAAGAAGGGGCCGCCCACCATGAGCACAGCGTCCGCCCCGCCGAAGTTCGTCGCGATGGTGGCAGGGTCGGTGGGGATGCGGCCCCGGTAGTTGGGATGCATGTTGGGCACCGGCTGGTGCTGGTGGATCAGCTCGGTCCAGATGCCGGCGCCTAGGGTCTCGGCTAGCGCGACCAGGGCAGCGCCCGCGCCTGCGCGCGCAACGTCGTCACCGATCATGATGGCGGGCTCTTGGGCGGCCAGCAGGTGCCGGGCGATGGCGGCGACACCCTCCGGGTCCGGCGGCGGCGCGCGGTAGAGCGGGCCTGCGGCGCGCGCCGCGACCTCGGTCTGCTGCTCCATCACGTTGATGGGCAGCGCGACGAAGACCGGGCCGGAGGGCGCATCGTGCGCGATCTTAAAGGCGCGCCGCATCACCGGCGCGATCTCATCGGCGCTCTCGGCCTGCACGCTCCACTTCACCACCGGCGCCGCCATGGCCACCAGGTCGTGGCCCAGGATGGGGTCGCGCAGGCGGAGCCGCGTGTCCTGCTGGCCTGCCGTCACCACCATCGGCGAGTTGGTCCGGAGCGCGCCAAAGATCATGCCGATGGCGTTGCCGAGGCCGGGCGCCACATGCAGGTTCACCACCCCGGCCCGGCCGCAGGCCTGGGCGTAGTAGCTCGCAGCCCCGATGGCGACGCCCTCGTGCAGCGCGAGCACGTAGTCGATCCCCTGGTAGCGCGCCAGGCTGTCAATCAGCGGGCTTTCGGTGGTGCCGGGGTTGCCAAACAGGTGCTGGACCCCGTGCGCCAGCAGGCTCTCCATGAAGACGTCGCGCCCGTACATATCTCTGGTCCGTTGCTGGGAAACCGCCCGCCGCGGCCGGAGCCGCGCGGCCGCGCATCTTGGCAGAAACCGCGCCGGCCGGCACCCCGCGCGGTCGTATTCAGGCTCAAGCGCGGAGCAGGCGGGTGCGCTCCTCGTCCACCACGATGTCGATGCCGTTGGCGGCACGGACTAGCGCGACCTTGTAGACGCTGAGCGCGCGCTCGATGGTGAGCCAGCCGCGGGCGACATCCTCGGCTACGGCCGCCGGGTCGCGCTCGGTGGGCTCGCCATAGCCGCCGCCAGCGACGGTGCGGTAGCGGATCGCCTCGTCCGGCGCCAATCGCTCCTCATGAAACGAGGGGAGGGTGTGCAAGCTGCCGTCTGCTTCCCGCTTGCGGTTCAGCGAGGGCGCGCCCGCCGCGCCGCCGAGGACGCCCTGCGCAGGGTTCAAATCGCCGTCGCTGCAATAGAACACCGAGACCGGGCCAGCGAGGGAGCGATAGGCGCCCTGGGTCGCCGGCGCGCCGTTCCAGCGCCCTGCGCCCATGGTATCCGGAGCGATGCGGCGCTCCTCCATCAGGATTGGATACTGCGCCTCGTCGATTTCGATCGAGTCGATCACTAGCACGCCGCCACCGTCCGGCGCCTCGTAGGTGAGCCAGCCGTCGTGCCCGTGGGTGCCGGGGCCGCCGGAGAGTCCGACGCAGAACTGGTTGACGTAAGGCACGGCCTCGCCGTCGCGATCGTCCGTCCCTGAGACCACGCCGAGGCCGGCGGACATGTTGCCGCCCCCTTCCGCCAGCCCGTGGGGCGCGCCCATCTGCGCGAAGCAGCACTGCACGGCGTTGATCAGGCGGTCGTTGACGTTGGTGGTGGCGACCGAGGTTCCCGCCGGGAAGGTGGGCCGCCCCACCACGCAGCCGTCCCTGAGCAGCACCTTGATGCGGCTCGCGCTGCCCTCGTTGTGCGGGATCGTCGGGTCGAGGTTGTAGAAGACGCCGATCCGGCACGAGCCTGCGGCGCAGGCCTCGGAAAGGTTCACCCCGCCCGGCACGCAGTCGGGGTTGTCGCGCAGGTCCACGGTGATGAAACCCTCGTCGGGCTCGACCGTGACCTCGGCCGTGATGGGGATACCCTCTTCCGCCACGCCAGGGATGGGGTCATGGCTGCAGGTGTAGCGCCAGGTACCGGCGGGAAGCTCCCGGATCGCCGCCGCCGCACGGCGGGAACCGTAGTCCATCCAGGCCTCGACGAAGGCGCGCACGGTCTCGATGCCGTAGTGCTGGACCAGCGCCTTCAGCCTGCGCTCGCCGATCCGGCAGGCGCCGACCTGCGCGCGGTAGTCGCCGTACCAGACGTGCGGCGCGCGGATCTTCTGCAGCCCGATGCGCACGATGTCCGCCTTGTCCTCGCGCCCCTCCTGGATCCGCACGCAGGGGAAATGCACGCCCTCCTGGTAGAGCGTCGCGGCGTAGGGCAGGTAGGTGGTGGGCTCCGGCGCCCCCACGTCCGCGTGATGCGAGCGCGAAAGCACCCAGAAGAGGGGCTCGCCGTCCGCGAAGACCGGCACGCAGAGCGTCATGTCCGCGTGGTGCGTCACCCCGTGATAAGGGCTGTTGTTGAAGAAGGCGTCGCCCTCCTTCACGTCGTCGAAGAGCTCGGTAATCGGCCGGGTCGTGAGCTCCAGCGCGCTGACGTGGATCGGCATCGCCTCCTCGACGCAGATCAGCCGGTGGTCGTAAGTGAGGATGCCGCAGGACATGTCGCGCGCGTTGGTGATGACGGCCGAGCGCGACGCGCGCATCACCGTGTTGCTCATCTCGCGGATGATCGCTTCCAGTCGGCGCGAAAGCACCGCCATCAGCAGCGGATCGAATCGCTCGAGCGACTCTGTCATGCCGGTGCCCTCAATCGCGGCCGGTATCGATGTGGAAGTTGCCGCCCGCATCCGTGCGCGCCCGCTGGCCTGCAAGCAGCAGGATGGTGGTCGTGTCGCTGTCGATCAGGGCGGGGCCCGCGATCTCGGCGCCCGCCGGCGGCGCGTTGCCGTCGTAGGCGGTAAGCGCGCGGAAGGCCCGCTCCTCGCCGAGGAAGACCGCGCGCCGGCCCCGCTCCGGCAGTCGCTCGCTGGCCTGGGCGGCGGTCTCTCCCCCTGCGCCAGTGCCGCTCCCGATGCCGATGGCGCGCACGGTCCAGGTGGTGAACTCGACCTCGCCGTCGTCCTCGCGGATGGTGTGGATGCGCTCGTGCATGGCGTGGAAGGCGTCCGAGAGCGCCGGCACGTCGTCCGCGCCAAGCGCCCCGTCCGACGGCTCGAAGGGTGCCTCGATCTCCCAAGACTGGTACTTGTAGCGGGCCTGGAAGGCGTACTCGTAGCGGCGCTCGGCCTCCGGCACCCCGGCGCGCTCGAGGAAGCGCCGCGCGCGTTCGTAAAGCGCCGCGAGCGTGCGGTTGACCGCGTCGAGTGCGAAGTGGCGGTTGCTGGTGTGGACCGTCGCAGTCTCCTCGCCCCTGATGTCCGTGACCAGCCCGCCGAAGGCGCTCAAGCCCGCCGCGACCCCCGGCACCATGAAGCACTCGATGCCCAACGCCTGCGCCATCTCGCCGATGTGGCACGCGGTGGCGCCCCCGCCCGCGACCAGGAAGCTCTCGCGCGGGTCGATGCCCTCGTTGACGGTGATGTCCTCGATCGCAGCGATCATGTTTTCGTTGCTGGTGACGTGAATTGCGTAGGCCGCCTCCGCCACCTCCAGCCCGAGCGCATCGGCCACCGTAGCGACGGCGCGGTGCGCGGCCTGCGCATCCAGCGGCAGTCGGCCGCCCAGGAAGTAGTCGGGGTCCAGCAGTCCCAGCACCAGGTTGGCGTCGGTCACCGTGGGCCGCGTGCCGCCCCGCCCGTAGGCCGCAGGGCCCGGATCGGCGCCGGCGCTCACGGGGCCCACGCGCAGCAGGCCGCCGGAATCGACCCAGGCGATGCTGCCGCCGCCCGCGCCCACCGAGCGCACGTCGATCTTGGGCAGCCCCAACAGGTCGTCAACGATCGGCGTCTCGGTGGTGCGGATCAGTGCGCGGGCGCGGATTGCCGAGACGTCGAAGGTCGTGCCTCCCATGTCGATGACGACGATGTCGGGCTCGTCCGTAAGCGCGAGCGCGGCGATCGGGGCAAGCGTCGGCCCGCTCATCACCGCGTGGATCGGCCGCACGGCGATCTCGTCCACCGTCATCATCCCGCCCTGGCAGTTGGCGACGAGGAGCGTGCCGCCAAAGCCTGCCTCGCGCACCGCACCTTCCAGCCGGCCGAGATAGGCGGGCACGATGGTGTGCAGCGCGGCGTCGATGGCGGTCGCGATGGTGCGGCGATACTCGCGCGGGATCGGGTTGAGCGCGTGGCTGAGGGTCACCGGCACCTCGGGCCAGAGCTCGCCCACGATCTCGCCCACCCGGCGCTCGTGCGCGGGCTCCACCACCGACCAGAGCAGGCTGACGGCGATGGCGTCCACCGGGCAGCGCTTGAAGTGAGCCACGGCAGCGTGCACGTCCTCTTCAACCAGCGGCGCGATCTCGTTGCCACGCGCATCGATCCGGCCGCGCACCTCGTAGGTGCGGTTACGGGGGACGAAGGGCCGGGGATAGTCGAGGCGCCAGTCGAAGGCGCGCTTGCGCGGCGCCTCCCGCAGCGTCAGCACGTCGGGGTGGCCGACGGTGCAGATCAGCCCGACCGCGCCGGAGCGCCCCTCCACCAGGGCGTTTGTGGCGACCGTTGTGCCATGCACGATGCGTACCGTCCGGGCGAGGAAGCCCCTGAGATCGCAGTCGAAAGCGCGGGCGGCGAGCGCCAGCGCGTCCATGAATCCCTGCTCGAACGCGGGCGGGGTCGACGGCACCTTGACCACCGCGCGCCGCGCGCCGTCCGAGACCACGCAATCGGCGAAGGTCCCGCCAATGTCGATCGAGACCTGATACTGGCTCACCCGCCCCCCGCGCCGCTTGCTGGTCCGCACGCATCCTCGCAACGCGTGCACCGGCGGCGCAAGAGCCGGGCTAGCGGCGGTGTCATCGACCGCCGCGCGCGCTCGCGCGGGGGTGGGGCCGGTGCGCGATCTGTACTATGATCTGCCTATAAATGGGCACAAGCCCAACGCAGGGTGCGGGCAAAGAAAGCGCCAAATAAAACAAGGCGCGCTCGGGGGGAGACATGAGAGCCATCGCGACACTGGCCGCGGCGCTTGCCGCGGCCATCGTCTGGACCGTGAATTCGGCCAGCGCCTATACCGTGGATTCGACTAGCACCTATGTAGTCGATCCCTTCAGCCGAGTGATGGAGGCGGTCAAGGCGGCAAACGTGCGCGCCGGCCCGGGCACCGAGTACGACGTGCGCGTCGTCCTGCACGAAGGCGCGACCGTGCGCGTGACCGGTGCCGTTCTGGGCCGCGACTGGATGCGGGTCGACCTGCGCGGGGACGGCGACGACGCCTTCATCTACGCGCCGCTCTTGAGGGAGACCGGGGCTGCGGCAGGCCTCCGGCCCGTCGGCCCCAACTGGTCCGTCACCCAAAACCAGCCTTGCCACGTGTGGAACGATGGCCAGCGCGGTTATGAGCCGTTCATCTGGTGGGGGGACTGTGTGGACGGCAAGGCCTCGGGCGAGGGACGGCTCATCTGGCATACCCGCTTCGGCAGGCACGTTTACGAAGGCCACATGGTGGCCGGCAAGCAACACGGACATGGGACGCTGCTGCGCAGCGACGCCGCCCGCTACGAGGGCGAATGGCAGGAAGGCAAGAGGCACGGAATCGGCATCTACACCTGGGCCGCCGGCCATCGCTACGAGGGCGGCTGGCGCGACGACAGGCCGCACGGTTTCGGCACCGCGACGTTTGCCGATGGCGACGTCCATCAGGGCGAGTGGCGCCGGGGTTGCTACGGCGAGCGGGACGGCATCTGGTCCGCTCTGATCGCTACCGTGGAGGACTGCGGCTTCAATTAGCCGACCGGCAACGCTTCAAGACGCGACCATAACTGCCGAGTGCCTCACCCGTCGGGGCGAAACCTGCTATGAGTGCGCGCAGGTGTCGTTGCGGCGGACGGTTGAATGCCGAAGCGGTTGAGCGAGGCTGAGCGGCGCGGCTTCCACGAGACCGGCTATTGCGGGCCTCTCCGCGTCATGAGCGCGGCCGAGGCGCAGCACTATCGCGCCGAGCTGGAGCGCTTCGAGCAACGTTGGCCTGACGAGCGCCACATGCTCGACCAGGGCGCTTCGCTGCTCTGCCCCTGGATCGACGAATTCACCCGCCACCCCGGCCTGCTCGACCCGATGGAGGACCTGCTCGGACCCAACCTGCTGGTCTGGGGCGTCTCGCTCAGGCTCAAGGAGGCGGACGGCAAGACCTTCGCCGGCTGGCATCAGGACACCGCCTATTGCGACATCAAGCCGATCGTGGTGATCGCCGCCCTCGCACTCTCCGACTGCGGCGAGGACGCCGGCTGCCTCCGCGTGATCCCCGGCTCCCATCGCGGGGCCCTGCTGCCGCACCGCGAGCATTTCGGCACCGATAGCCTGCTCACCCGCGAGCAGCAGATCGACGCCCCCCTCGACGAAGCGGCAGCAGTCTCGTTGCCGATGGCGGCGGGGGAGGCGGTCCTCTTCAACAACGCGATCTGTCATTCCTCCGGCCCCAACCGGAGCGACGACCGGCGCATCATCTTCCTCATCGAATACGTGCCCACCCACGCGTGGCAGCACGAGCCGCGCGAATCCGCGATGCTGGTGCGCGGCGTCGATCGCTTTCACCACTTCGATGTCGATCCGCGCCCGGCCCAAGAGATGAGCCCGGCGGCGCAGGCGGCGTGGCGACGCAAGGTCGAGGTGCAGGCAGAAGTGCTCTACCGCGGCGCCGCGCATCCCACGCGCGCACTGGCGTCGGGGAGTCGAACGGCGTGACGGAAGCGCGGACGGAGAGCGGCTACCCCTCGCTCTGAGCGCCCGGCAGGGCGTCTTCGGGCAGCGCCTGAGTGCCGGAGTCCGTCGCGCGGGGGAAGCCGGCGACGACCGCCTCCGCCGCGATGACGCGGGCTGCGGCGGGGACCGCGGTGCGGAGCGCCATGCGGACCACCTTCGTCGGGTCGACGATGCCGGCACGGGAGAGGTCGCGGAAGCGCCGCTCGGCCGCATCGAAGCCCCAGCGCGGGTTGTCCTGCGCCAGCGTGCGGGCGATGGCGTAGGAGCCCTCGCCGCCGGCGTTCTCCACGATTCGCCGCATCGGGGCCTTGAGGGCGGTGTCCAGCGCGCTCACGCCCATGGCCTCGTCGCCGGAGCATCCGGCACGGACCGGCCCAAGCGCGCGCGACGCCTGCACCAGGGCCACGCCGCCGCCGGGCACCACGCCCTCGGCCTTCGCTGCGCGCGCCGCGTTCAGCGCGTCGGTGGCGCGTTCCTTACGGGCGCGGAGCTCGGTCTCGGTCGCGCCGCCAAGGCGCAGGTGGGCGATGCCGGCGGCGAGGCGGGCGAGGCGCTCCTGCAGCTTCTCGCGGTCGAAGCTCAGGTATTTCTCGGCCTCGGCCTCCCGGCGCAACATGGCGCAGCGGTGCGCGATCTCCTGGGCGTCGCCGGCGCCTGCCACGATGGTGGTGCGGTCGCGGGTCACGTGCACGCGCTTCGCCGCACCCATCATCGCGGGCTTCAGGTTCTCCAGCTTGTTGCCGAGTTCGTCGGTGACGATCTCCCCGCCGGTCATCACCGCGATGTCCTCCAGCATGAGCTTGCGCCAGCGCCCGAAGCCCGGCGCCTTGACCGCGGCGACGCGGAGCCCGCCCTGCTGCTTGTTCACGATCAGCGTCGCCAGCGCGTCGCCCACCACGTCCTCCGCCACGATGAGCAGCGTGTGCGACGACTTGGCGAAGGCGCGGAGCGCCGGCTCGATCGCGTCCACGCTGGAGATCGTCTTCTCGTGCATCAGCACGTAGGCGTCCTCCAGGGTGGCCGTCATGTCGTCCGTATCGGTGACGAAGGCGGGCGAGACGTAGCCCGTGTCGAAGCTCATGCCCTCGTGCACCGAGAGTTCCGTCTCGACGCCCTGCGCCTCCTCGATGGTCACCACCCCGTCGGGGCCGACCTGGCGGATGGCATGGGCCAGGTGGCGCCCGATCTCCTCGTCGCCGCCTGCCGCGAGCCGGGCCACGCGCTCCAGCCCGCCTTGCGCGGGCAGGGGGCGGGACTGCGCGTCCAGCGCTTCCGTGGCTGCGGCGAGCCCGCGCTCCATCCCCCGCATGACGCTCATGGGGTCGGCGCCGGCGGCGGTGGCGCGGTGACCCTCCTCCATGAGCGCAGCCGCCAGCACCATCGCGGTGGTGGAGCCGTCGCCCACCTCGTCGCTCACCTTCGAGCCGACGTGGCGGATCAGGCGGCCGCCCATGTCCTCGAAGCGGTCCTCGAGGTCGATGTGCCGCGCGATGGTGTAGCCGTCGGTGGAGACCCAGGGCTGGGCGTGGCGGCGCTCGATCAGCACCGCGCGCCCGCCGGGGCCGAGGGTGGTGCCGACGATGCGGCCTACCGTTGCGGCACCCCGGAGCAGCCCGGCCCTGGCCTCGAGCCCGACTCCGATGCGCTTGGGCCCCGGTATGCCGCCGATCATCATGGCGCGCGCCGCGCCCGCGGCCAGTGGCGAATGGAGACCTTGATGCCGTGCGCCGCGGCTCAGCCCTCGTAGTCGATCGGCGTCGCCTCGCTGTCGTCCTCGTGCCGCTCCCAGTAGAGGGCGCGCAGCCGCTCGGTCACCGGGCCGACGGCGCCGTCGCCCACCGGCTCGTGGTCGATCTTCGTCACCGGCAGGATGCCGCCCGCCGTGCTGGTGACGAAGACCTCGTCGGCGCCGCGCAGGTCGTCCGGCGAGACGGTGCCGACCTTCCCTTTCACGTTGAGCTCGCCCAGGAGGTCGAGCGCGGTCCGCCGCGTGATGCCTTCGAGGCAGGTGCCGCCCGGCGTCGTCGCGGTGCCGCCGTTCACGGCGAAGACGTTGAAGCCCGGCCCCTCGGCGATGTTGCCGTCGAGGTCGACGACCACCGGCATGTCGCAGCCCCGCTCGTAGCTCTGGAACAGCGCGCGGATCATGTCGCCCCAGTGGAAGTTCTTGGCGGTGGGGTCGACCGAGCCCGGCGGAATCCGCAGGTAGGAGCTGAGGTGCAGGTTGATGCCTCGCGCCCGCATCTCCTCGTCCGCGATCCAGACGAAGGGGATGACGAAGGCGATGAAGCGGTTCTCGCAGGCACGGGGGTCGCGAGTGCCCTTGGGCGGCATGCCGCGGGTGCACAGCACCTCGACGTAGGCCTCGCGCAGCTGGCTGAGGCGCATCAGCCGCATCAGGATCGCGACGACCTCGTCCCGCTCGTGGGGAATGCTCATGCGGACGCTGGCGAGGCTCTTCTCGAAACGGTCGAGATGATGGTCGAGCCGGAAGAACTTGCCGCCCCAGACGTGCACCACGTCGTAGGTGACGTCCGAGCGCGTGAAGCCCCAGTCGAGGATCGGTATCCGCGCCTCGGCGATCGGCACGTAGGCCCCGTCGATGAAGGCGGCGCCGTCCGCAAAGCGGTTCTCCAGCCTGACGACTCCGTCGGGCGTCGCTTCCGTGACCCGTGCCATCTGCGCTCTCCCCCAATTCGCGGACTCGGACGAGGCGGCAGTGTGCCCCATCGCCCGCGCCCGCGCGACCGCTCTCAGACCGGGACCGTGCCCTCGATCAGGATGCGGAGCAGGCGGCGGGGGTGATCGCCCTCGTGGGGCGAGGCCCGGTGCATGGTGCAGCGGTTGTCCCAGATCACGATGTCGCCCGGCTCCCAGGCATGGACGTGGACGAAGGCCGGCTGCGTCGCGTGCGCGATCAGTTCGTCGAGCAGCGCGTCGCCCTCCGCGAGCGGCATGTCGGCGACCCGGTCGATGCGGTTGGGATTGATGTAGAGCGCCTTGCGGCCGGTCTCGGGATGGG
>JAJDVB010000025.1 GCA_022826345.1 Alphaproteobacteria bacterium
CTAGCCCGGATCGCTCACCGAAGGAGTGGAAGAAGGCTGCCTCCTATGGCATAAAGGTTGTGAGATCAATCGTTTACGCCAGACGAAGAGGAAGCAGCCTTGGACGCACAGTGTAACGACACGCAGCTTGAGTTTCAGCCCTTCGGAAGGCGCCGGGTGACGGCCCGGTTCGACGGCGGGTACATAACATGTATTTTCTCACGTCCACGGAAAGCTCATCGATGCGCTCTCTAATAATGTCCTGCGGTCGAATCGTAGTGACGTGGCTGCCGGCCGTGTCAGCGCCAATGAAGTGTACATAGGTAACGTAGATCAGAAGGACGATCAATGCACCCGCGAAGATCTCGATGAACGTCGAATGCGCAAGCTCGCGGACCGCCTCGAAGGAGTCGAGGCTCGACGTGAAGATAGCGCCAACCGCGCAGACGAGAGCGATGATTCCAAATGCCCATAGGAACCACCTCCGGGCGTAGCGAGACCGCAAGTCATTGAAAAAATCCAAGGCGGTGACCTTCTTCGCCTCCATCACGTGGACACCGTCATCGTACGCTCGCTCCTCGGCAGTTTAGCTGCAATGTTCTTGGAAAGCCTAACGTACGACCCCGCGGCCATCTCCGCAACTTGTCTAACGTCCTCTGCGCCCGCCAATCTCCGCCGGCTGCGCCGTTCGCCGATGAGTCCGCGTCGCGCCGCCCTTGCATCTTTCCGCGCGCCGTAGACGACGGTCCTTCGCCGAGGGCGCAAGCTCATTCGACGAGTCGACGGCCGGATAGAGGCTCAAATCAGTCGTGATCCGCGAGAGAGGGGTTCAGTGGAGTGGCGTTAGGGGACTGCGTGGTCGCCGGAAACGCGTGTCCATGACTCGCACGCGCGGACACCCCTAGCATCACTTGGTCTTGTCCGGCCAACTCCTTCGGCGCTTGGCCATCCAACGAGCCGATCACCGAACTCGGCGTTCTGGCGCCTTGACTCGAGTGTGGGGGCGCAGGAGAGAGTGCTACCGCCTCCGCTTCCTCAACTCCTCCAACGTCCTCTGCCGCCCCGCCGCCTCCGCCAACTGCGCCGTAGCCAACGAGAAGTTGAAGTCCGCCGCCTGCTCGGCAAGAGCACGCTCGGCCTGCCCCTGAGCCTCCAACGCCGCCGCCTCGTCGATGTCGTCGGCATGCAACGCCGTATCCGCCAGGATCGTCACGACACTAGGCTGAACCTCCAGGAACCCCCCAGAGGCAAAGAACACGTCCTCCTCCCCATCCTCGAACTGCAGCCGCACCGGCCCGGGCTTGATCCCGGTCAGCAGCGGCGCATGTCCGGGCAGGATCCCGAGTTCCCCTATCGTCCCCGTCGCGATCACCATCGTCACGGGCCCGGAGAAGATCTCCTTCTCCGCGCTCACGATGTCGCAGTGCATGGTGGTGGCCATGGCCTAGAGTCCTTGCGTAGCGTTCTTGATGACGGTCACGGCTCGGGTCTCCTCCGGGGTCGCCTGGTTGCGCGGCGGCGCGCTAGCTCAGCGTCTTCGCTTTCTCGCGGGCGTCTTCGATGGTGCCGACCATGTAGAACGCCTGTTGCGGCAGGTCGTCCGCGTCGCCGTCCAGGATGGCCTTGAAGCTGCGCACGGTGTCCTCGCGGGAGACGTACTTGCCTTCCTGGCCGGTGAACTGCTCGGCCACGAACATCGGCTGCGAGAAGAACTGCTGCATCTTCCGGGCGCGGTAGACGAGGGCCTTGTCCTCCTCGGAGAGTTCGTCCATGCCGAGGATGGCGATGATGTCGCGCAGTTCCTGGTAGCGCTGCAGGGTCTCCTGCACGCCGCGGGCGGTGTCGTAGTGCTCCTGGCCGACGATGTTGGCGTCGAGCTGGCGGGAGCTCGAGTCGAGGGGGTCGACGGCCGGGTAGATGCCGAGGTCCGTGATGGCGCGGGAGAGCGTCACGGTGGAGTCGAGGTGGGCGAACGTGGTCGCCGGGGACGGGTCCGTGAGGTCGTCCGCGGGGACGTAGATCGCCTGCACCGAGGTGATGGAGCCGGTCTTGGTGGTGGTGATGCGCTCCTGCAGGATGCCCATCTCCTCCGCCAGATTGGGCTGGTAGCCCACGGCGGACGGCATGCGGCCGAGGAGGGCCGAGACTTCCGTGCCCGCCAGGGTGTAGCGGTAGATGTTGTCGATGAAGAGCAGCACGTCGCGGCCTTCGTCGCGGAACTGCTCGGCGAGGGTCAGGCCCGTCAGGCCGACGCGCAGGCGGTTGCCGGGGGGCTCGTTCATCTGGCCGAACACGAGCGAGATCTTGTCGAGCACGCCCGCGTCGGTCATCTCGTAGTAGAAGTCGTTGCCCTCGCGGGTGCGCTCGCCGACGCCGGCGAACACGGAGAGGCCCGCGTGCTCGATGGCGATGTTCCGGATGAGCTCGAGCATGGTGACGGTCTTGCCGACCCCCGCGCCGCCGAAGAGGCCGACCTTGCCGCCCTTCGCCATCGGGCAGATGAGGTCGATGACCTTGACGCCCGTGTCGAGCAGCTCGATGCCGCCGGTCTGGTCCTCGAACGTCGGCGCCTTGCGGTGGATGGGCATGGTCGCGCGGGCTTTGATGGGGCCCTTCTCGTCGATGGCGTCGCCGAGCACGTTCATGATGCGCCCGAGGGTCTCCTCGCCCACGGGCACGGCGATCGGCTGGCCGGTGTTGGCGACGTCCAGGCCGCGCGAGAGGCCTTCGGAGGAGCCCATCGCGATGGCGCGCACGACGCCGTCGCCGAGCTGCTGCTGCACCTCGAGGGTGAGCCCGCTGTCCGTCACCTTCAGCGCGTCGTAGACCTTGGGGACGCTGTCGCGCTCGAACTCGACGTCGATGACGGCCCCGATGACCGAGACAATGCTGCCATTGCTCATTTGCTGACCTTCCTGTGCTTGTCCTTTCCGCTGCCCTTTTCGCCCGGAGGCGTCACACCGCGGCCGCGCCGCCGACGATCTCGGCGATTTCCTGGGTGATGGCCGCCTGGCGGGCGTTGTTGTAGATCAGCGTCAGTTCGCCGATCAGTTCTTCCGCGTTCTCCGTGGCGCTCTTCATGGCGATCATCTTGGCCGCCTGCTCGCAGGCCGTGTTCTCGATGACGGTGTGGTAGACCTGCGCCTCGATGTAGCGCGTCACGAGCCCCTCGATGAGTTCCCGGGCGTCCGGTTCGTAGAGATAGTCCCAGCGGTGCTGCATGGCGGCGTCGTCGCTCGCGTCGAGCGGCAG
>JAJDVB010000220.1 GCA_022826345.1 Alphaproteobacteria bacterium
GATCGGCCTTGGTGGCCAGGGTCTCGCCCATGCCTTCGGCGAAGGTGTCGACGAGGATCGCGGCCTGCTTCTCGTCGAAGCCGCCTTCGTCGCGCAGCTTGCGCGCCGCCCTGAGCGTGTCGAACGCCACCATCATGACGCCCATCCTATCGCCGTCGCCGACGGGCGCAACCGCACGCCAGCCACCATGCGCGCAGCGGACGCCGTCGCGCCGGCCTGACCGGCCGCACCGCCCCGCCGATCCCGTGTGCGCCGAAGGCCGTCGCCGATCCGGCGCGGGTGTTTTGATTCCGGTTTCGGGGGCACCGTCGGCGGGCTCGTACAGGGTTTCGGCCCGAATCGCTACGGGTCGCTACGAAGGGCTACGCTGGGCTTGGAATTCACTCGCTTCCGAAGTGATGACGGCGAGCAATTCGGGAGTCAGCCGGAGAGGGCCGATTCGGGAGCCAAGTGACTGTATCTAGGGAGGAAATCGAGGGTGTAGCTTTTTTTCTACCCCCAGGCTCTCCTCATTCTGAAGAGGCCTCGTCGGGAGGCCTCGTTGGTGGACTGCAGCGTCGAGTTTACCAAGACGAGTCGCGCGGTGTCCATAGTCATCGCAATGTCTTGCAACATGCCTGGGGCGAACCCCGAAGCAGCGGGCGACGCACCTAAGCCCATACAGGCTATCTGCAGCGTCGTCAACCCGCGCATACCGCGTTGACCCTCCAGGACATCCTCCCCGTCACCGCCGCTGTTCTGCATACCGTCACGACGTCCCTCTTGTCATCTGGCATGCCACTGCGCAAGCACGCCACATGCGGGCGGCGAATGCAAGCGCCGAATCGCATTTGGCATAAAAATGTTGGGCGAAAAAGTTATGCTGGGCAAGCCCGTCTTTTCTCATGCGGCATGGGCGGTTGTGTCGGCTTCGGACCTGGACCGCGCAGGGATATTGCTTTGCTGTCTTGGCGGGAGAATGTCCGCCCCGATGTCGGCCGCAATCCTCGCGGCCGATGCCCGCATCGCCTCCTTAACTCTATGGCCGCGCACCGCGTGGCCCCGAGCAGCGCCCTGCGCGATGCGTCCGACACCAATGCGCGTCGCTCCACCCGGTCTCCGCGACGCAGAGGCGCGGGCCGGCACATGAACTCTATGGCCGCGCACCGCGTGGCCCCGAGCAGCGCCCCGCGCGATGCGCTCGACACCAATGCGCGTCGCTCCACCTGGTCCCCGCGACACACGGGCGCGGGCCGGTCCATGACCCTCAAGCACGTCCTCGGCGATATCTCTGGCGACTCTTATTGCTGCGTCCTTGACGGCGTCGCGCGTGAGGTGTGTGTATCGCGCGGTGGTCTGGACCTGGGCGTGGCCGAGGAGCTTGGCGATCACCGGCAGGCTCTCGCCCAGCGCCAGCGCGCGGGATGCGTAGGAGTGCCGCAGGTCGTGGATGCGCACGTCGTCGAGGCCCGCGCGGGCGCGCACGCGGCGCCAGGGCTCGAACAGGCTGGAGAGCCGGGCGCCGGGCTTCGCGCCGGGGATCACCCAGGGGTTGCCGGGAAGGCGCGGAAGTTGGGTCAGCACCTGCGCCGCCTCGGGCGAGAGCGAGACCGTGCGCGGGCCGGTCTTGGAGTCGCTGAGATGCAGCTCCTGCGCCTCCAGGCGCACGTCCTCCCAGCGCAGCGTCAGGATCTCGTTGCGCCGGCAGCCGGTGAGCATGAGCAGGCGGAGCGCGGCTGCAGCATGGGTCGAGATGCGCCCCTCCGCCTCCATCTCGTCCAGCACGCGGCCGAGTCGCTGGAACTCCGCGTCCGTCAGGAAGCGCTCGCGCCGGCGTGTCCGGTACTTGGGGGCAGAGCGGCACGGGTTACTCATCTCCCCCACCACGCCCCAGGCGATACCCTGGTCGACCATGCGCGAGAGGGTCGCGACCACCAGGTTGGCCATGGCCGGGCGGTCGCTGAGCGAGTGCTGCAGGTCGGCGACCTGCGAACGGCCGAGGGTGGAGACCGGACGGGTGCCGAGGGCGGGCACGATATAGCGCTCGATGGCGAGCCGGTACTGGGCTGCGGTGGTCGGCTTGCAGCGCACCGCCACGTGCTCGCGCAGGTAGCGCTGGGCCAGCGCTGCGACGGTGATGGTCTCGGGCTTCTGTGCCTCGGGGATGGGCGCCTCGCCCGCGCGGATGCGGGCGATGATGAGGGCCGCGCGCCTGCGGGCTTCTGCGGCCCCGATCACGCCGTGGCGGCCCACGGTGATGCGCTTCGTGCCTTGGGGACCGCGCGTCTGTACCACATAGACCTTGGCGCCGGAGGGGTAGACCCGGACCCCGAAGCCGGTGAGCGCCCGGTCCCACACCACGGTGTCCCTGCCGGCAGGGAGCGCCGCCACGGTGTGCTCCGTGATCGTGCCCTGCGCGGGACGTGCCGAGGGCACTGCCGAGGGAAGTGCCGAGGGCACTGCCACGTTCATGTTGAGCCGCCGTCCTCATCGGCAGTGCCGTGGGCACTGATGTCGGCGCCGATGCTGCCGCCGACGCGGGCGGCGGAGAGGCGCTCGGTCTCGCGCGCGAGATGGGCATAGCGCGCGGTGCTCTGGATGTCGGCATGGCCCAGCAGCTTGCCGATCATGCTCAGGCTCTCACCCGCAGCCAGCGCGCGGCTGGCATAGGAGTGGCGGAGGTCGTGGATGCGCACGTCATCGAGGCCCGCATGGGCGCGGAGGCGGTACCAGTCTGCGGTGATGGTGGAGAGGTGGGTATTGGGTTTCTTGCCGACGATGACCCAGGGGTTGCCCTGCACGCGTGCGATGCCTGCCAGCACCGTCTCTGCGGTGGGCGTGAGGGGCACCATGCGCGCGCCGGTCTTGCCGTCGCGCAGGCGAAACTCGCCTGCGGTGCGGTCGATATCGTCCCAGCGGAGGGTCAGGATCTCGTTGAGCCGGCAGCCGGTGAGCATGAGCAGGCGCAAGGCCGCGATGGCGTACAGAGAGACCGCGCCCTCGATCCCCGCCTCGACCTCTGCCTCGGCCTCCACCAGGGCCTGACCGAGCCGGCGGTACTCGTCGCGGGTGAGGAAGCGCTCGCGCTTCTTCTCCTTGTACTTGCGCACGCCCCGGCAGGGGTTGGTGCCGTCCGCCACCAGGCCCCAGGCAGAGGCCAGGGAGAACATCTTGGACAGCACCGCGAGCGCGCGGTTGGCGGCCCTTGGCGTCTCACGGAGCCGGTAGTGCAGGGCCGCCACGTGCGCCGTCTCGACCATGGCGAGCGGCATCATGCCCAGCGCAGGCAGGATGTGGTTCTCGAGCGAGCCCCGGTAGATGCCTGCGGTATGGGCGTTGCAGTTCACTGCCACGTGGGCGCTCAGGTAGCGGGCTGCGAGGTCGGCGATGGTGGCGCCGGCCTGGGCAGGCGATGCTGCGGGTTCCTCGCCCCGCTTGATGCGGTCGATGGCCTGGGCTGCGCGGAGCCTGGCTTGTGTCGTCGTCAGCTCGCCGTGGGTGCCGAGCGTGACGCGCCTGGGCCCGCCCTGGGCCCGGCTCTGGACGACGTAGACCTTCCGGCCTGAGGGGTAGACGCGGACGCCGAAGCCCGCCAGCTCACGGTCCCAGAAGATCCGGTCCCCGCCCGCGACCGAGAGACGGTCCACCGCCCGGCCGCTCAGCGTCAGCTCACTACGGCGCGGCATGGCCGTCACATCCCGAGCACGCGGGGTCGCAGAGGCACACGAATGCCGTCATCACCGCGCGCCGTGCCGGCTTCACCGCGTAACGCGCCGGAATCACAGATAAGCACGCGTAATCATGCGCCCGCCGGTTCGCAAAGCAGCGCAGATGAAGGGCCACTCCAAAACTGACTGAAATGAAAGGCGTTATCGCCGACTCGCGTGGTTGTTTTCTCGTATGTCTCTGCGTTGTAACGCGGGAGAACGTCTTCTTGAGGCCTTCCGACGAGGCCTCTTCATTACCGTGACGTTTAGCCACCTTCAATAGCCGCTCATGCGGCCGTATTGCCGCACTCCGAGCTGTGTTCGCGAGTGCTGACTTCCGCTGCAGCCGCATTCGGCTTGAGGCGGCGCGTAACTGGTGAAATGTCGTTTCTTGGCTAGCGAATAGAGCGTCAGCGGAGTCGAACCACAACTCGACGGCAGCGAGAGGACTATCCTCTATATTTCGCTACGTAATACTGTGACACCGACAATGGTCTCCAAAAGAATTGCAGTGACCATATGAGATCTTAGAACTCCGCTATAGGCCCGCACGTATAACACGTGCTCCGCGATGGTGGTCAGGGCTGTCTTTGCCTGGTCTACGATAGCGATCACAGTCGCGCCACGATCCCGCGCGCGCTTGGCGACCTGAATTGTATCATCCTTGAAAGGGTTTTGGTCACTGCCCGGGCTAGTAGAGATCGCGAATACCACGTCGCGGCTTGTAAGCTGGGGCAAAAGCGTTTCCCAAGCGAGGTTGCTGCCCGCCACAGTGTACCATGTTCCGAAATGCTCACCACCGAGATAACCCATAAAGCCTGCGTTTGGATAGTTTTCTCCTGACCCGATAACGAAAACACGATCCGCATTCATAAGTTCGCCAATCACACGGTCTAGGACAGTGCGGTCTAGGAAGTTGAACAGAAACTGAATGTCTGCCAACGACGCATTTCGAAAGAGGTTGAGTTCATAGTCGGTTACTATGCTTTTCGTTATGGGGCCCAGGGTGGTGACTATCGATTGTGAGCTGTCGGAGCCTGCGTGATCGGTGTTGTCTAGACTCATTTCCCTCTCCAAAATTCTTGCGCGCGGGTTAAGGTGCAATCTCGTCACTTGTACCCACGGGGTGTCGTTTCACTCTAGGCCGTGCGGCCGATGATTTTCTGGTTAAGACGTCGGCGCAGTGCTGGATCACTCTGTGACGATCTTCTAGCGGCGCACCGGCGCATGAGACAGGTTGATTCTGTGCGGACGGATTCTCCCCTGTTGTTAGATGGAAGACGCCTTCCCATTTCCATCTTTCTCGTATGCCATCGAGTTGGTCCTGGAAGCTCTTTGCAGTTGCATTTGGAAAAGAGCTTGTTTTTGAGTGTCTTATTGGATGTCAACACCCTTCATGCGATCATTGTAGTTTATATATATCACAAAAACACATGGCGTCATACCTAAAATCGTACGAACAACCAGATAATTTGGGATAAGTCAATTTATTGTTGTAAATTCAGTGGGTTATACTGCATACGAGTCCCCATCTGCAATGCGAAAACACGTGTAGGGCGATCAGGACTTGGCGTTGTGCGATAAAACGGAACATATAAGTCGCCATTGGAAGTCACAATAACTACTTGTTCATATATATTATCGCAGAAAAAAGGTGTTTCAATCAAAATATTACTTTAGATCATTTGTTCTGTTTCTGGAGAATGTCGACAGGGCATTGTTAGTACCACTTCAGAGCATTGCAATGTGCACGAGGTTGGCAACATTCCTGACACCCTAACCGACACGGCAACATACAACGGCACGGCGATAGGCCAGTATGCGATCTATCAGCCCCTCGGCACCCCATCCGAGTCGCGCGCATCCGTGAGTGCTGGCCGGCCGTGGCGATCGTGCTGCACGCAGACTCCGGCTTCGCCCGCGAGGGGCTGATGGCCTGGTGCGAGGCGAATGGGGTGGACTATGTCTTCGGGCTCAGCCGCAACTGGCGTCTGGTCGAGCGGATCGATGCCGCCCTCGCCGGGGTCGAGCGCGACGCCTGCCTAGCGGCGAGACGGCACAGCGCTTCGCCAACTTCCCCTGGAGCACGCGCAAGAGCTGGAGCCGTGAGCGCCGGGTCGTCGCCAAGGCCGAGTGTGGATGCCGGTCCGCGGCGCCAATCCCCGCTTCGTCGTCACCTCGCTCAGCACCGAGCGCATCCAGACCCGACTCCTCTACGAGCAGTTCTACTGCGCCCGCGGCGACATGGAGAACCGCATCAAGGAGTGCCAGCTCGACCTCTTCTCAGACCGCACATCGGCTCACACTATTCGGTGCACCTTGCGTTCTTACTATCTGAAACAGGGTCGTTTTCTCTCCTGCATAGAGTTGAAGACGGGCGGAATCGTCAACCTTTCCTTCCCCGGCTGCAACCGCAACCGGGAGAACGGAATTGCCCAGATCCATCCTCACCGACGCGCGAATCTGGGCGCTCGCGCCGCGCAAAGCCTCTTACGATATCGGTGACGGGAGGCTCATGGGCTTCGGCGTCCGGGTGACGCCTGCCGGTAGCAAGCGCTTCTTCGTCCATTGCCAGCACCGTAGGCCTCCGGCGGAGGCTGCAGGTCATGCGGCCAGGCTTGGTGGCAGTAGACCTTCCAATGCCAGGGCACGCGCTCGTGCAGTCGGGTCTGCGGCAGATCGGCCGTTTGAATCTGCCTGTCCCAAGAGCTCCACTCCGCGTAGTAGAGACTAAATTGCCCCACAGACATCCGCGATCTCGCCGGACTTGACCATTTGGCGAGCGGCTTCGTAGTCGGGTGCGAACCAACGGTCTTTGTTCATGCGTCCCACGCGGGAGCGCACCAGGTCTTTGACAGCCGCCAGCCTTGGCGACAATGTCAGGCCGATATGGTCAGTACCCTCAACGCTGGCCAGAAGCTCAATCGCCAGAATGTTGTTCAGCGTCTCGGCCATGCCCGTCAGCCGGCGCGCACCGTGGGTAGCCATGGATACGTGATCTTCCTGATTGGCCACAGTGGGGACACTGTCCACCGACGCCGGGTACGCCTTTTGGCGGTTCTCGGCGACCATGGCAGCCGCGGCGATCTGGCCGCTCATGAAGCCCGAGCTGAGGCCGGCATCGCTTGTCAGGAAGGCGGGCAAGCCCGACAGGCCGGGGTCCACCATCATCGCCAGCCGGCGTTCGGCCAAGGCGCCGATCTCACAGATCGCAAGCGCCGTCTGGTCGGCGGCGAAGGCAACTGGTTCGGCGTGGAAATTTCCGCCCGTCAGGATGTCACCGGTATCGGAAAATACGATCGGATTGTCGGTGACCG
>JAJDVB010000208.1 GCA_022826345.1 Alphaproteobacteria bacterium
GACGCTATTCTGGTGCCGCATGACATTGACCTCCGTTCGTGTCCAGAACGCCGCAAAACGTCCGGAGACGAATAGAATCAATGTCATGCACCTTGTCCACCCCTCTAAACCGGACAGCAGTGGACTTGATCCGGGCATCCAGCTAAGCTCGATCCGTAGTGCTCCGGGCAAACACGTGGATGGCCTGAACACCCCCGGACTTGATCCGGGGGCCGGCCATGACGTGGGGTAAGGGCACCTCGTCAGTCCACACGATCTTCTCTATCAGGACATCAGCAATCCAGGGTGTTGCTGCGCTCCCAATCGGAGATCGTGCCGGCGTATTCGTTCCACTCGTTCGTCTTGAGCTTGACGTAGCTCTTGACGAAGCTCTCGCCGAAGCCCGCGCGCACCACCTTGTCCTTCTCGAACAACCTGAGCGCGTCGAGCAGGTTGAGCGGCAGTCTGCGCGCGCCGCGCAGCTTGTGGCCCTCGGCGTAGAGGTTGAGGTCGGTGCGCCGGCCGGGGTCGAGCTGGTTCTCGATGCCGTCGAGCCCGGCGACGACCACGCCCGCCTGCAGCAGGTAGGGGTTCGCCGCGCCGTCCATCAATCTCAGCTCGAAGCGCCCGGCATCGGGGATGCGCACCATGGTCGAGCGGTTGTTGCCGCCGTAGGCCACCTGGTTGGGCGACCACGTGGCGCCGGAGAGCGTGACCGGCGCGTTGATCCGCTTGTAGCTGTTCACGGTCGGGTTCCAGAGCGCGCAGAGCGCAGGCGCCCGCTGCATGATGCCGCCCAGGAACTGATAGCCGAGCTTGGAGATGCCGAGCTCGCCCTTGGCATCGTGGAACAGGTTCTTCTTGCCCGCGTTGTTCCAGACCGAGACGTGGGCGTGGCAGCCGTTGCCGGTGAGGTTGGAGAAGGGCTTCGGCATGAAGGTCGCGCGCAGCCCGTGCTTCTCGGCCAGCGACTTGACCATGTACTTGAAGAAGACGTGGCGGTCGGCGGTGACCAGCGCGTCGTCGTAGTCCCAGTTCATCTCGAACTGGCCGTTGGCGTCCTCGTGGTCGTTCTGGTAGGGCCCCCAGCCGAGGCCCAGCATGGCGTCGCAGATCTCGGAGACCACGTCGTAGCGGCGCATCAGCGCCGCCTGGTCGTAGCAGGGCTTGGACTGGGTATCGAGCGGGTCGGAGATCGCGGTGCCGTCCGCGCTCACGATGAAGTACTCCGCCTCGACCCCGGTCTTGACCCGGTAGCCCTGCTTCTTCGCGTCGGCGAGCTTGCTCTTGAGCTTGAGCCGGGGCGTGTCCGGCATGGGCTCGTCGTTCATCCAGCAATCGCCGGCGAGCCAGCCGACCTCGGGCTTCCACGGCAGCTGAATCAGGCTCGCGGGGTCGGGCTTGACCAGCATGTCGGGCTCGGCGGGCGTCGAATCGAGCCACGCGGCGAAGGCCGCGAAGCCCGCGCCGTCCTCCTGCATGCCCGCGATCGCCTCGGCGGGCACGAGCTTGGCGCGGAGCACGCCGAACAGGTCCACGAAGCTGATCAGGAAATAGCGAATCTTCTTCTGTTTCGCGGCCTGAGCCAGGTCCACGGCCATCAATCCATACTCCCTTGTCTCGAATTCGCCTGGACGGGCGGGCTGCTACCAGGGCAGCTCCCTGCCGTCGTATTGATAGAAGCAGCCGGTCTGGCTGCTGCCGTAGTTCGCCACCACCTCGCGGATGCCGGCGATGCTCTGCTCCTTGTTGACCGGCGCCTCCGGCCCGCCCATGTCCGTGCTCACCCAGCCGGGATGAACCGCGATGGTGCGCACCCCGCGCGGTGCGAGATCGATGGAGAGCCCCTTCACCACCAGGTTCAGCGCCGCCTTGCTGGAGCGGTAGGGGTAGAGGCCGCCGTCGGCGAGCTCGGTGATGCAGCCCATGTACGTCGACATGAAGAACATCAGCTTCATGTCGCTCGCCGCGACGTGATCGACGAAGGCCTCGGCAACGCGGAGTGGCGCCATGGTGTTGATCTCGTGCAGCTGCATCCAGGCGTCGTAGTCGACCGAGCCGAAGGCGCCCGGCCCCATCGAGTCGATCGTGCAGCCGAGCAGGCCGGCGTTGTTCACCAGCATGTCGATGGCCGTGCCGCGCAGCTCGTCCGCGATCGCCTCGATCTGCGCGGGCTTGCCCACGTCGAGGGTGTGCAGCGTGATCGCGCCATCCGTCTCCTCGGCGAGCGCCGCGAGATCGGTGGCCGTCTCGGGCGCGCGGCAGCAGGCGTAGATGCGCCAGCCGTCGTCCACGAATTGGCGCACCATTTCGAGGCCGAGCCCCCTGTTCGCACCGGTCACCAGCATCGACGGCATGGCTCAATCCCTCCCTTGCCCTCAAGCGGCGGCAGAATAGCGGACGGGACGGTGCCGACAAGGGTGGAGCCCCACCGCGCGCGGCAGCGGGCACAGAGTTTGCCGTTATCGGGGCCGGTCTGCGAAGCAGACCGGAGCGCGCGACCGCGCGCCGCGCGAAGCGCGTAGCCAAGCGAGCGGAGCGAGCGCCCGGCGCTTGAGGGAAATGATTAAACCGGGAGCGGGTTAGGGTGAGGTGGGGATTCGCTGCGCCATTGCCGGCACCGCTCGGCTTGCCTATGGTGCGGAATCGGTTCGCCGAGAGCACCCGTAGCTCAGCTGGATAGAGCGCTGCCCTCCGAAGGCAGAGGTCGCACGTTCGAATCGTGCCGGGTGCGCCATCCCGTCCGTCGCCACTCCGTGCAGCCGCCGCGCGCGGCGAAAAGGCGGCTCCAGCTATCTTGCTTGTTGCGGAAAAGGTAAAGCGGGACGATCAATCGCGCCGGCGACATTGCGGCGCGGAGTGAGTCGACACCCGGCCCGAATAAGTGCGCGCTGCGGGCCGCTGTTAGGCGGGCTCAGCCTCGGAGGGTGAAATGGAATTTCGGCTAACTTACGCTGGCAAGTTGCTTGCACACAATGAGAATAAACAAGGGCGGTCGCTACATGTGCACGACATACGAAGAGAATTTCATAAACAACTTAGGGTACTCTGGAGCGAGCATCCGGTCTTGGCGCTTGGATATCCCGTAGGCTCAAGCATCCCGAATCCCGAAACAAGTTGGGGGAAAACATACCAACAGGATGGATTTATGTGGAAGCCGATTGTCACAGAGGACAACGGACTAATATGCGCGTTGGACATCCTGATGCTCCGCAAGGGTCCACCGGGCGAGGTTCGGACGGACATCGACAATCGCCTCAAAACCCTTTTTGATGCTTTGCGTATGGCGCAATGTTCGCAGGAATTAGGCGAAAAGACCAAAAAGGGGACTCAAGTGCCAAGCCCGGAGGAGAATCCGTTTTACGTCTTGTTGGAAGATGACCGTCTGATAACTCGCGTAGCGGTTACCTCCGATATGTTGCTCGAACCAGTCAAGGGCGTAAGGCAAGAGGAAGCGGTGCGACTTGTAATCAATGTCACCGTTACACCCTACAAAGTCACTTGGGAAAGCGTGAGCTTTGCCGGTAGCTAGTATGCACAACCGTCAAGAACGTGCGGGACGCGCCCTTGGGCGTTCAGGCTGCAAGAAATTGACCTTCGACGACAAGGCCGAAGCGCCTGCGCAGGAACTGGTTGGGGGGCGGCAACTTTGGCAGCTGATCCGGAAGAGGAGGACAAGATGGACTTGAGTAAACGCGGTTGGGGACAGTACGCCGCCGCCATCGCTGCTTTGGCTGTGGTATTTGTGCTAGCCGCCTGTGCACGGACGGAAATAATACCAACCGCTAGAAACCAGGCTGTTGTTTCGACTAGTGCGGCTCCGGTTTGCGGAACTGACGGAGCCCTGCGAGTTGCAAATCAGATGGCAGCTGTCGCAACGCTGAGGCAAGGTTATGAGCGATTCTTCCTAAGTGAAGTTGGAACGGATAGCAACGTGCAAGTCTACCAAGTCCCTGGTTCGACTTCGTACACTACCGGAACTGTGAACATTGTCGGAAATTCTGCGTACGGAAGTTTTCAAACCTACACACCACCCACCACGGTGGTGTCCGGGCGCAATTACGCACAGATGCAGGTGTACATGGTGAACAGGGGTGATCCTGGCTATCAGAATGCTTTGGACGCTAGGCGGGTTTTGGGACCTGATTGGCAAGAGAAAGTTGCCGACGGCATTCAGACATGCCGCTGAGTGAGACCGTGTTCAAGACCACCGGCCGACCGGCGCTATCTCAAGCCTCAGACTGCGTGCCTGGCGCAGCGCCCTGCCTGCTCGATGCAGGTGTCGATTTGACTTGCGCGCTCGGGCACGTTGCCCCGGATCGCGTTGGCGAGGCGGTTCGCGGCATGCACGTCCACGACGATGGCGCCGTGGCCTTCTAGGCCGATCTTGATGCTGGGCTCCTCGAACTGATCGGGTAGCGGCTCGAATTCGAAGGGTTTGGGGCCGGGTGAACCCAGGCTGGTGAGTATCGCTGTGCGGCTGGCCATCGGTCTGGCTCCGATCGTATTCCCTGCACAACCTCCCCACGACTCTTTATGGGCCCCCGGACGCGACGATGCAACCAGACCGCATCTCTCGCCGATGACGCAGCCTGCGCCACACCGCCTCAAGACTGCTCCATTCGTGTGACGGTTCGATGACCCTTCCGAGACGTGACCGTGGTGCGGAGTCCGTGCTAGCTTGGGCCCGTCACGCAGCGTGGGAAGCCGGTGACGCCCGACCTTGGGAGAGGCGCGGGCCAGTCCGGCGCTGCCCCCGCAACTGTAAGCGGCGAGACGGACCCCGTGCGCATCGCGCGGGCCACTGATCCGCGAGGATCGGGAAGGCCGGGGCCCGTCGACGACCCCGAGCCAGGAGACCGGCTGCGCGGCAGGGCTGCAACGTCCTCGGAGGGAGGATCATGGCGGGTCTGGACCAGGCGCCTCCCCCGGCGCGCATCACCCTCGTTCTCGGCGGCGCCCGCTCGGGCAAGAGCGCCCACGCGGAGGCGCTGCTCGACGACCACGCCGGCCCCAGGCTCTACATCGCCACCGCCGAGCCGCGCGATGCCGAGATGGAAGCGCGCATCGCCGCCCACCGCGCCCGGCGCGGGCCCCAATGGCGCACGGTCGAGGCGCCGCTCGCGCTCACCGAGACGCTGCAGGCCGAGAGCCGCCCCGGCGCCGCGCTGCTGGTCGACTGCCTCACCCTCTGGCTCAGTAACATCATGGAGGCCGGCCGGGACATCGCCGCCGAAACCCGGCGCCTCACGGCCTGCCTCGGCCGGCTGGAAGGGCGCACGGTGCTGGTCTCCAACGAAGTGGGCCTTGGCATCGTGCCGGAGAACGCCGCGGCACGCGCCTTCCGCGACCATGCCGGGCGGCTCAACCAGGCCGTGGCCCAGGCCGCCGAGCGGGTGGTCTTCGTCGCCGCCGGCCTGCCGCTGACGCTCAAGCCGTGAGGGCCTTGTGAGCGCACCCCGCATCGCTTCCCTGGTGCCGAGCGCGACCGAGATCGTCGCGGCGCTCGGCCAGGCGGAGAACATCGTCGCCCGCAGCCACGAATGCGACTGGACGCCCCAGGTCGCGAAGGCGCCGGCCTGCACGCGCGCCAGGATCGACGCGAGCAAGCCGAGCGGTGCGATCCACGAGGAGGTGGGCAAGCTGCTCACGGCGGCGCTCAGCCTCTACGACCTCGATACCGAAGTCCTGCGGGCCGCGCGGCCCAGCCACATCGTCACGCAAGACCAGTGCGACGTGTGCGCGGTGGGGCTCTCCGAGGTCGAGGCTGCGGCGGCGGAGTTCCTGGAAGCACCGGTGCAGATCGTCTCGCTCGCGCCGATGCGCCTCGGCGACGTGTGGGACGATATCGGCCGGGTCGGCGACGCCCTCGGCGTCGACGCCCAACCGGTCCGCGAGGGCCTGCGCGAGCGTGTCACTGCGATTGCCGAGCGCGCCAAGGCGCTTCCGCCCAGGCGCGTGCTGACCGTCGAGTGGTCCGACCCGCCCATGACCGCCGGCAACTGGGTGCCGGAGCTGGTCGCGCTCGCGGGCGGGATCGACACTCTGGGCGCTGACGGCGGCCACTCGCCGCGCATTACCGTCGAGGCGGTGGCTGCCGCCGATCCCGACGCGATCGTGCTCATGCCCTGCGGCTACGGCCTGCCGCGCACGGTCGACGACGGCCGCGCGCTGCTCGCCGACCCGGCCTGGGGCGGCTTGCGCGCGGCGCGGGCCGGCGCGGTCTACGCCACCGACGGCAACGCCTTCTTCAACCGGCCGGGGCCGAGGCTCGTGGAGTCCCTGGAAATCCTGGCCGAGATCATCCACCCGGCGCACTTCGGCTTCGGCCACGAGGGCACCGGGTGGAGCCGTCTGACCATGTGAGGTGCGATGCAGAATCAGAAAATTCCCGCCACCGTGATCACCGGCTTCCTCGGCGCCGGCAAGACCAGCCTGATTCGCCACGCGCTGGGCGCCGCGAACGGGCGGCGCATCGCGCTCATCATCAACGAGTTCGGCGATCTCGGCATCGACCAGGACGTGCTGCAAGGCTGCGGCGACGAAGCCTGCGACGAGGTCGATGTCGTCGAGCTCGCCAACGGCTGCATCTGCTGCACGGTGGCCGACGACTTCGCGCCGGCGATCGAGGCGTTGCTCGCCCGCGAGCCCGCGCCCGAGCACATCCTGATCGAGACCTCGGGCCTCGCGCTGCCCAAGCCGCTGGTCGCCGCCTTCAACTGGCCCGAGATCCGCACCCGGCTCACCGTGGACGGCGTGGTCGCCGTGGTGGACGGCCCCGCGCTGGCGGAGGGCCGCTTCGCCGACGACGAAGATGCGCTCCAGGCCCAGCGGGAGGCGGACGACGCTCTCGACCACGAGTCGCCGCTCGCCGAGGTGTTCGAGGACCAGATCGGCTGCGCCGACATGGTGATCCTCAACAAGACCGACCTGCTGGCCGCGGGCGGCGCCGAGGCCGGCAAGGCACGCATGACGCCGCACCTGCGGCCCGGCGCGCACGTGGTCGAGGCGGCCCATGGGCGCGTGCCGCCGGACCTGCTGCTCGGCCTCGATGCCGCGGCGGAAGACGATCTCGCAAGCCGGCGCTCGCACCACGACGGCCTCGACGAGGCGCATGACCACGACGAGTTCGAGAGCTTCGTCATGGCGCCCGGCACGATCGACGACCCGGCCGCCTTCGCCGCCCGGCTCAGCATCGCAGCGGACGCTTACGGCCTGCTGCGCGCCAAGGGCTTCCTCTATGTCGCGGGCAAGCGCCGGCGGCTCGTGGTGCAGGCGGTCGGCACGCGCGTTGATCGCCATTTCGACCGCGACTGGCGCCCCGGCGAAGCGCGCGAAGGCCGCCTCGTCGTGATCGGCCTCGCCCCGCTCGACCGCGCGGCCGTCGAAGCGGCGATCAGAGGCTAGGAGCCCGGCCTTGCACCTGCTCGCGGCGCAGCCCGGCGCCATCGAGGACGGCGGAGAGGCCGTCGACCTCGGCCAGTCGCCGGGGGAGATCGTGCTGCTGTCTGCCGCCGATACCGAGCTCGCCTGCTTCGCCCAGGCGCAAGCCAGACTCGGCGATGGCGCGCCGACGCTCCGCCTCGCCAACCTGATGCAGCTCGGCCACAACCACTCGGTCGACCGCTACGCGGACCATGTGGTCTCGGGCGCGCGCCTCGTGATCGTGCGCCTGCTCGGCGGCGAGAGCTACTGGCCCTACGGCGTCGAGCGGCTGACCGCCGTCTGCGCCGAGCGCGGCATCCCCATCGCTTGGCTGCCGGGCGACGACAAGCCCGATGCTGGGCTGGCTACACGCGGCACGCTCGCGCCCGATGCGGCCGACATGCTCTGGCGCTACTGCACCCAGGGCGGCATCGACAACGCCGGGGACGCGCTACGCTACGCCGCCGCGCTGATCGGTCACGACACGACTTACCGCCCGCCCCGACCGGTGCCCCGCGCCGGCCTCTATTGGCCGGGCGACGGTGTGCTCGATCTGGAATCGCTGACACGCCATTGGCGGGACGGCAGGCCGAAGGCATGCGTGGTCTTCTACCGGGCACTGCTGCAGGCCGGCTCGCTCGCGCCCGTCGATGCGCTGGTGGCGGCGCTGCGGGAGGAAGGGCTGGACGCGCTGCCCATCTTCGTCACCAGCCTGCGCGATGCGCCGGCGGCGGAGCTGATCGGCACGCTCATGCGCACGACGGAGCCCGCGATCGTGCTCAACGCGACGGGCTTCGCGGTCTCGCGCCCCGGCGCGCCGCAGGAGACCCCGTTCGCCCAAGCCGGCGTGCCCGTGCTGCAGGCGATCTTCGCCGGCGCCACCGAGCGGCAGTGGGCGGAGGCGACGCGCGGCCTCTCGCCCCGCGACATCGCCATGAACGTGGCGCTGCCGGAGGTGGACGGGCGCATCCTCACCCGCGCGGTCGCGTTCAAGACCGAGGCGCGTTTCGACGAAGCGACGCAGGCGCCCATCGTGGTCTCGGAGGCGAACCAGGATCGCTGCCGCTTCGTCGCCCAGCTTGCCGCCGCCTGGGTGCGCCTCGCGCGCGCCGCCCCGGCGGAGCGCCGCATCGCCCTGGTGCTCGCCAACTACCCCAACCGCGACGGGCGCATCGGCAACGGCGTCGGCCTCGATACCCCGGCGAGCACGGTGCGCATCATGGACGCCCTCGCCGAGGCCGGCTACCGGGTGGAGGCCCCGCCAGCGGACGGTGCCGCGCTGATGGCCCGGCTCCAGGCAGGCCCAACCAACGCCGCCGACGCTGCGTCACGGCCCGCCGGGACCACGTTCCATATCGTCGACTACGCGCGCTTCTTCGCCACGCTGCCCGAGGCCGTGCGGTCGGCGGTCAGCGAACGCTGGGGCAAGCCGGACGCAGACCCCTTCTTCCGTCCCGACGCAGTGTGCTTCGCGCTGCCTGTCGTGCGCTTCGGCAACGTCGTCGTCGCGGTTCAGCCGGCGCGGGGCTACAACATCGACCCGGAGAAGAGCTACCACGACCCCGATCTGCCGCCGCCCCACGGCTACCTCGCCTTCTACGCGTGGCTGCGCACCGCCTTCGACGCCCACGCGGTGGTGCACGTCGGCAAGCACGGCAACGTGGAATGGCTGCCGGGCAAGGCGCTCGCGCTCTCCGCCGAATGCTTTCCCGAGGCCGCGCTCGGGCCCATCCCGCACGTCTATCCCTTCATCGTGAACGACCCCGGCGAGGGCAGTCAGGCCAAGCGGCGCGGCGCGGCCGTGATCGTCGACCACCTGACGCCGCCGCTCACCCGCGCGGGCGCCCACGGCGCGCTGGAGGAGTTGGAGCGGCTGGTGGACGAGTTCTTCGACGCCGCCTCGGTCGATCCGCGCCGGTGTGCGCCCTTGAGCGCACGCATCCTGGAGCTTGCCGCGTCCGCCGGGCTCGACCAGGATTGCGGCATCCGGGCCACGGACGGCAGCGACGACGCGCTCCGCAAGCTCGACGGTTATCTCTGCGAAATCAAGGAGATGCAGATCCGCGACGGCCTCCATGTCTTCGGTGTCGCGCCCGCGCCGGAGCGCCGCATCGAGCTTCTGCGCGCGATCGCGCGGAGCGTGCGCGGCTCTGGCGCCGGCGAGGCCTCGCTGCTGCGCGCACTCGCCGACGATCTCGCTCTTGGCATCGATCCGCTCTCGGCTCCGCTCGGCGAGGCCTGGTGCGGCCCGCGCCCCGAGGCCCTCGCCAATGGCGCCTCCTGGCGCAGCACGGGCGACACGGTCGAGCGGCTTGAGAGCTTGGCCGCCAGCCTGATCGCCGGCACATATCGTCTACCTGCGGAGTGGCAGGCTAGCGCCGCCGTGCTGCGCGAGGTGGCAAAGACCATCGGCCCTGCGCTGGACGCGAGCGCCGACGCCGAGACCGCTGGCCTGCTCACCGCGCTCGACGGCCGCTTCGTGGCACCGGGCGCCGCCGGCGCGCCCACGCGCGGGCGGCCCGACGTGCTGCCCACGGGCCGGAACTTCTACTCGGTGGACACGCGCCAGGTGCCCACCGCCGCAGCCTGGCAGCTCGGCTGGAAATCGGCGCAGCTGCTGGTGGAGCACTACGCCCAGACCCACGGCGACTGGCCCAAGGCGATGGCGCTCAGCGCGTGGGGCACGTCCAACATGCGCACGGGCGGGGACGATATCGCCCAGGCGCTCGCGCTCATCGGCGCGCGGCCGCGTTGGGAGGGCCCCTCCGGTCGCGTCACCGGCTTCGAGATCATGCCGCTCGGCCTGCTCGACCGGCCGCGTGTGGACGTGACGCTCCGGGTCTCGGGCTTCTTCCGCGACGCCTTCCCCGGCCTGATCGATCTCTTCGATTCCGCCGTGCGCGCCGTCGCGGCCCTGGACGAGGGGCCGGAGGACAACCCATTGGCCGCCAAGGTCGCCGCCGATGCCGCGACGCTCGCCGACGAGGGCGCGCCGGAAGCACGGGCCCGGCGCCTCGCCTCCTACCGGGTCTTCGGCTCCAAGCCCGGCGCCTACGGCGCAGGCCTGCAGGCGCTGATCGACGAGCGAGGCTGGGCGGACGCGAGCGACTTCGCCCAGGCCTATGTCGCCTGGGGCGGCTGGGCCTACGGCGCAGGCGAGGGCGGTGCGGCCGAGCACAGGCTCTTCGAGCAGAGGCTCGGCGCGGTCGAGGCGGTGGTGCAGAACCAGGACAACCGCGAGCACGACCTGCTCGACAGCGACGACTACTACCAGTTCGAGGGCGGCTTGGCAGCGGCGGTGACGGTTCACGCCGGCCGCGCGCCCGCGCTCTACCACAACGACCACTCCGTGCCCGACAACCCGCGCATCCGCACGCTTGTCGACGAGCTCGGCCGCGTGGTCCGCGCGCGCGTGACCAACTCCAAGTGGATCCGGGGCGTCATGCGCCACGGCTACAAGGGCGCCTTCGAGATCGCGGCAACGGTGGACTACCTCTTCGCCTTCGCCGCCACCACCGGCGCCGTCAAGGACCACCACTTCGACGCGGTGTTCGATGCCTACGTGGCCGACGAAGCGGTGCGGGACTTCATGGCCGACGCCAACCCGGCGGCGCTGCGCGAGCTTGCCGAGCGGCTGCTGGAGGCGCAGGAGCGGAGCCTCTGGCGGCCCCGCGCGAACCACGCCCACGCACTGCTCGCGGCGCTCCGCGACGGCAGGCAGGAGGCACTCTGATGCCACGCGAGAACGAGACCGAGGCCGAACTCGACCAACGCCATGCCGAGAAAATGCGCAAGCGCAAGGCCGCGCGGGAGCGCATGCTGGCCACCAAGACCATCGAGAAGGGCCTGCTCATCGTTCACACCGGCAAGGGCAAGGGCAAGTCGACCGCCGCCTTCGGCCTCGCGGCCCGCGCCATCGGGAACGGCATGAAGGTGGGCATCGTGCAGTTCGTGAAGGGCAAGTGGGCGACCGGCGAGCGCGCGGTGCTGGAGCGCTTTCCCGACCTCGTCACCGTCCGCGTGATGGGCGAGGGCTTCACCTGGGACACGCAGGACCGCCAGCGCGACCTCGCCGCCGCGCACAAGGCGTGGGAGGCGGCCAAGGAGTTCCTCGCCGATCCCTCGTACCGCCTGGTGGTGCTGGACGAGCTCAACATCGTGCTGCGCTACGATTATCTCGACCTCGACGACGTGCTCGCCGGGCTCGCCGCGCGCGATCCGGGCCAGCACGTCGTGGTCACCGGGCGCAACGCCAAGCCCGCGCTGATCGAGATGGCCGACCTCGTGACCGAGATGACCGAGATCAAGCATCCTTTCCGAGCCGGCGTGAAGGCGCAGGTGGGCATCGAATTCTGATGGCGAGAGCCGCACACAGGCCGCCGGCCCTGATGTTTCAGGGCACGGGCTCCAACGTCGGCAAGTCCCTGCTGGTGGCAGGGCTTTGCCGGGCCTATGCCGCGCGCGGGCTCCGGGTGCGCCCGTTCAAGCCGCAGAACATGTCCAACAACGCCGCCATCGCAGGCGACGGGCGCGAGATCGGCCGCGCCCAGGCGTTGCAGGCCCGCGCCGCCGGCATCGAGCCTTGCGTCGACATGAACCCGGTGCTGCTCAAGCCCGAGAGCGAGCACGGCGCCCAGGTGGTGGTGCAGGGGAGCGTAAGCGGCACCGCCGATGCCCGCGCCTACCACGCGCTCAAGGCCAAGCTGATGCCGCGCGTGCTGGAGAGTTTTGGGCGATTGGGCCAGGGCGCCGACCTGATCCTGGTGGAGGGCGCGGGCAGCCCGTCCGAGGTCAACCTGCGGGAGAACGACATCGCCAACATGGGCTTCGCCCTGGCGGCGGGCGTGCCCGTGGCGCTGGTGGGGGATGTGGACCGTGGCGGCGTGATCGCGAGCCTGGTCGGCACGGCGGCATTGCTGCCGGCGGCGGAGCGCGCGCTTACCAGGGGCTTCCTCATCAACAAGTTCCGGGGCGATGCCACGCTGTTCGACGGCGCCAACACGATCATCGAGCGGGAGACCGGTTGGGCCGCCCTGGGTCTCGTGCCCTGGTTCGAGGCAGCCCGGCTGCTGCCGGCCGAGGACAGTGTCGGACTGGACTCCACACCATCGCTATCGGCGACGACCGGCCGCGCCATCAAGATCGCCGTGCCCCATCTGCCGCGCATCTCCAACACCGACGATCTCGACCCCCTCCGCGCCGAGCCCGATACCGTGCTCGACCTCGTGCCGCCGGGCCGCGCGCTGCCGGGGGATGCCGACCTCGTGCTGCTGCCGGGCAGCAAGGCGACCCGCAGCGACCTCGCGGCACTGCACGCCGAGGGCTGGGCGCTCGACCTCCAGGCGCATGTCAGGCGCGGCGGCTGGGTGGTGGGCCTCTGCGGCGGCTACCAGATGCTGGGCCGGCGCATCTCCGATCCCGCCGGCATCGAGGGCCCGCCCGGCGAGACTCCGGGTCTCGGCCTGCTCGATGTCGAGACGGTGATGAGCGCGGGCAAGCGCCTGGTCCGCGCGTCGGGCCACGCGAGCGAGGGCGGCGAAGCGGTCGCGGGCTACGAGATGCACATGGGGGAGACCACCGGGCCCGACACCGTGCGCCCGCTGGTCCGCCTCGAAAGCGGCCCGGACGGCGCGCGGGCGGCAAACGGCAGGGTCATGGGCTGCTACCTGCATGGCCTCTTCGCCGCCGACGGTTTTCGGCGCGCCTTCCTTGAGGGGCTACGGCGGCGGGAGACCGCCGGCATCGCCTACGACGCCCTGGTGGAGGAGACCCTTGACGCCCTCGCCGCCCATCTCGAGGCCCATCTCGACCTAGAGCGCCTGCTGGAGGTGGCCCGTGCGCGCTGAGCCCCGGTTAGGCCCCGCTGAGTGCCGTTCCGGCGGCGATGGCGGCGGTCAGCACCGCCACCAGCACGCAGGCCGCCACGAAGACCCACACCGTGCGCCGCACGTCGTCCGCCGTCGCGTCCCTGCGGCCGTCGCCGAGCCAGGCTTCGTCGCCCGCCGCCTCGCCCTCGTACTGCCGCGGGCCAAGCAGCGCGAGGCCCAGCGCGCACGCCATCGCGGCCTCGGGCCAGCCGGCGTTGGGCGAGCTGTGCCGGGGCGCATCGCGAACCATGGTCCGCACGGCGCGCCCCGGCGTGGCGCCGGGCACGCAGATCGCCGCCGCCACTATCAGCCCGCCCGCGATCCGCGCCGGCACCCAGTTCACCGCATCGTCGATGCGCGCCGCCGCACGGCCGAAGGCCAAGTGGCGGGGCGAGCGGTGGCCGATCATGCTGTCCATGGTGTTGATCGCCTTGTAGGCGAGCAGCCCCGGCAGGCCGAGCAGCAGGTACCAGAAGGCCGGCGCCACCACGCCGTCCGAATAGTTCTCGGCCCCGCTCTCGATCGCCGCGCGTGCGATGCCGTGCTCGTCGAGGGCGCGGAGGTCGCGGCCGACGATGTGACGCACCGCCTCACGCGCCGGCTCCACGCCGCGATCGAGCGCACGCGCCACCCGCACCATGTGATCGGCCATGTCGCGCTGGGCGACCAGCATCGCGACCAGCGCAAGCTCGGCGAGCCAGCCCCAGCCGAGAGCGGCCGCGTAATGGGCGACGGCCCAGCCGGCTGCGGCGCTCGCGCCCGCCACCAGCAGCACCGCGAACCCGCCCAGAATCACGCGGACAGCCTCGGCGTGCCGCTCTCGGTTGAGGGTGCGGTCCAGGACGCCGGTGAGCCAGCCCACCAAGCGCACCGGGTGCGGCAGCCAGCGCGGGTCGCCGATCAACGCATCGAGCGCGAGCGCGGCGAGAAGGACGAACGGCGCCGCCGGGCCGATGGGCCAGTCGGGCGCGGCGAAGAGGAGCATCGGTCCACAATGAAAAGCCCACGCATCGCGGTCAATGGACGGAACGGAGGCGGGCGGTGAGCGCGCCGGCTGTCCTGCTCTGCGGCCACGGGAGCCGCGACGCTGCGGCGGTCGCAGAGTTCGAGCATCTGGCCGAGGTGGTCGCCGCGCGCCTGCCGGACCGCCAGGTGCGCCACGGCTTCCTCGAATTTGCGAGGCCCACAATCGGCAGCACGCTGGAGGCAATGCGGGACTCGGGCGCCACCGCCATCGACGCCGTACCCGGCATGCTGTTCGCCGCCGGCCACGCCAAGAACGACATCCCCTCCGTGCTCAACGACTTCGTCGCCGCCAATTCCGGCCTCGCCATCCGCTACGGGCGCGATCTCGCGGTCGATCCCCTGCTGCTGCGAGCGGCGGCGGAGCGCATCGAGGCCGCCCAGGAGCCCGGTGACGCTCCGGCCGCCGAAAGCCTCTTGGTCGTGGTCGGGCGCGGCACCTCCGACCCCGACGCCAACAGCAACATCGCCAAGGTCACACGCATGCTGTGGGAGGGCCTGGGCTTCGGCTGGGCGGAAACGTGTTACAGCGGCGTCACCACGCCCCTGGTGGGCCCGGCACTGGAGCGGATCGCGGGCTTTGGCTTCCGGCGTATCGTGGTCTTCCCCTACTTCCTCTTCACCGGCGTGCTGGTGCGGCGCATCTACGTCGCGGTGGACGAGGCCGCCCGCGCCCACCCGGAGACCGCCTTCCGCAAGGCCGCCTACCTCAACGACCATCCGCTGGTAGTCGACGCCTTCCTCGCGCGGATCGCCGAGATTCCCGAGGGCGACAACCGCATGAACTGCCAGCTCTGCAAGTACCGCGAGCAGATCATCGGCCACGAGGGCGATCTCGGCGCGCCCCAGGTGGGCCATCACCATCATGTCGAGGGCATCGGCACCGATGCGGACCGCGCCGGCGGCCATCACCACCACCACGGGCATGGCCATCACCACCACGACCACGGAACCGACGGGCATGGCGGCCACGGCCACGGCTGACTATCTGCGCGACCCGGACGGGATCACGCGCCGCTCCTTCGCGATCATCCGGCGGGAGACCGATGTCGCGGGCCTGCCGGCGGACCTGGTGGGCGTCGCCTACCGCATGGTGCACGCGTCCGGCATGACCGATCTGGTGGCCGACCTCGCCTTCTCGGCCGATGTGGCGGAGGCGGCGCGCGGGGCGCTCGCCGCAGGCGCCCCCATCCTTGCGGACTGCCAGATGGTGGCGTCCGGCATCTCCCGAGGCAGGCTCGCAGCGGGCAACGAGGTAATCTGCACCCTCGGCGCGCCGGGCTTGGCCGAACGCGCGGCGTCCGCCCGGACCACGCGCTCTGCGGCGGCGGTGGAGCTTTGGCAGCCGCACTTGGCGGGCGCGCTCTGCGTGATCGGCAACGCACCCACGGCGCTCTTCCGCTTGCTGGAGCTCTTAGCTGAGGGCGTGCCCCGGCCTGCGGCGATCGTCGCGACGCCCCCCGGCTTCGTCGGCGCGAGCGAGGCCAAGGCCGCGCTCTCGGAGGGGTGCCACGGCGTGCCCTTCCTCACCCTGCTGGGCCGGCGGGGCGGAAGCGCGGTCGCGGCAGCAGCGGTGAACGCGCTCGCGGCGCCGCCGGCTGCTGAGGGAAACCCATGAGCGGCTGGCTCACCGTCATCGGCCTCGGCGAAGACGGCCCGGACGCGCTCGCGCCCGCCGCCCGCGCGCTGATCGACCGGGCGGAGGTGCTGATTGGCGGCGAACGGCATCTCGCCATGATCCCGGACGGCACGGCGCGCCGCCTCACCTGGCGCCGGCCGCTGACTGAGACCATGGACGACATCCGCGCCGTGAGCGGTCAGCGGGTCGTCGTTCTCGCCACCGGCGATCCCTACTGCTTCGGCATCGGCACCACGCTCCGCCGCGCCTTCCCCGGCGAGGAGATCGTGACGATCCCGGCGCCGTCCGCCTTCAGCCTCGCCCGCGCCCGGCTCGGTTGGAGCGCCGACGAGACCGTGGGCGTGACCCTGCACGGCCGCCCGCTGGAGAGTGTCCGGGCCCACCTCGCCCCCGGCCAGCGGCTGCTGGTGCTCTCCCACGACGGGGCGACGCCGGCCGCCGTCGCAGCGCAGCTCACCGCCGTCGGCTACGGCGCCAGCACGCTCACCGTCTTCGCGCACATGGGCGGGCCCGACGAGACTAGTATCACCCAGCGCGCCGACCGCTGGCGCGAGGCGCAGGTGCCGGACCTCAACACCGTCGCCATCGAATGCCGGGCCGAAGGCAAGCTGAAGCGCTTTCGCGGCGCGCCCGGCCTGCCCGACCGCGCGTTCGAGAACGACGGTCAGCTCACCAAGCGCGAAATCCGGGTGCAGACCTTGAGCGCGCTGGACCCCCGGCCCGGCGCACTGCTCTGGGACGTGGGCGCGGGCGCCGGCTCGGTGGCGATCGAATGGCTCCTGAGCGAACGCACCGCCAATGCCATCGCCGTCGAGCGCGACGCGGAGCGCTGCGCCCGCATCGCCCGCAACGCCACGGCCCTCGGTGTGCCGCGCCTCACCGTGCAAGAGGGCACGGCACCGGAGGCGCTAGAGCCCCTGCCAGTGCCCGACGCGGTCTTCATCGGCGGCGGGCTCACGGTCGACGGCCTGATCGAGACCTGCTGGGCGAGGCTCACGCCCGGCGGCACCTTGGTGGCCAACGCCGTCACCCTCGCCGGCGAGGCGGTCCTCGCGGACTGGTGTGCGCGCCACGATGGCTTCATGACCCGTCTCGCGATCTCGCGCGCGAGGCCCGTGGGGCGCCACCTCGCTTGGCGGCCGTCGATGCCGGTGACGCAGCTCACGCTGGTCAAACCGCCATGAGCGGACTGCTCAGCGGCATCGGCGTCGGCCCCGGCGATCCTGACCTGATCACGCTCAAGGCGCTAAAAGTGCTCCGGCGGGCCGCGGTGGTCGCCTACCCCGCGCCGCCCGAGGGCGAGAGCCTCGCCCGCAGCATCGCGGCGCCGCATCTCCCCGGCGGGCAGGAGGAGATCGCCATCCGCATGCCTCTAGAGCCCAGCCGGTTCCCGGCGGCGGAGATCTATGACGAGGCGGCAGCGACCCTCGGCGCGCGGCTCGATGCGGGGCGCGACGTCGCGGTGCTCTGCGAGGGCGACCCCTTCGTCTACGGCTCCTTCCTCTACCTATTCGAGCGGCTGGCCCAGCACCACAGGGTGGAGGTGATCCCCGGCGTCTCCTCGCCGATGGCCTGCGCCGCCGCGCTCGGCCTGCCGTTGGCGGCGCGCAACGACGTGCTGGCGGTGATCCCGGCGCCCCTCGATGACCAGCGGCTCACCGCCCAGCTCGCCAACTGCGACGCGGCGGCGATCGTCAAGGTGGGCCGCCACCTGGAGAAGGTGCGCCTCGTGCTAGATGACCTCGGCCTGCTTCTGCGCGCGCACTACGTCGAGCGCGCCTCCATGGCCACGCAGCGGATCATGCCGCTGGCCGAGGTCGAGCCGCCCGCGCCCTACTTCTCCATGGTCATCGTCCACAAGCGGGGCGCGGCATGGCGCTGAGCCAGCCCGCCGTGGTGATCCTCGATGCGCGGCAGGTCGCTCTGGCACGGCGCATCGCGACCGCTCTGCCGGGCGCAGCAGTCCATGGTCCCGCGTCCCTCCGGGACGACGCCGATGTCGCCTACGAGCGGCTCGGACCCCATCTGGTCTCCCTGTTCCGGGCCGGCACGCCCATCGTCGGCATCTGCGCCGCGGGCATCCTCATCCGCCTGCTCAGTCCCCATCTCGCGGACAAGGGCGCCGAGCCGCCGGCGCTCGCGGTCTCGGAGGACGGGCAGAGCGTCGTGCCGCTGCTGGGCGGCCATCACGGCGCGAACCAGCTCGCGCGCACCATTGCATCGGCCCTCGACTGCCATGCCGCGATCACCACGGCCGGCGACACGGCCTTGGGGTTCGCCCTCGACGCGCCGCCTGCGGGTTGGCGCCTCGGCGAGGGCGCGCGGGTGAAGGCGGTCACCGCCGCGCTGCTCGCGGGTGAGCCTGTCCGTCTCGTGACCGAGGCTGCCTCGGCCGACTGGCTCACCGCAGGGGATGCGCCATTCGCGGACCGGGGTCGCCTCACCCTCCGCATCACCGACCGGAGCCCATTGCCCGGCGACGACGCGGCCGATGTCACGCTGCATCCTGCCGTCTTGGCGCTCGGTCTCGGCTGCGAGCGGGGCTGCGCGCCAACCGAATTGATCGACCTTGCCCAAAGCACACTGGCCGCCGGCGGGCTCGCGCCCGAGGCGGTCGCCTGCGTCGCCTCCCTAGACCTGAAGGCGGACGAGCCTGCGGTGAGCGCCGTCGCGGACTGGCTGAGCGTGTCGCTCCGCCTCTTCGACGCCGCGGCGCTGGAGCGCGAGACTCCGAGGCTCACGGCGCCGTCTGACGTGGTGTTCCGGGCGGTCGGCTGCCACGGCGTAGCGGAGGCGGCCGCGCTCGCCTGTGCCGGCGCGGACGGCGCGCTGGTCCAGCCCAAGACCAAGAGCGCGCGCGGTACCTGTGCCATCGCCCGGTCGTCCGCGATCATCGAGCCCGAGCGCTGCGGGCGGGGACGGGGGCGCGTCGCCTTGGTCGGCATCGGCCCTGGCGCGCGGGCGTGGCGCACACCGGGGGCCGACGCCGCCCTCGCGGACGCTACCGACCTGGTGGGCTACGGCCGCTACCTCGACCTGCTCGGGCCGCTGCCGCCGGGTTGCGCGCGTCACGCCTACCCCATCGGCGCCGAGGCAGAGCGCTGCCGCGCCGCCCTCGCGCTCGCAGCCGAAGGCCGCCGCGTCGCCCTGGTTTCCTCGGGCGATGCCGGGGTCTACGGCATGGCCTCGCTGCTCTTCGAGCTGCTGGACGGAGTGGACGCCGAGCCCCGATGGCGCGGCATCGAGCTTGCGGTGGAGCCCGGCATCAGCGCACTCCAGGCCGCTGCGGCGCGCGCTGGCGCACCCATCGGCCACGATTTCTGCGCCATCTCCCTCTCCGACCTGCTGACGCCCTGGTCCGCAATAGCGCGGCGACTCCGGGCCGCCGCCGAGGCCGATTTCGTGGTGGCGCTCTACAACCCGGCGTCGGGGCGGCGGCGCATCCAACTAACGCAAGCACGTGCGATCCTGGCCGCTCACCGCCCGCCTAACTGCCCCGTGGTCCTCGCCCGCAATCTTGGGCGGAGGAACGAGAGCGTCTCGATCACCACCCTGGACGACCTCGATACCGATGCAGTCGACATGCTCACGGTCATCGTCGTCGGCAGCAGCCAGACGCGGCGCGTCGAGCGCGGCGGCCGAGCGTGGCTCTACACGCCGCGCGGCTACGGGGCGGGCGACGCGGCGGCGGACGACGAAGCGGCGCCCCGCGCAGCAAAGCGCGCGTGACGGTTCACTTCATCGGCGCAGGCCCCGGTGCGCCGGACCTGATCACGGTACGCGGGCTTACCCTGCTGCGCCGCTGCCAGGTGGTGCTCTACGCGGGCTCACTGGTGCCGCCCATGATTCTGGAGGAGGCACAGGCGGATGCGCGCATCATCGACACCGCGCCCCTCGATCTCGACGCGATCATCGCCGAAATGCAGCAGGCTGTGGCAGATGGCCACGAGGTCGCGCGGCTCCATTCCGGCGATCCCTCGCTTTACGGCGCCATCGCCGAGCAGATGCGCCGCCTCGACCGCCTCGGCATTCCCTACGACGTGACCCCCGGCGTGCCGGCCTACGCGGCGGCGGCGGCGGCGCTCAAGCAGGAGCTCACGCTCCCAGGCATCGCCCAGACCGTGATCCTGACGCGGACCGCCGTGCGCGCGTCCTCCATGCCCGACGACGAGGGGCTGGAGCGGCTCGCCGCAGGCGGCGGGACGCTGGCCATCCACCTCTCCATCAACAATCTCGCGAACGTGACGCGGGCGCTGATCCCCCATCGCGGGGCGGACTGCCCCACCGTCGTCGCCTACCGGGTGAGCTGGCCCGACGAGCGCATCGTGCGCGGCACCCTTGGCACCATCAGGGACAAGGTGAAGGCCCTCGGCCTCACGCGGACGGCGCTGATTCTCGTCGGCCGGGCCCTGGATGCGCCCGACTTCGACGAGAGCCAGCTTTACGACCCCGCCCATCACCACGTGCTGCGCCCGCGGCGAAAGGCCTGACTACGTCTCCGCGAGGCGCTCTTCGATCCAGGTCAATGCCTCCTCGACCGAGGACGCACAAGGGCCGGGCGGCGGCGGCGGGCGGCGCACCATCACCACGGGCAGGCCGAGCGCCCGCGCCGCTGCGAGCTTGGCCGCTGTCGCCTCCCCGCCGCTCGCGCGGGTGACCAGGCAGTCGATACGGTGATCGGCGAGGAGTGCCCGCTCGTCTTCCTCCGCGAACGGCCCGCGCGCGCAGATCAGCTTGTGGCGGGCAAGGGGGATCGGCTCCGCCGGCTCGTCCACCAGCCGCACCAGGAACCAGAGCTCCGCGCGGGCGGCGAAGGGCACGAGCGAGCGGACGCCCACCGTGAGGAACACGCGCTCCGCCTCCGCCGGCATCGCTCCAACAGCCTCCTCCACCGTAGCGACGCCGATCCAACGATCGCCCGGTACGGGTTGCCAATGGGGCCGCACCAGCACCAGGCGTTCGGTCCCGGCCCGCGCTGCCGCCTCGCGCGCCTGCACCGAGATGCGCGTGGCGAAGGGGTGGGTGGCGTCGATCAGCAGGCCGATCCGCTCCTCTCGCAGATACGCGGCCAGGCCGTCGGTCCCGCCGAAGCCGCCGATGCGGACATCGCCTGTCGGCAGGATTGGCGCGCGGGTGCGGCCGGCGAGCGCCGAAATCACCGTCAACGAAGGGCCGAAGCGCGCCTCAGCCGCCTCGGCCAGCGCGCGGCCCTCGGCGGTGCCGCCCAGGATCAGCAGCCGTTCAGGGCCCGGCGCGGCCAACGATGCAGCCTGTGCGGTCGACGATGAGCACGTCCACGTGGGGCATGGTCCGGGCGCCGGTGAGCGCGGCCTCGGCCACGGCGCGGGCCTGGGCGGCGATGGCATCGCCAAGTGGCAAGCCGGCCTCGCTCGCAATCCCCAGGATCGCGCCGGCCGAGCCGGCGGCCTCGGCTCGCGCCAGGGTCTCCTCCGACGCGCCGAGGGTCGCCAGACGGCGGACGAGGCCCTTGCAGTCCACCGTGCTGCGCTGCGAATGCAGGTCCATGTGGCCGTCCGCGAGCTTGCTGATCTTGCCGAAGCCGCCGGCGACGGTGAGCCGCGGCACCGGCTTGCGCCGGATCAGCTTCAGCGTAGCGCCGACGAAATCGCCCATGTCGATCAGCGCGGCTTCGTCGAGGTCGTAGAGCGCCTGCGCCGCCTGCTCCGAGACCCGGCCCGTCGCGGCCGCGAGATGGGGAGTGTCGGCAGCGGCGGCCACATCGATGCCTTGCCGAATAGAAGCGATCCACGCCGCGCAGGAGTAGGGTTTGACGATGCCCGACGTGCCGAGCACCGAGAGCCCGCCGACGATGCCGAGGCGGCCGTTCATCGTCTGCCGCGCAAGCCGGCGCCCGTCCGGAATGGCGATGGCGACGGAGACATCCGCCGGCCCGCCCAGCGCTGGCGCGAGATCGTCCAGCATCGCCGCGATCATCTTGCGGGGCGCCGGGTTGATTGCGGGCTCGCCCACCGCGAGGTTGAGGCCGGGCTTGGTCACGATGCCGACGCCTTCGCCTGCGCGGAACACGATACCGGCACCCGCCGGTGCGGGCCTCACCCAGGATTCCACCAGTGCGCCGTGGGTCACGTCGGGGTCGTCGCCCGCATCCTTGCGCACGCCCGCGCGCCCGTGGCGCTGGCCACGCTCAGCCACCACCAGGGGGAAGGCGGGCTCCTGGCCGCCCGGCAACGTCACCGAGACCGGGTCGGGGAAGCGCCCGGTGACCAGCGCCGTGTATGCCGCCCGCGTCGCTGCGGCAGCGCAGGCGCCGGTAGTCCAGCCCCGCCGAAGCGCGCCGCTGCTCGACGATCCATCAGTCATCCCGCCGGTTATACCGCGCGAGGCCTTGCCCGGTGTAGAGTGCCGCCATGGACGATGCTTCCCCCCGCCCGCGCAGACCCGCGCTGCCCACCATCGAGCCGGGTTCCGTCTGGCTCGTCGGCGCAGGCCCCGGCGATCCGGGCCTGCTCACGCTCCACGCGGCACACGCGCTTGCCCACGCCGACTGCGTCGTCTACGACGCCCTGGTCTCGCCCGAGATTCTGGCGCTGGCTCGGCCTGGGGCGGCGCTCGAATACGCCGGCAAGCGGGGCGGCAAGCCGTCGGCAAGCCAGCCCGACATCTGTGGCCGGCTGATACGCCTCGCCCGGCAGGGTCAGCGCGTACTCCGCCTCAAGGGCGGCGATCCCTTCGTCTTCGGCCGGGGCGGGGAGGAGGCGCTGGCGCTCGCCGCAGCCCACATTTCCTTTCGCCTCGTACCGGGAGTCACCGCCGCCGCCGGCGGCCTGGCTGCGGCCGGCATTCCCATGACCCATCGCACCACGAATTCGGCGGTGACACTGCTCACCGGCCACGACGCGGCCGGCGGCGTGCCGGACGCGCTGGACTGGCAGGCTATCGCGCGAGGCGCGCCGGTGCTGATCTTCTACATGGCGCTCCGCCAGCTCGACGCGATTGCCGCTCGGCTCACCCAGAACGGCCTCTCGGGCGAGACGCCGGTGGCGCTCATCAGCCACGCCACCACCGGGGCGGAGCGCGTGGTCGAGGCCCCGCTGGCCGAGGCGGCGGCGGCGGCCGAGCGCGCAGGCATCGAGGCGCCCTGCCTGGTGGTCGTGGGCGACGTGGTGCGGCTCCGCCGGGCGCTGGACCCGGCGGCGACGGTCGAGGCGCGGGCCGAGGCTGCCGAGGCGCTCGCACGGCACTGGCGCCGCGCCGCCGGTTGAGGAGGAATAGGCAAGACCGAATCCTTTTGCCGCACAGGGCATGGCAGGGCTAGTCTGGCGCCCTGAAGACTCCCCGAACACGCAAACCAGCTCATGTGGAAGGAACTCGGCAAATTCGGCATGGGTCCGCCGTCCGGCGGCGGCCAGCAGCCCGGCGGAGGCGATCCGCGGAACCGGGGCGGTGGCAGGCAGTCGCCCCTGGGCCGCAACCCGCTGCTCTGGATCCTGATAATCGGCGCGATCCTGATCTACACGCAGATGGATGGCTCGGGCTCGATTTTCGGCCCCATGGATCAGAGCCACGTTTCCCGCATGGCGGTCTCGCCGGACCAGGTCGTCGGCGATTTCGAGCTGATCGACCACACCGGCACGCCGCGCACCGACGAGGATTTCCACGGCGCGTATTCGCTCTACTATTTCGGCTTCACCTGGTGCCCAGATGTCTGCCCGTCTGCCATGCTGGTCATGGCGCAGGTGGTCGAGGATCTGGCGGCCCAGAACATGACGGTGCAGCCGATTTTCGTCACCGTCGATCCGCAGCGCGATACGGTGGAGAAGCTCGCCGCCTATGTCGCGCAACTTCCCGGCCTGATCGGGCTCACCGGCTCGGACGCGCAGGTGGCGCAGGCGCTCCAGTCCTTCGGTATCACCCGGCGTTCGCAGGCGGACGGGCCGGACGACACAAGCTATCAGGTCGACCACACGTCGCTGTTCTACCTGATGGGGCCGGACGGCGCGTTCCTCCAGCACTACCTGCCGACCCAGGGGCCCACCCAGATCGCTCTCGAAATCGAGCGCGAGCTTACGGGCTGAGCGCCCGTGGCCTCGGGCGTCATCCTGGCCGCGCCGGCCTCGGGCAGCGGCAAAACCGTGCTGTGCGCGGGCCTTTTGGCCCATTTTCGCGAGCGCGGCCGTACCACCCGCGCCTTCAAAGTGGGCCCCGACTATATCGACCCCGGATATCACCGGCTCGCCACCGGCCACGACTGCGTCAATCTCGATCCCTGGGGCATGCGGCCCGAGACGCTGGCGCGACGGGTGGCAGCGCTCTGCGCGGGCGCCGACCTGGTGATCGGCGAGGGCGCGATGGGCCTCTTCGACGGCGCTCGCGACGGCACCAGCTCCACCGCCGACCTCTCAGCCCGGCTGGGCCTGCCCGTGGTGCTGGTGGTAGACGCCCGCGGCCAGGGCGCCTCGGTGGCCGCGCTTGCGGAAGGCTTCGTCAATCACCGTGAAGATGTGACGGTCGCTGGCGTCATCCTCAACCGCGTCGCAGGTCCGACGCACGAGCGGCTGCTGCGCGATGCTCTGGACTCCCGCTCGATCGCGGTGCTCGGCGCCGTGCCCCGAGACGAGGCGCTGAAACTGACCTCGCGCCATCTCGGCCTCGTGCAGGCCTGCGAGAGCGAGGGATCGTTGGTGGACAGGGCAGCGTCGGTCGTCGGGCGGTCGGTCGATACCGACGCGCTTGCGGCCCTCGCTCATCCTCTTCAGGCCACGCCGACGCAGCCGGGCACGGCGATCCCGCCCTTGGGCCAACGGATTGCGGTGGCGCGCGATGAGGCGTTCGGCTTCTGCTACGAGGCGCTGATGGAGGACTGGCGCGCTGCCGGCGCGGCGGTCGTGCCCTTCTCGCCGCTCGCGAACGAAGCGCCTGATGCAGATGCCGACGCGGTCTACCTGCCGGGCGGCTACCCCGAGCTGCACGCAGGGCGCATCGCCGGTTCGGCGCGCTTTCTGGACGGGCTGCGGGCTGCTGCGCCGCGCGGCGCCGCTATCTTCGGCGAATGCGGGGGCTACATGGTGTTGGGCCGCGGTCTCACCGACGCCGACGGCCGGCGCCACGCCATGGCCAGGCTGCTGCCGCTCGAGACCAGCTTTCGCGAGCGCCGCCTCTCTCTCGGCTACCGCCACGCCCGGCTCGCCGCCGACGGCCCGCTCGGCAAGGCGGGGACCGGCTTTCGCGGCCACGAATTCCACTATTGCCGCGTGGTCTCTGAAGAAGCGGAGCAGCCGTTGTTTGCGACCCAGGATGCCACGGGTAAGCAACTCGGCCACGCAGGCATGACCCGAGGCACGGTATCAGGCTCCTTCATCCACCTGATCGATCGCACGTGAGACGACCTCGCGTTCAGCGGAGAGCCTCCACCATGAACGTGCGCCAGGTTTCGGCCGGATAGCTGCCGCCGGTCACTTCGTCCATCGGGCTGCCGTCGTCGTTGCCGAGCCAGACGCCGGTGACCAGCCCCCCAGCCCAGCCGACGAACCACGCATCGCGGAACTTTTGGCTGGTGCCGGTCTTGCCGTGAGCCGGGCCCAGGCCCTCGGGCAGCCGGGCGGCGCGGCCGGTGCCCTGGGCCACGGCAGCGCCCAGCAGGTCGCGCATCGCGGCCACCGCCGACCCCTCCGCCGCCCGGCCGGCGCCGGAGCCCGCCCGGCTGTAGAGCACGTCGCCCGCGCGGTTGCAGATCTCCGCGATGCCGTGGGGCAGCACCCGCACTCCGTCGTTGGCGAGCGCCGCATAGGCCGAGGTCAGCTCCAACAGCGTGACCTCGCCGGTGCCGAGCGCGATGCTGGCATCGGCGGGGAGCGTGCTCTCGATGCCGAGCCTGCGCGCGATCTCGCGAATGCGCTTCACGCCTGCCTTGAGGCCGACCTTCACCGCTACCGTGTTGATCGAGCGCGCAAAACCCTCGCGCACCGTCACCGGGCCCCGGTATTCGTCGTCGTAGTTGCGGGGCGACCAGCCGCCGACGGTGATGGGCGCGTCGTCCACCCTGTCGTCGGGCGCGAGTCCCTCCTCGATGGCGGCGAGATAGACCACCGTCTTGAAGGCCGAGCCCGGCTGGCGCCTGGCCTGCGTCGCCCGGTTGAACACGCTCTTGGCGTGGTCGCGCCCGCCCACCATGGCGCGCACGGCACCGCTTTCATCCAGCGCGACCAGGGCGCCCTGCCCGATCCTGCGGCTCTTGCCGGCGGCAGTCAGGGTCTCAGCGAGCGCGGCCTGCGCCGCCCGCTGGCGCTTAGGCTCGAGGGTCGTGAACACCCTGAGCGCCCCGTGGTCGCGCCCGACATAACTCGGCACCTGCTCGCGCACCCAATCGACGAAATAACCGGCGGATGGGCCGCTTCGTGGGGCGACGGCAAGTCCCTTCACGCGTGCCTGTGCGGTCGTCCCTTCGTCTTCGCCGAGGAAGCCCGCATCGACCATTGCATCCACGACGACGCCCGCACGCTTGCGCGCCAGCGCGAGGTCGTTGGCGGGGCTGTAGCGCGACGGCGCCTTGAGCAGGCCCGCGATCATGGCGGCCTGCGCCACGTCGACATCGCGCGCCGAGCGGCCAAAATAGCGCCTGGCCGCCGCGTCCACGCCGTAGGCGCCTGCGCCGAAGTAGGCGCGGTTGAGGTAGATCGTGAGGATTTCGTCCTTGCTGAACTCGCGCTCCAGCCAGAAGGCCAGCATCGCCTCCTGGATCTTGCGCCTGACGGTGCGCTCCGGCGAGAGGAACACCAGCTTTGCCACCTGTTGGGAGATCGTGCTGCCGCCCGCCACCACGCGGCCCTGCACCGCGTTCTGCCACGCCGCGCGGACCACGCCGAAGGCATCGATGCCGCCGTGGGTGTAGAAGCGCCGGTCCTCGATCGCGAGCACTGCCTGGGGCAGCGCCGGCGCCATCTCCTGGACCGGCACCAGCTCGCCCCACATCTCGCCCACGGTGGCGACCTCGGAGCCATCCGCCGCCAGCACGGTGATCGAGAGCGGGGTCTCGGGCCCGGTGAGGTGCTCGGTATCGGGCAGGTCGTGGGCGTAGTAGCCGACGAAGGCGGCTCCCAGCACGATCAGCCAGAGGACGAAGACGGTGCTCCACTTGGCGATGCGCCAACCGAGCCGCCGGCGCGGGGCCTTGGCCGGCCGGCGGGCTTTCGTGCCGCCCGATTTCGGTTTCTTCGGCGCCGTTCTGGGAGTTTTCGGCGCGGCCTTCGGCTTCTTGGGAGCCGCCTTGTCCTTGGCGCTGCGGGGTTTGGTTTTTGCCTGCGCGGGCTTCTTTGCCGGCTTGCGGGGCCGCTTCGGTGGCGGCGTGCGGCGTGATGCCATCAGCCGGCGGGGAGCAGGAAACTAGACGTCGAGATTGACGACCTTGAGCGCGTTCTGCTGGATGAACTCGCGGCGCGGCTCGACCACCTCGCCCATGAGGGTGGAGAAGATTTCCTCCGCCTCCTGCGCCTGTTTGATCTCCACCAGCCGCAAGGTCCGCACCTCGGGGTCGAGGGTGGTCTCCCAAAGCTGCTCGGGGTTCATCTCGCCCAGGCCCTTGTAGCGCTGGATGGTGAGGCCCTTGCGCCCGGCCGCATAGACCGCCTCCAGCAGCGCACTCGGCGAGTTGACCTCGGTCTCGATCTCCTTGCGCCGCAGCATGACGGGGTGGCTATAGACCTCCTGCAGCGCCGCCGCGCAAGCATCGAGGCGCCGCGCCTCCGGCGTCGTGATCAGCACCTGATCGATCATGTGGCTTTCGGTCACGTCGCGCAGCGTGCGGGAGAAGCGGAAGGCCGGCCCCCCCGGCGTGTCGTGGACCTCCCCCTGCCAGCCCCGCTCGATCTCGGGCGAGAGCTCGTCCAGCCGCCCAGCGATGTAGGCCGCAGCGTCGGTCGAAATCTCTGGATCGGTCAGGACGGGCGGGTTGAGCGCGCCTGCGATCGCCGCCTGCTCGACGATATGCTGCGCCACGCGGCGGGTGAGCGCCTTGACCAGCGCCGCGGTATCCCGCGCCGTGTCGACGATGGTGCGCAGATCGGCGCCCGAGCGCTCCTCGCCGTTGTGGAAGCGCAACACCGCATCCTCGAGCCCGGCGGCGATGAGGTGGTCCTCGAGCTCGCGGTCGTCCTTCAGATAGAGCTCGCTCGCCCCCCGCTTCACCCGGTAGAGCGGCGGCTGGGCGATATAGAGGTGGCCGGCGCGAATCAGCGCCTCCATGTTGCGGTAGAAGAAGGTGAGCAGCAGCGTGCGGATGTGCGAGCCGTCCACATCGGCGTCGGTCATGATGACGATGCGGTGATAACGCAGCTTCGCCAGATCGAAGTCTTCTGAGCCGATCCCGGTGCCGAGCGCGGTGATGATGGTGCCGATCTCGGCCGAGCTCAGCATCTTGTCGAGCCTGGCGCGTTCCACATTGAGGATCTTGCCGCGCAGCGGCAGCACCGCCTGGTAGCGGCGGTTGCGCGCCTGCTTCGCCGAGCCGCCTGCGGAATCGCCCTCGACCAGGAAGAGCTCGCAGCGGCTGGGATCGCGCTCCTGGCAGTCAGCGAGCTTGCCCGGCAGGCTCGTGACCTCGAGCGCGCTCTTGCGCCGGGTCAGGTCGCGCGCCTTGCGTGCGGCCTCCCGCGCCGCTGCGGCCTCGACCGCCTTGGCGACGACCGCGCGGGCCTCGGTCGGGTGCTCCTCCAGCCACTGGCCGAGCCCCTCGCCGACGACCCCTTCCACCACCGGCTTGACCTCGGAGCTCACCAATTTCTCCTTGGTCTGGGACGAGAATTTGGGGTCCGGCACCTTGACCGAGAGGACGCAGGTGAGCCCCTCGCGGGCGTCGTCGCCGGTGATCGACACCTTCTCGCGCTTGGCGATGCCGCTCTGGGTCGCGTAGCCGTTGACCGCGCGGGTCAGCGCCGCGCGGAGGCCCGCAAGATGGCTGCCGCCATCGGACTGGCGGATGTTGTTGGTGAAGCAGAGCACCGTCTCGTGATAGCTGTCGTTCCACTGCATTGCGGCTTCGACGATGATGTCGCCCCGGCGATCGCGGATCATGATCGCGTTGCCGACCAGGGACTGCTTGGCGCGGTCGAGGTAGCCGACGAACGCCTCGGTGCCGCCTTCGTAGTGGAAGGTCGCGAGCCTGGGCTCGGCCGCGCGTTCGTCCCGGAGCGTGATGTGCAGGCCGGCGTTGAGGAAGGCGAGCTCGCGCAGGCGGTGCTCCAGCTCGTCAAAATCGAACTCCGTCTTGGTAAAGATTTGACTCGACGGCAGGAAGGTCACACGCGTGCCCGAGCGCTCGGCAGTCTCGCCGGTGCCGCGGAGCGGCGCCTCCGGCTCGCCGCCGGCGAAACGCATGGCGTATTCCTTGCCGTCGCGGCGGATGCGGAGCTCCAGCCACTCCGAGAGCGCGTTCACCACCGAGACGCCGACGCCGTGAAGCCCGCCCGAGACCTTGTAGGTGCTCTGGTCGAACTTCCCGCCGGCATGCAGCTTGGTCATGATGACCTCGGCGGCGGAAACGCCCTCTTCCTCGTGGATGTCGGTGGGAATGCCGCGCCCGTCGTCGCTGACCGACGCCGAGCCATCGGCGCCGAGCACCACGTGGATGTGCTCGCAATAGCCGGCGAGGGCCTCGTCCACGGCGTTGTCGACGGCCTCGTAGACCATGCGGTGCAGGCCCGAGCCGTCGTCGGTGTCGCCGATGTACATGCCCGGCCGCTTGCGCACGGCATCAAGGCCGCGCAGGACCGTGATGGACTCGGCGCCGTAAGCCTTGGCTGCGGCGGAGCCGCGCGGGGCGGGATCGGCCATGCGCTCTACTCGCCTTCGACCGTGCCGGGCCGCACTGTGAAGAACTGCGCGTGCGTGCCAAGGGGGCGGAAGACGTCCCGCTCGGTGCCGGTGAGCCAGGCCTGGGCGCCGACATCGAGGATGATCTCGAAGAGCGCGCGCCGGCGGCTCTCGTCGAGGTGGGCTGCGATTTCGTCGAGCAGCAGCACCGGCGCGCACCGGCGCTGGCGCGCCACGAGGCGGGCATGGGCCGTGATCAGCGCGATCAGCATGGCCTTCTGCTCGCCGGTTGAGCATTGTTCCGCCGCCATGCCGCGGTCCCGGTCGGTGACGAGCAGGTCGCTCCGCTGCGGCCCGTCCACCGTGCCGCCCTCGGTCTCGGTTCGGCGGCCTGCCGCGAGGTGCTCCCTGAACTGCTCCTCCACCGTGAGCGCAGGCGAGGCGGCGAGCCAGCGCTCGACCAGCCCGTCCGCGGCGAGCGTGATCCTCGGGAAGGGCGCCGCATTGATAGGCAGGAATTGCTCGAGCCGCATGGCGAGATCGAGACGCGCCGCACCGATGGCCACGGCGTTCTCCGCCATGCTGCGCTCCAGGGCGCCGAGCCACGCGTCATCGCTGGTGCCCGTGCGCAGCAGCCGGGCGCGATGGCGGCGCGCGCGGTCGTAGCGCTGAACCCGCGCGGCGTGGCCGGTGTCGATGGCAAAAACCAGCCGGTCGAGGAAGCGCCGCCGGTCCGCCGGGGGGCCCGAGAACAGCCGGTCCATCGAGGGCGTGAGCCAGACCATGCCGACGTGCTCGGCGAGTGCCGCCGGCCCCGACGCCGTTGCGCCGTCGATCCTGACCGTGCGGCGTTCCGCCTCGCCCTCCTCGGCCGGCGCCCGCCAGCCGGAACCCAGGGCGGTCTCGTCGCCATCGCCGTTGAGCGTACCCGCAACCGACCAGGCCTCGGCGGGGCCTGCGCCCGGTCCGGCCACGTGTGCGACATCGGCAAGCCGCGCGCCCCTGAGCCCCCGGCCCGGCGAGAGGTAGGAGACCGCTTCCAGCAGGTTGGTCTTGCCGGCGCCGTTCGGGCCGGTCAGCACCAGCGGTCGCGGGTCCATGGCGAGGCGTACCGCGCGGTAGCTGCGGAAGTCGCCGAGCGTAAGCCGGGTCAGCGCATGGCGGGCGGTCGCCGGCGTCGGTGCCGCCCGCCCGGTCGCGGCCTGTGTGGTTGGAGAGGACACCTAGACTCGGAGCGGCATGATGACGTGGAGCGAGCCGGAATCGCCGGTATCCCGCACCAGCGACGGCGAGCCGGCATCGCCGAAGAAGAAGCGGATCGAATCGCTGTCGATCTGACTGGCGACGTCCAGCACGTAGCGCGCGTTGAGGCCGATATCGAGCGGCTCGGCGCCATACTCGGCATCGAGCTCCTCGGTCGCGGTTCCCGTATCGGGGCTGTTGGCCGAGAGCGTCACCGCGCCCGAGCGGATGGAGAGCTTGATGGCGTGGGAGCGGTCCGTGGAGATCGAGGAGACCCGATCCACGGCCTCGGCGAAGCTGCCGCTGGCCACCGTCATCACGTTCTGGTTGCCGCGCGGAATCACCCGCTCGTAGTCGGGGAACGAGCCGTCTATCAGCTTGGAGGTGAGCTGGGCATCGCCAGCTTCGAAGCGGATCCTGGTCTCGGACAGCGCGACGGAAACCGGCTCATCGCCATCGTCGATCAGCTTGCGCACTTCGGCCACAGTCTTGCGCGGGACGATCACGGCCGGCAGGTCCGCCGCCCCCTCGGGTAGCGCCACGTCGGCACAGGAGAGCCGGTGGCCGTCGGTGGCGACGGCGCGCAGCCGCGCGATGCCCTCCTGGTCCTCGGCCTTATGAAGGTGGATGCCGTTGAGATAATAGCGGGTTTCCTCGGTCGAGATGGCGAACCGGGTCTTGTCGATCAGGCGCCGCAGATGGTCCCGCGGCAACTCGAAGGAATACGGCAGATCGTCGTCGGCCATCACCGGAAACTCGGCGATGGGCAGACACGAGAGACGGAAGCGCGAGCGCCCCGAGACCACGTCGAGCTGTCCGCCGTCGCTCCCGTCGAGAGCCATCGAGACCTGCGCACCGTCCGGCAGCTTGCGGACGATGTCGTAAAGGGTGAGCGCGGTCGTGGTCACCGCGCCCTCCTGCTCGACGGCTGCCTCGGCCTCGTCGACGACGGCAAGGTCCATGTCCGTAGCCGTGAGGCGCAGGCGGTCGCCCCCCTGCGCGTCGATGCGCACATTGGCAAGAATCGGGATCGTGTTGCGCCGCTCGACGACGCTTTGCACATGCGCCAGAGAGCTCAGAAGCGTGGAGCGTTCGATCGTGAGTTTCATGCTCGCGGGAGGCCCTGAATCGTCGCCGAATCAGGGCGTATTATAGCGGAGAAGTGGCAGAAACCGCAGCCTTACCGCTGACGCAGCCTTACCGCTGACACATTTCCGACCGAAAAGGTGTACCGAGGGCGCGCATCCTTCTCGCTATGCATAAGGCGATTGACCTTGGCCTACGGCAAGGGTAGGAGGGGCGCGGACCGAGGACGCCGCGTCGCACGCGCGTCCGCATTCGAGTCCGTCGGCAGGTTCTGTCTCGGCCGCCCTAGGCCAGCCTGCCGGTGAAGGAGCGAACAAATCCTGCATCACGTTATGGGTCCGCGACATGCGGCTGGGTGCCACGCCGGCACCCGGGCTGCGCAGTCGCGCGAGGACCTGCAGGGAGCGGCGTGATCGCCGCAACGGAGGAAAATTCGTGGAATTGAATGAAGGATTCGCGGATCTCGGCTTGAGCGAGCCGCTGCTCGCCGCCGTTGCCGGAGCCGGCTACGAGGCGCCGACGCCGATTCAGCACAAGGCCATCCCGCTCGTCCTGCGGGGCGTCGACCTGCTGGGTTGCGCCCAGACCGGCACGGGCAAGACCGCATCCTACGCGCTGCCGATCATCGACATCCTGAGTGCGGGCACCGGCAAGCCGCGCATGCCGCGCTGCCTGATCCTGGCGCCGACGCGGGAGCTCGCGCAGCAGATCGCGGACAACTTCGCCACCTACGGCACCAACCACAGCCTGCGCCAGGCGCTGCTCATCGGCGGCGAGGGGTTCACGCTGCAGGAAGCCGCGCTCGGCAAGGACCCGGACATTCTGATCGCCACGCCCGGCCGCCTGATCGACATGTTCGAGCGAGGCCGGATCATGCTGGGCGGCGTCAAGGTGCTAGTGATCGACGAGGCCGATCGCATGCTCGACATGGGCTTCATCCCCGATGTCGAGCGCATCGTCCAGACGCTCCCGCGCATCCGCCAGACGCTGATGTTCTCCGCCACGCTCGGGCCGGAGATCAAGAGGCTCGGCAAGGAATTCCTGATCAACCCCAAGGAAGTGAGCGTCGCACCACCGGCGACGGTCGCCGGCACCGTGCGCCACGCCATGATCCTGGTAGACGTGGAAGAGAAACGCGCCGCGCTGCGTGTCCTGCTCCGCGACGAGGCGGTGCAGAGCGCGCTGATCTTCTGCAACCGCAAGAAGGACGTCGATATCGTCAGTGCCTCGCTCCAGCGCCACGGCTTCGACGCTCGCGCGCTGCATGGCGACATGGTGCAGCACCGGCGCACCGAGACGCTGGCGGCGTTCAAGGAGGGCGAGGTCAACCTGCTGGTCTGCAGCGACGTGGCGGGTCGCGGCCTCGATATCGAGGCCGTCTCCCACGTCATCAACTTCGACGTGCCCTACAATCCCGAGGACTACGTCCATCGCATCGGCCGTACCGGCCGGGCCGGGCGCGAGGGTCGGGCGATCACCCTGGCGACGCATGAGGAAGCTGAGGCGGTGGACGCCATCGCGGCGCTCGTCAATGCCGCGATCCCGCTCACGACCCCCGACGGCGAGCCGGCCGAACTCGATGCGAGCCCCCGCGAGCGCGGCCGACCGCGCCGGGGCCGCAGGCGTCGCGAGGAGCCCCGCACAAGCGAGAAACGACCCCCGCGCAAGCGGACGCGCAGCGCAGAAGCCGCCGAAAGCAAGCCCAAGCGGGAGCGGAAGCGAAACACGGATACTGCCGAGGGCCGCAGCCCGCGCCGGGCAGCCGAGCAGAGCGCCCCCGACCGCGACGACGAGCGGGTGACGGGGCTCGGCGATCACGTGCCAGCGTTCCTCAGCGATCCCCTGCCGGCACTCCGGCCCGGCGCGGAGCGCTAAGCCGGACTTCTCACCGCAGTCACGGCTTGCGCACGTCGCGCGGAAACACGCGCGGGCTCATATCACGCGGAATCGCGCGGGCACACGAAGTTCAGAAACAGGACGCGAGTCCGTTATCGCGACGATGAGGCGAGGCGCTGCCACCAGCCGCGCCGCCGGGGGCGCTCACCCTCGATATCGTCCGGCGGAAGCACCGGCGCGGCCGCGTCGGTGGGCGCGTCGTCGCTGCCGTCGACCGGAGGAGCCTCGCTCCCGTCGGGGACCTCAACGGCCTCCGGGTGCGATGCGTCGTCCGATCCGTTACCACTCGCTGTGGTCGCCTGCGGGCCATCGATGGTCGCTGGCTCGGGCAAGGGCGCTGGCGCCGGCGGTGCGAACACCGGTGCCGGCGGCGCTTCAAGCTCAGGCTCGGATGTTGCTGGGGCAGGCGCGCTCGCGTCGTTGGCGCGGGTGGCCGCTTCTTCGGCGGTGGGAGTTGCAGGGGCCGCTGGGACCTCGACCTCGGCCGCAGACGCGGGAGATGCGTCTCCCTCGGCAGCAAGGGGCGCGGATGTCTCCTCGACCGCTCCGCTAGGGGTCTCGCGCGCTTCCTCCTGCCGCTCCTGCTGCTTTGAGGTGCGGCTGCGCCCGCCTCGCCGGCCGCGGCGCCGGCGTTTGGCGCGGGGCGCCTCCTCGCTTTTCTCGGCCTTGGCCTCCCCGGCGGTAACCGCCTCCTCGGACTCGGCCTCTGCCCTGGCTTCAGCCGGAGCCGGCTCGGCCTGCGCGGTCGCCGCAGCCTCGGCAGGGGCTTCCTCCGCCCCCTCGCCGCGCGGCTTGCGCCGGCGCCGACGGCGGCGCTTGGCCGGCTCCGCGGATTCGCCCTTGGTCTCCTGCTTGGCCTTGCTCTCGCGCTGGGGTGCCTCGTCTGCCTCTTCCTCCGCAGGCTCCTCGACCGGCGCGGTCCGGGCCGCGATGCGCTCGATCGCGTAGCTCGGCGGCACGAGGCTGTCGTCCTGCTCGAAGCTGACGGCGAACGCGTAGCGCTGCTCGATCTCCTCCAGCATCCGGCGCTTGCGGTTGAGGATGTAGAGCCCGACGGCGGCCGGCACGCGCAACAGGATCTCGGCGCTCCGCCCCTGCAGCCCTTCCTCCTCGATGGCTCTGAGCGCGTGGACTGCGGACGACTCCACCGAGCGTCTGACGCCGGTGCCGGCGCAGCTCGCGCAGCGCTCCATGCTGGCTTCCACCAGGCTCGGGCGCAGCCGCTGGCGCGAAAGCTCCATCAACCCGAAGGGGCTGATCCGGCCCATGCGGATGCGCGCGCGGTCGACGCGCATTGCGTCCTTCAGCTTGCGTTCCACCGCCCGCTGGTTGCGGTTCTCGTCCATGTCGATGAAGTCGATGACGATCAGCCCGGCGAGGTCGCGCAGCCTGAGCTGGCGGGCGACTTCCTCCGCCGCTTCCAGGTTGGTCTTGAGCGCGGTCTCCTCGATCGTGCGCTCCCTGGTGGCGCGGCCTGAGTTGACGTCGATCGCCACCAGCGCCTCGGTCGGGTTGATGACCAGGTAGCCGCCCGACTTGAGCTGGAGCTCAGGGCCATACATGGAATCGAGCTGGCTCTCGATCTGATAGCGAACGAAGAGGGGAATACGGTCCCGATAGGGTTTCACGCGAGAGGCGTGGCTCGGGATCATGGTCTTCATAAACGTCTTTGCGGTCTTGTAGCCCTCGTCCCCCTCGATCAGGATCTGCTCGATGTCGCGCGTGTAGAGGTCGCGGATCGAGCGGCGGATGAGGTTGGCCTCCTCGTTGATGACGCAGGGCGCCATCGATTCCATCGTGAGGTCGCGGATGTTCTGCCAGCGGCGCAGCAGGTATTCCAGATCGCGCCTGATCTCCGTCTTCGAGCGCGAGAGCCCGGCGGTCCGCACGATGACCGCCATGCGCGCTGGGATGTCGAGATCGGCCATGATCTTCTTGAGGCGCCGCCGGTCGTCGGCGTTGACGATCTTGCGCGAGATGCCTCCGCCCCGGATCGCATTGGGCATGAGCACGATGTAGCGCCCGGCGAGCGAGAGATAGGTGGTGAGCGCCGCGCCCTTGTTGCCGCGCTCCTCCTTGACCACCTGCACCAGCAGGATCTGGCGCTTCTTGATGACCTCCTGAATGCGGTAGCGGCGGCTGAGCAGCGAGCGGCTGGCCTGAAGGCGCCGGCGCTCCAGGTCGTCCAGCTCGTCCCCGCCCATGACCTCGACATCGCCGTTTGCACTGGCATCGCCGTTGCTGCCGCCGTTGCCGTCGTCGGCGCCGCCCTCGGTGGCTCCGTCATCGGTGTCGCCATTGCCGCCATTGGCCGCCGCTACGTCCTCTGTCGCACCGTTCTCATCGGCTGCCGCTTGGGCCGCCTCGGGGGCGTCCGCCAGCTCGGGTTGGCCATCGGCGGCCTGGGGTGGCGCCTCACCGTCTGCCTCGTCGGCCGCTGCTGCGGCCGGCTCCTCCGCGTCGTCGGCCTGCTCCTGCTCGGCATAGAGCGCCTCCCGGTCCGCGACCGGAATCTGGTAGTAGTCGGGGTGGATTTCGTTGAAGGGCAGGAAGCCGTGGCGATTGCCGCCATAGTCGACAAATGCCGCCTGGAGCGAGGGCTCCACGCGCATGACCTTGGCGAGATAGACGTTTCCTTTGAGCTGCTTCCTGGCAGCCGATTCGAAGTCGAATTCTTCTAGGCGTGTTCCGTCCGCCACGACCACGCGGGTCTCTTCCGCGTGGCTGGCGTCGATGAGCATTCGTTTGGCCATTGTTGTGTTTTCTCCGTCCGGGAGCGCGCGGGGGCCTCGGCCTCCCGTAAGCGCGTCCGCGGGAACGCGATACGGCGCCGCGCCGAACAGGGGCCGCCGGCCGGCGCGTGGCGGTCTCGTCTGGTGACGGACCGCATCACGGCGGGGTCGATCGGCTCGATGGTAGGCGGCTGCCGCATCGGACTCGTTCCATGGTTTCGAGGTGTAGACTCACCGGACACGCCTGCTGCTCCCGGCGTTCATGCCGGAGCCGCCGCTCCCGCCATCGTCGTGCGTGCGGTGCGGCGTGGCCCGTCCATCAGTCGTTTCGCACCCGTATGATAGTGCTGATGGCGGCCAAAAACAATGCCGGGGCCGGCGTTGACGCTCCAAAGGGCGCTCACTACATTCAGGCCGCCCACCATAAGGACGAGATTGCAAGGTGTTGCGCGAACTGACCGACCGCTCGCAGGAGGTGCTCCGCCGGCTGGTCGAGGAATTCATGGAAACCGGGCAGCCGGTGGGCTCGCGCACGCTCTCGCGCCGGCTCTCCAACCCCGTCTCGCCCGCGACCGTGCGCAACGTCATGGCCGATCTGGAGGACGCCGGCCTGCTTTATGCGCCACATGTCTCTGCAGGGCGGCTGCCGACCCAGCTGGGCCTGCGCATCTACGTGGACGGCCTGCTGGAACTGGGCCGGCTCACCGAGGACGAGCGCGCCAGCATCGAGGGCAAGTGCCGGGCGGCGGGCCGCACGGTGGAGGAGATGCTGACCGAGACCACGGAAGCGCTCTCCGGCCTCTCGGGTTGCGCCGGGCTGGTGCTCGCGCCCAAGGCCGATGTGCCGTGCCGCCAGGTGGAGTTCGTGAGTCTCAGCCAGGGGCGCGCGCTCGCGGTCATGGTGACGGAGACAGGGCTGGTGGAGAACCGGGTCATCGACGTGCCGCCCGGTATGACCCAATCGCACCTGAGCCGCGCCACCAACTACCTGAACGCGCGGCTTGCCAGCCGCACCCTCGCCGAGCTCGGCGACGAAATCCGCACCGAGATCGAGGAGCACCGGGCCCAGCTCGACGACCTGACCGCCCGAGTCGTCGAAGCCGGGATCGCCGAGTGGGCGAACGGAGCGCGCGAGCATGGCAGCCTCATCGTGCGCGGCCGGGCCAACCTGATCGAAGATGTCACGGCGCTCGCCGATCTCGAACGGATCAGGCAGCTGTTCGACGCGCTTGAGGAGAGGAACGACTTCATCCGGCTGCTGGAAAGCACCGAAGGCGCGGATGGGGTCCAGATTTTCATCGGTGCGGAAAGCACGCTCTTCGCCTCCACCGGCTGCTCCATGGTGGTCGCGCCCTATCGCGATTCCGAAGCGCGTTTCATCGGAGCCATCGGCGTGATCGGCCCCACCCGCATCAACTACGGCCGCATCATCCCGATGGTCGATCACACCGCCGCGGTCATCGGCCGGGTGCTCGGGTGAGCGAGGGCACGTCGCGCTCGGAGCGACGGCGGCCGTGGGCGCGAAAGAGAACGAAGGAGACCATGCAGGACGAGACCGAACGGGCCGAGCCGGAACAGGCGAAGCCTGAAACCGCAGCCGCCCAAGCCACAGAGAAGAGCGACGCGGCCGAGGCCGGCCAAACGGCCGCGGCTGAGGACGCAAAGCGGGAAAGCCCCACCACCGCGGGGGCAGAAGATACCGACGAGCCTGAGTCTGCCGAGGCCGAAGAGATTGCCGACGCCGAGGAGGACGAGGCGGAGGACGGCGAGGCAGCACTCAAGGACCAGCTCCTGCGCGCCCTCGCCGATGCCGAGAACGCGCGGCGCAGGGCCAAGAAGGACGTGGACGACGCACGCAACTACGCGATTTCGCGCTTCGCCCAGGACCTGCTGGGTGTCGCCGACAACCTGGGCCGCGCACTGGAGAGTATTCCCGCCGAGCGGCGCGAGAGCGACGACGCGGTGAAGGCGATCGCCGAGGGCATCGAGATGACGGCCCGGGAGTTCGAGACGGCGCTGGGGCGCCACGGCATCACCAAGATCGACCCGCTGGGCGAGAAGTTCGACTACAACCTGCACCAGGCTCTGTTCGAGACCGCGGAGACGGACCAGCCGGACGGCACCGTCGTCCAGGTCTTCCAGACGGGCTACAGGATCGGCGACCGCCTGCTGCGCGAGGCGATGGTGGGCGTGGCCAAGGGCGGCACTCAGCCGGCGGCGGACGACGAGGCCGAAGCCGGGGCCGAGGCTGAGGCCGAAGCCGGGGTGGACGGCGCGGATGCGCCCTCATGAGCCTGCGGAAGCACCGTTCTGGACGCTTGCAGGGTGCAAATCCGCACCCATATTGACCATTGAGCGCGGCGGATGCCCGTCGCGAGGGAGGCCCCATGAGCATGAAGCATGGGGCAGAGGACATGGGGCGCGCAACGATGCATGACGTGGTCGTTCGGGCCTGCTGACAATAGGGACGAGACATGAGCAAGGTAATCGGTATCGACCTGGGCACGACCAATTCCTGCGTGGCCATTATGGAAGGCAAGGACCCGCGGGTGGTCGAGAATGCGGAGGGCGCGCGCACGACGCCCTCGATCGTCGCGTTTACCGACGACGGCGAGCGCCTGGTCGGCCAGGCGGCCAAGCGACAGGCCGTCACCAACCCCGAAAACACCATCTTCGCGATCAAGCGCCTCATCGGGCGGCCCTTCAAGGACCCGATGACGCAAAAGGACATGAAGATGGTGCCCTACCAGATCGTCAATCACGGCAACGGCGATGCCTGGGTTACGGCGCGGGGCGACAACTACTCGCCGAGCCAGATTTCCGCCTTCACGCTGCAGAAGATGAAAGAAACCGCCGAAGCCTTCCTCGGCGGGCCGGTCACCCAGGCGGTCATCACGGTGCCCGCCTACTTCAACGATTCCCAGCGCCAGGCCACCAAGGACGCGGGCCAGATCGCGGGCCTCGAGGTGCTGCGCATCATCAACGAGCCTACCGCCGCCGCGCTCGCCTACGGCCTCGACAAGAAGGGCGGCGGCACGATCGCGGTCTACGACTTGGGCGGCGGCACCTTCGATATTTCGATCCTAGAGATCGGCGACGGGGTCTTCGAGGTCAAGTCCACCAACGGTGATACCTTCCTCGGCGGCGAGGACTTCGACATGCGGCTCCTTGGCTACCTCGCCGACGAGTTCAAGAAGGAGCACGGCATCGACCTGCGCGAGGACAAGCTCGCGCTCCAGCGCCTGAAGGAGGCGGCGGAGAAGGCCAAGATCGAGCTCTCGAGCGCGATGCAGACCGAGGTCAATCTGCCGTTCATCACGGCCGACTCGAGCGGGCCCAAGCACCTCGCGATGAAGGTGACGCGGGCCAAGCTCGAGGCGCTGATCGATGACCTCATCACGCGCACCATCGAGCCCTGCCGGGCGGCGCTCAAGGATGCGGGCCTGTCCGCCGGCGAGATCGACGAGATCATCCTGGTCGGCGGCATGACCCGCATGCCCAAGGTGGTCGAGGTGGTGAAGAATTTCTTCGGTCGCGAGCCCCACAAGGGCGTCAACCCGGATGAGGTTGTGGCCGTGGGCGCCGCCATCCAGGCTGGCGTGCTGCAGGGCGACGTGACCGACGTGCTGCTGCTCGACGTGACCCCGCTCTCGCTCGGGATCGAGACCCTGGGCGGCGTGTTCACGCGGCTGATCGATCGCAACACCACGATCCCGACCAAGAAGAGCCAGGTCTTCTCCACTGCCGAGGACGGGCAGACCGCGGTCACCATCCGCGTCTTCCAGGGCGAGCGCGAGATGGCGGCGGACAACAAGCTCCTCGGCCAGTTCGACCTGGTGGGCATCCCACCGGCGCAGCGCGGCATGCCGCAGATCGAGGTCACCTTCGACATCGACGCCAACGGCATCGTCAACGTCTCCGCCAAGGACAAGGCGACCGGCAAGGAGCAGCAGATCCGCATCCAGGCTTCCGGCGGCCTCTCGGACGACGACATCGAACGGATGGTGCGCGATGCCGAATCCCACGCCGAGGAAGACAAGCAGCGGCGCGAGCTGGTTGAGACCCGCAACCATGCCGAGGCGCTGATCCACTCGACCGAGAAGACTCTGTCCGAGCACGGCGACAAGATCGATCCGGCGGACAGAGGCGGGATCGAGGCGCAGATCGCCGAGCTGCGCGAGGAGCTCGGCGGCGAAGACGCGGACGCGATCAAGGCCAAGATGGAGCTGCTGGGCCAGAGCGCGATGAAGCTCGGCGAAGCCATGTACGCGGCAAGCCAGGGCGCAGAGGCCGGCGCACAGCCGATGGACGAGCCGCCATCGGGACCCGGCCCCGACGAAGGCCCCGCCAGCGAGCGGGATAACGTGGTCGACGCGGACTTCGAGGAGGTCGACGACAAGAAGGACCGGCCGTCCTCCTGAGCCAGGGGCGGGCGGCTCCTGTGGGCGCGGAGTCCATCGACGGCCGTTGGGCCTTCGGCCACGCGCGACCGGGGCTCTGAGCCATGGCCAAGGCCGACTATTACGACCTTCTCGGCGCCTCTCGCGACGCCAGCGAGGACGATCTCAAGAAGGCCTATCGCAAGCTTGCGATGCAGTACCATCCGGACCGCAATCCGGATGACCAGGCCGCCGAGCAGAAGTTCAAGGAGATATCCGAGGCCTACCACGTGCTCTCCGACAAGGAGAAGCGCGCAGCCTACGACCGCTTCGGCCATGCCGCCTTCGACGGTGCGAGCGGCGGCCCCGGCGCGGGCGGCTTCGACTTCGGCACGAGCTTCGCCGATGTCTTCGACGACCTGTTCGGCGACTTCATGGGGGGCGGCCAACGCCGTGGCGGCCGGCGGCAGCCGGCGCGCGGGGCGGATCTCCGTTACAACATGGAGATCACGCTGGAAGACGCCTACAACGGCAAGCAGGCGACGATCCGTGTCCCCGGCACCGTGAACTGCGAGCCCTGCGGCGGCTCCGGCGCCCGCGCCGGCACCCGGCCTTCGGCCTGCGGGACCTGCGGCGGCGCGGGCAAGGTGCGAGCGCAGCAGGGCTTTTTCACCATCGAGCGGACCTGCCCCACCTGCCAGGGCGCGGGCCAGGTCATCGCCGACCCCTGCCCCAATTGCCGGGGCGCGGGCCGGGTGCAGAAGGAGAAGTCGCTCTCGGTCAACATCCCGACGGGTGTCGAGGACGGCACCCGCATCCGCCTCGCCGGCGAGGGCGAGGCCGGCGCGCGCGGCGCCCCGCCGGGCGATCTCTACATCTTCCTGTCGGTCGAGCCGCACCCCATCTTCCAGCGCGACGCCAAGCATGTTCACTGCCGCGTGCCCATCCCGATGACCACGGCGGCGCTTGGCGGTGCGGTCGAGGTGCCGACGGTTGGCGGCAGCCGCGCGCGGGTCACGGTGCCGGCGGGCACGCAGTCGGGACACCAGTTCCGCTTGCGCGGCAAGGGCATGCCGGCGCTGCGGGGCTCCGGTCACGGCGACATGTACATCGAGGTCGCGGTGGAGACGCCGGTCAACCTCAGCAAGCGCCAGAAGGAGCTGCTCAAGCAGTTCAACGAGCAGGGCGGCTCGCGCTCGACCAGCCCCGAGTCCGAAGGTTTTTTCGCCAAGGTGAAGGAGCTCTGGGAAGATCTGAAGGATTAGATGGTCGATCTCCGTCGCACGGATGCCCGCGGCTAACGAGGCGTAGGACTAGTGGAGGGCCGGGCCGGTAGGCCCGGACGGCGCGACTGCGCCGCGCGCCGAAGGCGCGGAGCCAAGCGAGCGGAGCGAGCGTCCGTTCCCATGGGTTCTTGGCCATTCCGTATCGTTCCCGTATAGAGTTGGATAACAGTATGTTAGGTAGAACATTGGTCTCTTGCGTTCCAGTGCGGTTTCACCCATTCTTGGTCCAAACGTGGGACGCAGTGTGGGTGGAAAGATCATGGGATTGTACGGTGCTGCCGAATCCCTTCGGTCACCGGGTGATGGTGCGCGATGAGGATCGAGATGTCATCGGTTGAGTGCTCGTTTCCAGTCTTTTCGGAGGGGCCGGAGCCAGATGTCTTTCTGCGGCAGGGCCCGTTGGGAATACCTGTCATAGCG